>NZ_OY760065.1:350747-691495 GCF_963662885.1 uncultured Pseudodesulfovibrio sp.
TTCTATTGAAGCAGTATACCCTTTTTTCTTCAGGGTTTCCAGTACCGACTCGGCCACAGACACGGACCGGTGACGGCCGCCGGTACACCCCAGCGCCAGGGTGATCCGGTAGCGTCCTTCATCGGCGTAAAGAGGCAGGATATAGAGCAGAAATTCATGAAAACGTTTGATGAATCCCTCGCCGGTAGGATTGCCGAGAACATAGTCGGAAATCGCCTTATCCAGTCCGGACAGTGGGCGCAGCGACTTGTCGAAATAGGGGTTGGGCAGAAAACGGAGATCGAAGACCAGATCGGCTTCAGATGGCACACCGTACTTGAAACCAAAGGTGATGATGTGCACCCTCATGCCCATGGTCACATCTTCCAAGGAAGACCACTTGGTCTGGATGACTCGACGCAAATCATGAATGGAATAATCGGTGGTGTCCAGAACCAGGACAGCTCCGAGGCGCACGGGCTCCAGGAGTTTCTTTTCCATCTCCAGAGCCTGCTCAAGACCGAGATTACGGCTTTCCAACGGGTGCGGCCGACGGGTGGTGGCATAACGACGGACCAGTTCGGCCATCTTGGCTTCAAGAAACAAGACCTGCGGGGTAATGCCGAGCTCTGCAAAACCTTCCAAAGCCTTACCCCAGCCATCCACAAACTCGAACTGGCGCAAATCCATGCCGAGCGCAAGACCGCGATACTTGGTGTCGAAGGAAAGGATCAGTTCGGCCAATTTGGCCGACATTTCGGAGGGCAGTCCGTCGATGCAAAAGAACCCGAGGTCTTCAAAGACCTTGAGCGCTGTACTTTTGCCGGAGCCGGAGAGTCCGGTGACGATCACCACCGGGAACGGGTTGGTCGAGGTCAACGGATTCCGTCCATTCGCTTATACGCTTTTGAGCAGCGCCCAAAGGGCTTCAAGGTCGTCGGCCGACAGGAACGCTTTGCGGAATTCCTCGTCCTTGAGAAGACGGGAAATCTGCGCCAGAACGCGCAGGTGCATGCCCGCAACCTGTTCCGGAGCCAGCACCAGGAAAAAGATGGTGCACGGGCTGTGATCCAGCGCTTCGAACTCCACACCCTTGCGGCTGCGGCCAACCACGACAATGACTTTTTCCAGGTCTTCGAGTTTACCGTGTGGAATGGCTATGCCGTCCCCGATGCCGGTGGAGCCCAGCCGTTCACGATCGAGAAGGACACGGACCGCATGGTCCGTGTCCATCTCTGGATATTGCTCGCCCAAAGGAGCGACGAGTTCATTCAATACGTCCGACTTGGTTTCGGACTCGAGTTCGGGAAGGATCAACTCCTTCGCCAGGTAATCACTGAGTTTCATGCTTAGTTTCCGGGGTCGATGAGGCCGTAATCGCCGTTCTTTCTCTTGTAAATCACGTTGACGCCGTCGGTCTCCGCGTTCAGGAAGACCAGGAACTCGTTGTCGCGGGCATCGAGCTGCATGGCGGCCTCGTCCACGGACATGGGCTTGGGCTCGTATGCGTCGGTACCGACGATGGTGGGAGCTGAACCGTGTTCGATGTCCTCATAGGACAGGTAGTTCATCTGGACCATCTTATTGGGACGCGCCTGTCTGGGGCGGTTCTTCATCTTTTCGCGCATCTTGCGCAGCTGGGCTTCCAACTTGTCCAGCACCAGATCAATGGTGGAGTACATGTCTTCAGAGTCTTCGTACGCCGAGATATGAATGCGATCCGAATTCAGGATCACGTCCGCCTTGTGGCGAAACTTGTCGACCAGCAGGTTGACCTGGAGATCGGCCTCCGCTTCGGGAACGTATCTCGCAACCTTTTCAAAACGCTTTTCCGCGTAACTCTTGAGGTGATCGGAAGGCTCAAAGTTCTTGAAAGTGAAGCTGATGTTCATACGCTGCCTCCTGGTTGAGAGTGCTTCAAGCAGAACCTAGAAATACTGCTTGCGTTTTGAAGACGAAGGGATGCCCATTGCCGAGCGGTATTTGGCTACCGTTCGCCTGGCGATATTCACCTCCAGCTTTTCCTGAAGTATCTCGCCAATTCTTTCGTCACTGAGCGGTTTCTTCGTGTCTTCTTCTGAGATCATTTGCTTTATGAGCGCCTTGACGCTCTCCGAACCCACCTGAGACCCATCATTCAGGTCCAGGGCCGAGTTGAAGAAGAACTTCAGCTCGAATATACCGTGAGGGGTCGAAACATATTTGCTGGTAGTAATCCGGCTCACGGTGGATTCGTGCATTTCGATGTCTTCCGCTACCTCCTTGAGGATCAGGGGTTTGAGCTTTGTCACGCCCTCCTCGAAGAATGCCCGTTGGAAGCCGACAATGCTCTCAACTACTTTATACAGCGTTCGCTGCCGCTGGTACAGACTTTTCATCAACCATGCGGCGGAACGCATCTTTTCCTGAAAATATTCCTTCTCCTTGTCGGCCGCGCCCTTCATGGAATCCATGTAGAAGGTGTTCATCTGAAGCCTCGGCATGCCGTCCTCGTTGAGGATGATGACGAAGTCCTCCCCGTACTTGTAAACGTACACGTCCGGGCTGACATAATGCGGTTCCGTGCTGGAGAAATTGGCCCCGGGCATGGGATCGAGAGTCTGCATCAGGTCCAGATACGACTTGAGCTCGTCCATGGTGATCTTGAACTTGCGGGCCAACGGCTTGTAGCGGTTCTTTTCCAGGTCTTCCAGGTGATCGCGCACCAGCGAGACCAGGATCGGATCATCGTAGCCGAGGACTTCCATCTGGACCAGCAGGCACTCCTGCGGGGTCCGAGCGCCCACGCCCACCGGATCCAGGTGCTGGATACGAACCAGAACGGACTCTATCTCCTCTTCGGAGGCCTGGACCATGGCGGTCAGCTCTTCCATGGTGGCCTGCAGATAGCCGTTCGTGTCGATATTGCCGAGGATGACGTCGCCGATAGCCAACTCATGCTCGGTAAAATTGGACAGACGCATCTGCCAGTTGAGATGCCCTTCCAGCGAGGGCTTGGAGGCAAGGCGGGCTTCGAAGGACATCCCCTCTTCGGGCATCTCCATGTCGCGCGACAAGGCCTGCTTGGACGTGGAGGAAAATTCACCCAGGTAGTTTTCCCAGTCCGCTGTGCGGACAAGTTCCTCTTCGGCCTGGGATTCGGTCAGGACCTCGGGCTTGTCCGGGACCTCGGTGTCGGTCTCGGTCTCATCGAGGAAAGGATTCTCCAACAATTCCTGCTGCACGGTCTCCAGCAGCTCAAGACGTGACAATTGCAGCAGCTTGATGGCCTGCTGCAATTGGGGCGTCATGACCAATTGCTGTGAGAGCTTGAGCTGTTGCCGAAGTTCCAATCCCATGATGCGTTACCCGTTTGAACTTGTGTTTATCGGTGGCCGGATAAAGAAATTTTTTTTCGACCGCCGGACTTTTTATCCGGTTCAACTATGCCACAGTCAAATTTAGGATGCAACACAATTGTGTTAACACCCTGTTTACATTAATAAATCTTTGAAAAATATATGATATGAAAAAAGTGTACCAACCTTTGGAGGCGGTGTAAATCGGGAAAGAGGAAAAAAAGACGGGAATAGCGGATTAGAGACGGAAATCTTCGCCCAGATAGATCTGCCTGGCGCGGCTGGACTTGACGATCTCGGACGGGGCTCCTTCAAGGATGACGGTGCCTTCGTAGACAAGGTAGGCACGGTCACAAATATTGAGCGTTTCCCGAACATTGTGATCCGAGATGAGGATGCCGATGTCCATGGATTTGAGTACGGAAATGATCTCCTGAATATCAATGACCGCTATGGGATCGATACCGGCGAACGGTTCGTCCAGGAGGATGAATTGGGGGTTGGTTATGAGCGCCCGGGCTATTTCCAGCCTTCGCCGCTCACCGCCGGACAAAAACATGGATGCCTGGTCCGCCAGCTTGGTGATGGTGAACATCTCCATGAGTTCGTCCGCTCTGGCCCGCTGCTGGCGGGAATTCATAGAGGTTTGCTCCAGAATGATTTCCAGATTCTGGCGTACAGTCAACTTCTTGAAGATGGAGCTTTCTTGCGGAAGATAGCTGACCCCGAGACGGGCGCGCTCGTGCAGGGGCTTGTCTGTTAGGGCCTGGCCTCCCAGAGAGACGACACCGGTGTTGGGCTGGACGATTCCCACGAGCATGTAGAAGGTGGTCGTCTTACCCGCTCCGTTCGGCCCCAACAGCCCGACAACCTCACGGGCGTCGAGCTTAATGTTGATGTTATGCACGACCTCTTTTTGGCCGTACCGTTTGGACAGGTTGGTTGCGCGCAGACCTTCGGCCATTTATTGCACCTTCAGGTTGCCGGGAGTCATGAAAATGGCTTTGACGCGCTGCTTGCCGCCAATGACCTCGGACCGGTCGTCCTTGATATGGAAATTGATGACTTCGCCCGTCAGGGAATTGGGACCGTCCTGAAGCTTGGGGTTCTGCTCCATTTTAAGCAACTGCTGGCCCACAAAATAGGTCAGCATGCCGCAGGTGCCCTCGGAGGTACCCTTCTTGGCCCGGACGTTCCCTTCGGCCACAATCCGATCCACACTGTCGGCGGAGAACTTTTTGTCAGTGCTGGATGCGAGATAGGCGGAGAGCTTGTCTGCCCACAGGGTCAGTTCGCCGTGGGACGCGACCACGTGTCCCACGAAAGAGATGACTTTCCCGGTCTCGTCATAAGTCATGCGGTCAGAGGTAATCTTCACGGGCAGACGGCTGGGATCCACGCCGACGGCAATGGGCGCGGGAGGCGTGGCGGCAACCGGCGCCTTGATTTCCCCTTCTCCTGAATCCGCCTTGGACGCCGGTGTGGACTGCTGCGCTGTTTGGGGTGCAGTCTTCTCCTCGACCGCGACAACCTTGAGATATTTGGCATTGGCGTAACCAACCGCCTTGGACAGGTTGCGGTCTTTTTCACCCAGCTCGAATACGGCCAGCCAACCGTTTTGAGGAAAATCCGTCCGGACCCGCTGGCCCTTGGCCAGAGTAACCACGTGTTCGGCCCCGGGTTCGGGCGCCTTGCGGACATTGAGGTTGACCGTAGCCTCCCGCACTTCACCCCATTCCTGGGCCATGGCCTGGGCCGGGACCAGCAACAGGGCCAGTATCAGCAGAATTCCCGTATGGCGAACCGTTTTCAGCAACGTCTTATTCCTTGTTTTCATTCAAAGGACTCCTTCCCAGCCCTTCGGGGGCCAACAGCGCTTCCACACCGCCGGCAGCCACCATTTGCCTCGTGACCAGATCGATTTCCAGAGCCTTGGCTTCGACGGTCATGTCGGGACGGCGCACTATCACGCCTCCTTTAAGATACACCTTACCTATTGCGCCCACATAATCAAGGTGCTGCGCATCCAGGGCCATATCACCGAACCGGCCGCTGACCCCGTCGTACAGGCTAAGATTGTCGTTAGCCTGGTCCACCTCGCCCCGATCGGCCTGAACGTAGACCTCCTGACGATCATCCCCGAAATAGGCTGTCAGCTGGGGAAAATCCACGGCAATGATGCCGAGCTCCTGATTGTACTTTGCGCTCTTGGCCAGAAGCTTCCAGTTCAAGCTGCCCTCTTTGCCCTGAACCAGTTCGATATCCTCGGCCGAGACATCGGCGTTGGCAAACATGTCCTCGCGTGATGCGGGCGCTTGTTGGGTGGTATCCTTGTTTTCCAGGATGGGGTCGGAAAAAAAGAGCGCGTTGACGCCCAGCCCAAGGAGCAAGCCCAGGGCAAAAATGGTGAACAGAACCAGAGCCGGACGCCCTCTCATCTAATCCACCCAGTGTCGAAGTGCCTGTTCCTTGAGCCCCCGGGCCTCAAGAATGAACGAAATGGCCTCGCGAACCGCGCCATGCCCGCCCTTTCGGGTAGACATCCAGTCCGCAGCCTCGATCACCTCGGGCACCGCATTGGGCACGCACAGAGCCAGCCCCGCACGGCTCATCACAGCCAAATCGATCCAGTCATCGCCCATGTAGGCGGCCTCTTCCGGAGCGACTCCGACCTCTTCGCACATCTTTTCAAAGAGGGGCAACTTGCGATGATGACCCGCATAATAGTATTTAATGCCCAATTCGGTGACGCGCTTTTCCACGGGCTTTTGATCCAGCCCCGTGATGACTCCAATCTCAAGCCCCACTGACTGAGCCAGCTTGACTCCAAGGCCGTCCTGTACGCTGAAGCGCTTCATCAGGATACCCTCGTCGCCATAGTACAGGCCGCCGTCGGTGAAAACGCCGTCCACGTCCAGCACCAGCAGTTTGATGTTCCGCGCCAGCGCGGTCGCGTCAGCCACGATTAATCTCCCACAGGGCCTGCAGTCGCTTGAGCAAGGTTTCCACTTCGGCCAGAGGCAGGGAATTGGGCCCGTCGCACAAGGCCTTGTCCGGGTCGGGATGAACTTCCATGAACACGCCATTCGCGCCAGCCGCAACCGCAGCCGAAGCCAGAATCGAGACATATTCACGCTGACCGCCAGAAGCGCCGCCCAAACCGCCGGGCAACTGCACCGAATGGGTAGCGTCCATGACCACCGGCACGCCGAAGCTCTGCATCTGGGGAATGGATCGCATGTCCACGACCAGGTTGTTGTACCCGTATGTGGAACCGCGTTCGGTCAGCCATACCTGGTCGTTGCCCGCAGAGCGGAGCTTGTCGACCACGTTCTTCATGTCCCAGGGGGCCAGGAACTGCCCTTTCTTGACGTTGACTACCTTGCCGGTCTCAGCGGCGGCCACCAGCAGATCGGTCTGACGGCAAAGAAAGGCCGGAATCTGCAGGACATCCGCCACCTCGGCCACGGGTGCGGCCTGTTCGGGGTGGTGGATGTCCGTGACCACCGGCAACCCTGTCCTCCGTTTCACTTCGGCCAGGATTTCAAGCCCTTCTTCCATGCCCGGCCCGCGAAAACTGGTCAGCGAGGTCCGGTTGGCCTTGTCGAACGAGCTTTTGTAGACGATGGGGATATTCAGCTTGGCAGCCAGGCCGGCGAGCACGTCGGCGGCCTGGAACGCAATCTCCCTTGTCTCAATGGCGCAGGGTCCGGCCAGAATGAACGGGCCGGACCGGCTGGCGGTATACAGATCTGCCATAGACTACTTCTTGGCCTTCTCTTCTTTGGATGCCTTGATGAATTCACGGAACAGCGGATGCGGATTCATGGGATTGGATTTGAATTCCGGATGGAACTGGCAACCCAGGAACCAAGGATGACCGGGCAGCTCCACGATCTCCACCAGGGACTCGTCGGGGGCGGTGCCGGACAGGACCATGCCGTTCTGCTCAAACTGCTCGATGTACTTGTTGTTGTACTCGAAGCGATGACGGTGACGTTCGTCGATGTTCGCGGTCTTGTAGGCCTCGAAAGCCTTGGTGTCCTTCTTGAGCTTGCACGGGTACGAGCCCAGGCGCATGGTGCCGCCCTTCTCGGACTCTTCGCAACGGGTTTCGGTCTTCTTGGTCCTGAAATCAAACCATTCCTTCATCAGGTAGATGATGTTGTGCGGAGTGGTCTTGTCGAATTCCTCGGAGTTGGCACCCTCCAGACCGATAACGTTGCGGGCGAACTCGATGCAGGCGCACTGCATGCCGAGGCAGATGCCGAAGAACGGAACCTTGTTCTCGCGGGCGTACTTGATGGACAGGATCTTGCCTTCGATGCCGCGCGAACCGAAGCCGCCGGGCACCAGAATACCGTCCAGGCCCTTGAGCTTCTTCTCCACGTTGGCCGCGGTGACCTTCTCGGAGTTGACGTATTCCAGCTCCACCTTGACGTCGTTGGCCACGCCGCCGTGGATCAGGGCCTCGTGCAGGCTCTTGTAAGCTTCGGTCAGGTCCACATACTTGCCCACGATGCCGATTTTGACCGTCCCGCTGGGGTGATCCAGGCTGTGCACGAGGTTTTCCCAGGGGGCCAGTTCCGCATTCTTGGCAGGCAACTTCAGGAGGATGGCGATCTTCTGGTCCACGCCCTCGTTGTAGAATTCAAGGGGAACCTTGTAGATGGAATCCACGTCCACACCGGTGAACACGGCGTCCTGATCCACGTCACAGAACAGAGCGATCTTTTTCTTGAGGTCGTCCGGCAAATCCACTTCGGAACGGGCGATGATGATGTCGGGCTGAATACCAACGCTGCGCAGTTCCTTGACGGAGTGCTGGGTGGGCTTGGTCTTCAGTTCGCCAGCGGCCTTGATGTAAGGAACCAGGGTCAGGTGGATGAACAGGACGTTCTCCTTGCCCAGGTCGTTCTTGAGCTGACGGATGGCCTCCAGGAACGGCTGGCCCTCGATGTCGCCCACGGTGCCGCCGATCTCGATCAGGGCCACATCCTCGCCGTTAGGCAGGTTGATGACCGCTTCCTTGATGGCGTCGGTGATGTGCGGGATGACCTGCACGGTACCGCCCAGGTAGTCGCCGCGGCGTTCCTTCTGGATGACCGAGTTATAAATGGAGCCGGAGGTGTAGTTGTTCTGCTGGCTCAGGGCGGTACCCAGATAGCGCTCGTAGTGGCCGAGGTCGAGGTCGGTCTCGGCGCCGTCGTCCGTCACGTAGACCTCACCATGCTGAAAAGGATTCATGGTGCCGGGGTCAACGTTGATGTAGGGATCGAGCTTCTGAATGGTGGCTTTAAGGCCACGGGCCTGGAGAAGTGCTCCAATGGATGCCGCGGCCAACCCCTTACCCAGGGAAGAAAGAACACCACCGGTAATAAATATGAACTTGGTTTTCATACGTCAGGAAGCCCCTTGATTATGCTTGAATTATAAGGATATATCATAACCGATCTCATCTGCCGGCCATGTTGACTGTCGTGCGTCGGACACGTATGTTCCTGCCCAGCACGTCGCTGCTCCGCAAATTTTGCAGGGTAATGCGACAAAGTCAATATGAAGAGGAGATTTTCATGGCCCGCGTCAATGCAATCGTCATCACCGGATACGGCACCAACTGCGAAAAGGAATCTGCCTATGCTTTGCAGCAAGCAGGGGCGGACAATGCCGACATCGTTTATTTTTCTGATCTCGCAGCGGGCCATGTCCGCATGGACGAATACAACTACCTGCTCTGCCCCGGCGGATTTCTCGATGGGGACGACCTGGGGGCGGCTCAGGCCGCGGCCCTTCGCTGGCGGTGGTCCAACGACGCGGACGGCAAACCGGTCCTCGATCAGTTGAAAAGTTTCTTCGACAAAGGCGGCATCATCCTCGGCATCTGCAACGGCTTCCAGCTGCTTTGCAAGCTCGGCCTGCTGCCCGGCATCGGTGGCCGCTACTTCGAACGCCAGGTCTCTCTGTCTTACAATGACTCCGGCCGGTTCGAGGACCGCTGGGTGCGGCTGAAGACCAACCCGGCTTCGCCCTGCGTGTTCACCAAGGGTATAGAGTACCTGGACGTGCCCATCCGGCACGGCGAAGGCAAGATCATCCCCATGGACGACGCCACTTTCCAGGCCCTGCAGGATGAAAATCTCATTGCGGTCCAGTATGTCCACCCCGAGACCAACGAGGTGACTCTGGACTATCCCTACAATCCCAACGGGTCCCCGATGGGCATTGCCGGGCTTACCGACCCCACCGGCCGCATTTTGGGCCTGATGCCCCATCCCGAGGCGTACAACCACAAGACCAACCATCCTTCCTGGACGCGAGGCACCGACCCAAATATTCCGCTCGGTCTGACCATGCTCGAAGCCGGGGTACGATACCTCAAAGAGCGGTAACCCCCAGCATGGCCTCCCCCGCTGCCCCACAACCGCCCGCCGGTACCACCTGGCGCGACCTTATGGACGTGGCCTTCGGCGAAGCGTGCAAGGCAGGGAAAGCGGGTGAGGCCCCTATCGGCGCGGCATTGTTCACGCCCACCGGCACCCTGCTCGCCGCGGCTCACAATCGGCCCATAGCCGAACAGGACCCCACCGGGCATGCAGAGATTCTCTGTTTGCGCGAAGCGGCCAAGGTCATGGGCAACTACCGTTTGCCGGACACGATCATGGCCGTAACCCTGGAGCCGTGCCTGATGTGTACTGGCGCACTGATCCACGCACGCGTGGCCGGGGTAATCTTTGCGGCTCGGGACGAACGCGCCGGCGCTTTGGTCTCGAACCTGGAAGGTTGCGCGCTGCCCTTCACCAATCATAAGTTGTGGACCGTGGAGGGGGTGATGGGCAGTGAGTGCTCCTCGCTGCTCAAACGTTTTTTCCTGGAAAGGAGAAAATAGGACGTCCCTCTTTACAACGGCGTTATCCGTCTTATTTTCACATATTCAGACCCATTCATTTATTCAGGAGAGACATATGATCATCGCACTGCCCACCCGCGACGGACTTATCGACGACCATTTTGGCCACTGCGACCACTATACGTTGGTGACCGTGGAAGATAACCGGATCGTTTTCAGTGAACGCATGGATTCCCCCCAGGGATGCGGTTGCAAATCCGACATCGCCCCGGTCCTGGCCAATCGTGGCGTCAAAGTCATGCTTGCCGGAAACATGGGCGAGGGTGCGCTGAACATCCTCAAAAAAGCCGGGATTCAAGTGGTCCGAGGTTGTTCCGGTCCCATCGAAGATGTTCTCGATAAATGGCTGTCCGGCGATCTCAAGGACAATCAGATCACCTGCGACCATCACGACTGCGATCACCACGATGAGCCGGTCCTGACCGAACTGAAGCCGCTCTAGGCCCCAGCACATATTTGACGTGAAAGCCCCCGAACGCATCTGCTCGGGGGCTTTTTTCATGCTTATCGTCCGTCAGCCCCACTCATCCAGGGTCAAATCACAAAAGGTGCTTGCCTCTTGGCGAGAGTCTGTTTATATACCCACTTCACATTGGCGCTAGCCACAAAAGGAGAGGTAGCGAAGTCCGGCCGTAACGCGCTCGACTCGAAATCGAGTTACGAGTTAATAGCTCGTACGTGGGTTCGAATCCCACCCTCTCCGCCAAGCATTTGAAAACATTGGGCATTCTTCCGAATTAAGCTCGTCAGAGCCGTGGGTACACAAAACGGGTACACACAAGGAGGATTGTCCAATGTCTTTTTCTGCCCCATCCTACCTCACCAGCCATCGAAATGGCCTCTATTTTCGACTTCGAATTCCAAGCGATTTGCGTCCGGTCATGGGCATGCAAGAATTCAAGAAGTCGCTCAAAACCAGATACTTGAGAGAAGCTCGGCCTAAGGCTATAAGACTGGTCACTACCTCACATGCGATATTTAATGAATTTCGTAAAAGGAGGGATGACGTCATGTCTGGTAGATTGAGCCGTGAAACCATACGCCGCATTGCTCAGCAATGGCTCGATGAGGCGCTCGAAGAAGAACGTGAATACCGCCTCTCCCGTTCATGGGAGCTAGACGAGCTGGATAAGCGCAATGAACAGCTCACAATCCTCGCGACAGACGTTCAAGAAGCTCTCGAATGTAGCAACCTCAAGAAGGTTGAAGATAGAGCCGCAGAGCTGCTGGATCGTGAAGAAATAGATGTTGAAAAGGACTCCAAAGAATACCGTGAGTTCTGCGCTGCCCTGCTTGAAGTCGAAGCAAGATTCCTGAATGCAGCTCGCAAGACAGGCTTTGTAGCAATACTCCAAGGCCAAGAGCAAACTCAAGTCATACAGCCAGCTGCTCCGCCTGTTCCACCTTCCCCAACAATTCTGGAAGCAATAGAGAAGTACATCGAGTTCAAGACGGAAGGCCCAAATCCATGGGGTGCTGCCAGTCGCAAAGATATACCGCCGCAATTGAAGCAGTTCGCTAATCTGGTCAAAATGGGTAATGCCAAATTGACCATGAGTGAATTGTCACGCGATCACATGAAAGGCTACTGGAAAAAAGTTCAGAAGCTACCAGGAGCGAGGACGAAGCGTTATAAGGACAAAACACTTCATCAATTGCTTCGGATGAGTATCCCAGAAAAGGATCTCTACAAGCCGAAGTCTCTCGAAACACGCTTCACTGCCATACGCTCGTTCCTGAACTGGTGTGAGCTTGAAGGATACATCGACAAGGCCAAACCACTGAACAAGGTTCTCGAAGTGCCCGGAGGCAAAGCGGCATCAAAATCACAACGCAGGGCTTTCACTGAGGACGAGCTGAAACGACTTTTCAGCCCCGACACATACAAACGCCGTAACTTGCGCAAGGACTGGCAATACTGGCTTCCGCTTCTGGGTTTATTTACAGGAGCTCGCTTAGAAGAGCTCTGTCAGCTCTCAATAACAGATATTCGTGAGGAGTCCGGCGTCTGGATCTTGGACATAAACGATCAAGGCAAGGATAAACACGTAAAGACGGAAGCAGGTAAACGCCTTGTTCCGATTCATCCATATCTTGCCAATGAGCTTGGCTTCTTAGCTTTTGTCGACTCAAAGCGCAGAAGAACAACCAAGCGCCTTTTCAACGATCTACCGCCAGACGTGAAAGGCAAGTATTCCCATGCGGCGTCAAAATGGTTCACTCGATTCAGGCGCAAGCAGAACGTTGGTGCTCAGGAAGGCGTGAGTGATGTCACCTTCCATTCTTTCCGGCATACCTTCATCACCAGAGCAAAGCTACTTGATCTGGCAAGGTACAAAGTCAAAGAGGTCGTCGGGCATGAGCAAGGCGAGTTTGACGATGTGACGGCAGGATATGAAGGGAACTATCCCGTGGCAGTATTACTTAATGATGTAGTAGCAAAAATTGACTTTGACACATTCCTTGATCTAAGTCATTTAGAGTGTTAGTATTTTATATTTTCCTAAGCTGGAAAATCAATACGAGAAAACAGCAATTAATGGTAAATATGAGGGCTGGTAAACTGGCTCCCCTAATCCGTGTTGAAAATTTCGGGCACACTTTAACGATTGATTGGGTCCTCAAAAGCGGAGTCGCAAAAGTCGGCTTCCATCGTGTTTGATAAACGCCATGAAAGAACAGCACGACTGTGCCAGTCCATAAGGTCGATTCGCAGCCCTCGCAGCAGATAAAGGTATATCCGATACTCAGATGCGGAATTGTCGTCCTCGACTTCTTGTAAATCGCTGACACCCCATCTTTCGCATCAGGCGTCGAACTCTACGACGCCCAACGGCAAAGCCTAGATGAATAAGGCGATATCGCATCTGGCGACTGCCAAGGAATGGCGTTTCCAGAAAATGTTCGTCAATCAAGCGCATCAACCGCATCTTGAACTATCTCTCGCCCTTGGGCTTGTGTACGTCGAACGAAGCATGCTCAACATGTAGCATTGGTGCGATATACTAAGTGACGGATGATACTTATCGACCATCTGTCGCCTCCGCTCATACGTCACTTCCGAGCGAAGGCCTTTTGTAAAAAAATCATTCTCGATTGTAAGCTGACCAATTTTTGCGTGCAACTCTTTGAGGTCGTTTTCTTCTTGGCTCTTACGGCTTTGAACCCGGCAACGCTCAGATCTTTGGCTTGCTTCTTCCAAGTCGATACTTGATTGGGGTGGATCTTGTACTTGCTGTCCAACTCCGAAAGCGTCATCTCGCCGGATAATGCGTCAAGCGCAACCTTGGCCGTGAACTCTGCTGAAAAGTGTCTTCTCTTGGACATTCTTGGAAGTCCTCCTCGTCGTTGGACTCCACCTTAATGACCTGTCCAGAAAACTGTCCACCTTAAAAACGTCGCTCAGTGGTCCAACAAAGTGGACCCACTTCTACCACCTCTGGCTCGCCGAGGTGTTCAGTTTGGTTTGACAATTTACCGTTGAATCATAAAAATGCAGTCCCTTGACACACAATTGATGTCGAAGGCATTTTACAATAAAGAATGCTTAACATTTTTCGTCTCGTCATTTTATAAACTTGGCGAGATTTTTTACAAAAATGGATTACAACTATGGGTATTGCGACTGATATCATTCTTATTGTTGTGTTCGCTTTTTTTTGCGGAATTCTAACACAAAAAATTAAACAACCACTTATTCTAGGTTACATCATAGCAGGAATCATTCTTGGTCCACATACCGGGGGCTATACCGTTTCTGACATTCACGAGATCGAACTGTTGGCTGAAATTGGGATAGCCTTATTGCTCTTTGCTCTTGGTTTAGAATTCTCGTTTAAAGATCTTAAGCCCGTTAAAAAGATTGCTCTTATTGGTACACCGCTACAAATGTTTCTAACTATATTAGTTGGTTATGGTGCCGGTCAATTTATGGGTCTGGACTGGAAGTCATCTCTTTGGCTGGGGGCTCTGGTTTCCTTTTCGAGTACAATGGTCATACTCAAGACTCTCATGAATCAAGGGTGGATGGGCACACTTTCCAGTAAAGTGATGATCGGTATCCTTATTGTCCAGGACCTGGCTGTTGTGCCATTGATGATTGCCTTGCCAGAACTGAATGATCCTGTCGTTGGACTACCTAAACTTGGTTATGCGTTATTGAAGGCTGCGATTTTCCTTTCTGTAATGGTCGTTCTCGGAACACGCCTGCTGCCCTGGCTGATGACGAGAATCGCTCGTGTAGGATCTAGAGAGCTCTTCTTGCTTGCAATTGCTGCAATCGGGTTAGGAATAGGGTATTTAACTCACTTAGTTGGCTTATCTTTTGCTTTTGGTGCTTTTGTTGCCGGTATGGTTCTGAGCGAATCGGATCATGGACATCAGGCACTGAGTGATATCATTCCTCTACGTGATATATTCGGATTATTGTTTTTTGCTTCTGTGGGGATGTTATTTGACCCAAGCTTTTTGGTCGATAACGTGGGTGATGTGGCTTGGCTTTTATTTGTTGTTAGTATTGGAAAAGGGCTTATCTTTGCCATTATTTCAGTCGTTTTTGGCTATCGTAACGTTGTGCCTCTTGCAGTTGGATTAGGGCTCTTTCAGGTTGGAGAGTTTTCATTTGTTCTCGCAAGGATGGGAGTTTCAACCGGGTCGATATCCAGCGATCTGTATTCGCTAGTGTTGACTGTAGCAATTCTATCTATGGCACTGACGCCTTTTATTTCCGGGCAGACTGCTCGGCTTTATCGGTTGAGAGGACGTTGGTTTCGTCAAGAGAAACTCGATTCAGTGAATGTCCCCAGAGAGGGATTGAACGGCCATGTCGTGATACTTGGAGGGGGGCGAATTGGCACACAGGTTGCCAGTATTCTTAAGAGTTTAAACATACTTCATGTTATAGTCGAATCAGACCAACGCCGGTTTGAGCAACTTAAAGCTGGTGATATGCCTGTAGTATACGGTGACGCTAGCCAGGAAATAGTATTAAAAGCTGCCGGAACGAGTTCAGCCACAATTCTAGTCGTTACTGTACCAGATTTCGTGACAACTCGAAGCACTATTAAGCTTGCTAAATCTTTGAATAGGGAACTCCAAATTGTCGCACGCTCGTCTGGACGAGATGACTTCCTCACAATGAGGGATCTGGGCGTTTCAGAGGCCGTATTGCCTGAACTGGAAGGGAGCCTTGAAATAACGAGACAGACACTTCGCTATCTTAATGTGCCTCCTATAGATATACACACAAAGACAGAAGCTGTTCGCCAGGAACTGTATTCAGTTTTATGTAATGATAATAATGAGTGTATAGAGCTTACGCAGTTGCGACATGCCGAACGCCAGTTTGATATTCAGTGGGTCAAGCTGGCTAAGAACAGTCCTTTGTCGGGGCTGTCGATTGGACAGGGAGCAATACGAAAAACAACAGGAGCTACCGTTGTCGGAATTATCCGAAGTGGTGTATTGGAGACAAACCCAGATGTTGACTTCGTTCTACAACCAGAAGATACGATTGCAATTATTGGAGATGGTGAGGCTTGTAGTAAATTTGTAAATCTTGCGGGATTTGATGATATTTGAAGTTGTTACTAAGAGTTTAGTAAATTTGTTTTTCCACATATTGATTTGCCAAAGAGGTTAGAACATACTCGGTTGAGGGGGGCTATGTTGCCTTTCAAGCCTTTGGTAGGGCATAGGTGCAGTGGAGGTGTGTTGATGATGTTGAATACATACTGGGCTCCAGTGGTTGCGTGTGAATTTATCATCTACATGCGTCACTTTTTATAGGGTACGTGAATAAATTAAAGCGAAAACAATGATCCAAGAAATAATTACTATTGATGAAAAGAAGGCTGTAAGGAAAGCAATCAATCTTTTTTTACTTTTATTTTTGCTTTTTGGTTGCACTGTTGGTGGTCTAGTAGCAATTTATTATCAGGCGCAACTAACAACTAAAATATCGAAAATTAAAGAAGATCAAGCTGCCGCAGTCGCTCTTAAAAAAAATGATATTGATCATGTATTTGATGATGTCACTAGCGATCTATTGTTTTTGACTAATCAAAACGAAATGAAAGAGTACTTAGCTACAAAGCAATTACAGTATCTAAGAATGATTGCTAACGAGTACTTAGAGTTGGCTGCCAATAAAAGTAACTACGCTCAAATCAGATTTCTTGATATCAATGGCGTAGAAAAAGTTCGAATCGATAATGATAATGGAAAGCATTTTATAGTTTCAAGTGCAAATCTACAGGATAAATCAAATAGGTATTATCTGAAATTATCGAGAAGTCTAAAACCTGGCGAAGTGTATATTTCTCCTTTGGACTTAAACGTTGAGGATGATGTGATTGAACGTCCTTTTAAGCCGATGATTCGGTTTTCGTCACCGGTTTTTGACTCAGCTGGCTTAAAAAAGGGTTTTATTATAATCAATTATTACGCGCAGACTATGATTGATTCAATCAGAGACTCGCTTAAGCAGGATGCTGCAATTCCAATGCTAGTCAATAAGGACGGGTATTGGTTGCTGAGCGAGAATAGTGATAATGATTGGGGTTTTATGATCCCAGAACGAAAAAATCGCAGTTTTTCAAATAGCTATCCTGACGAGTGGCTGCAAATAGTAAACAGTGAATTGGGACAGTTGAGCACCGAAAAAGGAATGTTTTCGTACGCTAAAGTTTATCCTTTTAAGCGATATTTAAGCCCCAGTGAGACTAATATTGGTGGCCGGAGTATAGACGGTTATACTACTGACAACTATTGGGTGTTAGTCACTTTTGTGCCTCATTCAGTTCTGTGGGCTATTTCCTCTGTTTTGCAGATCGAGCTTTTTCTGCTTGGTGCGGGGTTATTTTTATTCATTTCATTAGTGGCCTGGTTTTTGGCGTTGGCAATTACGAAGCGTAAGATTTATCAAAGTCGACTGATATCCATGGCACTATATGACGAGCTAACAGGGTTGGCAAATCGTAAGTTGTTCTATGAACGCTTGGGAAATAGTCTTGAATTAGCTGAAAGATATGGTCGTCGTTTGGGGCTTTTGTATATTGATCTTGATGGGTTTAAACAAATTAACGACAACCTTGGACACCATTCAGGTGATGATTTGTTGGTAAACTTCAGTCAAATACTTAAGTCAATTGTAAGGAAAACAGATACAGTGGCTAGGATGGGAGGCGATGAATTCGCAGTTGTTCTGACTGAAGTTGAGTCGATTGAAGATGCCGGTCTCGTTGCGAATAAGATTATTGACAGGCTGTCTTTACCGATCAAAACTGAGGGTGGTTATGTTAATATAGGGGCAAGTATAGGTGTTGCAGTGTTCCCCGATACGTCACGAGATTTGAAAGATCTCGTCCGTTTGGCTGATGCTTCTATGTACAAGTCAAAGAAAAGTGGGAAAAATGTTGTCACAATGGCAAAAAATTAGCAGAAAAGCTAACAATACTGCATGGAAAGCACAGAAAAATAATACATATTGAAACAACCCTTCATGTAATGTTGGGTTGCAACTATGCGGCAAGCGCTGTCAATGAAGTAGAGAAAGAAGTATTAGTTTTAGCGCGTAATGTTTGTTTCTAGTTGGGATGCTTGTAAACTTGAACATTGTGTCCCTCTTTTATTAATCAGAAACTCATACCTGAAGCCCTCTCTTTTTTAGATCTCTGTGGTTAATATTGACATCAATCCCTTTTTTCTTTTTTCTTCCAATGTTTTTTGATGGTTAGGATGGTGTCTTTGATGGACAGGAATGAGTCAATGAGATGTGGGTCGAAATGGCCTTTGCTGTCTCCAATGTACTCAAAAGCTCTATCACTTTCCCATGCATTTTTATACGGTCGTGCCATTGTTAATGCATCGAACACATCGGCAATAGCCACTATTCGAGCCGAAGTAGGGATTTCATCACCTTCAAGCCCTTTAGGGTAACCACTGCCATCCCACCTTTCGTGGTGAGAAAGAGCAATATCTGCTGCCATTTTAAAAACTGGAGCGTCACTCAACGACAGAATTTTATGGCCAATAGTTGTGTGTTTACGCATGGTGACCCATTCTTCATCCGTCAATTTCCCAGGTTTTTTTAGGATGGAATCCGGAATGCCAATTTTACCAGTGTCATGCATTGGAGCTGCTAGAAGAAGGTCGTTTTGCATTTCAACTGTCCAATGTCTTTCCGCCGCAAGAGCTTTGGCGTAGGATGCCATGCGCCAGATATGAACCCCTGTGTCGTCGTCATTGTAGTGGCCTGCGTGTCCTAACATGTATATAGCATCTTTTTGCCCTTTACTAATCAGTGCGACTTGCTGTTCTACCGTTTTTTCACAGGCAAACTGTTGGTCCGCCAGCTCGATATGTGTGTTTACACGGGCTAATACAATCGAGGGTGACACAGGTTTTGTGATATAGTCCACTCCACCGACATCAAAGCCTTTAGCTTCATCTTCCACCTCGGTCATTGCAGTCACAAATATAATAGGTATTTTACTCGTCGAAGGGTCTGCTTTCAAGATACGACAGACTTCATACCCATCCATACTCGGCATCATTATATCTAGGAGTATAAGGTCGGGTGACGGGGTTTCTTTTGCAATGGCAATGGCTTTTTCGCCACTCAGAGCAGCTTTGACTGTAAATAAATCACCAAGGATTCCATGAAGGACCATAATGTTCTCGGGCGTGTCGTCAACGACGAGAACGACCTTTTTTGTCTGTGTATTCATAATGCACATCTCTTAAATCGAGGGAATGTTATACCTATAATGTTCTGATTGTCAGTTAGCTCTGCTGTTTCAGTGATTCCAAAATTGGCCCCATTATAGATAAGGCTGTGTCAAAATCATAGCTTTTTAGGGCTGTTAATGTTTCACGCAGTTGAGGCGCAAATATTGAATTGGGGTTCACTGATTGGATTTCTTCCGCTAATTCGATTGCGTCCAAATTGTTTTCCTTTAAGAGCTTATGTAGCTCTACCATATTTTTTTGAATTGTTTTTTCATCTGAACTAACCTCGCCTGACACTTGATCCATGGAGTTGGCTGCTAAAAAAATCTCTATGCTTTCTAACGTGGAAATCAAAATAGATTGGCTTTCCTCGATAAAGTTTGAAATCTCATCATCTGTTTTTTGTTTTAAGACTTTTTCTAGTTCAACGAGCGTTGAATGGAGAGCCGTTGCTCCTATATTGCCCGATACGCCCTTAAGCGTGTGTGTCTTTTCAAGCGCTTCTTGCTTGTTTTGATTGGCAACAGCGGTATTAATGTTAATCAACGTGTCACTGTAGCTATCGCGAAATTGTTTGAGTAGCCTAATGTATGTCCCTTTTTTTTGTGCAACGCGTTTTAGTCCTTGTTTGGTGTCAAGTATCTCGGCTTTATCAACCCCATTATCTTCACGACCAGAGGCGTGAGTTGCCTCTGGCATCCCATGGGGAGTGTGGGCGGGGCTGATCCAACGTATCAAAGTACTATACAGGACATCGGGGTCAACCGGTTTGGTTATGTGGTCAGTCATGCCAGCTTCAAGACTTTTTTCTTTATCGCCCACCATAGCGTTGGCTGTCATTGCAATGATGGGTAATTTTTCATAGCGATTGTTTTCACGAATAATTTTTGTCGCTTCCAGGCCACCCATGATTGGCATTTGCAAGTCCATAAGTACTGCATCATATTCAAACTTTTCTAATAAATCTAAAGCCTCTGCCCCATTGTTTGCGAGAGAGACGGATACCTTAGCAGCTTCAAGTAACTCTTTTGCTACTTCTTGGTTTAAAGTGTTGTCCTCGACGACAAGAACTTTTGTGCCTACGAGAACCCCCTTTTCTGAACTCCAATTTTCCTCTGACCCATGTTGGGGCTCATGGTGGTGATTTAGTTTTCCCGTCTTTTGTAAAATCACATCAAACAGAGATGATTGTGATATCGGTTTAGTTAGATCAACGTTAATATCATTATCCAGCATGTATCTACTTGGGAAGGCGGTGATGGTAAGAACTGTTAAGTCTTGCGTTCTTTGGTCTGAGGAAATGATGTCGAAAATCTCAGGGCTTTCGTCATTGGGCAAATCTAGGCTGAGTAAAAGCACATCAAAGGGGTTGTCATTGGTTGCATTAAAGAGCATTTCCATCGCTTCATATCGTGATGAGGTGATCTCTGTGGTAAAACCAAACTGAAGAAAAGTTTGTTCATAAATTGGCCAGTATAATTCATTGTGGTCGACTACAAGAATTGTACTCTTTCTTTGTTCCCCTGCCGGTTCATAGGAGCAAAGGTCGTCGTTTGCTATTTCCAGTTCAATAGAGAAGAAGAATTGGCTTCCTTTCCCTGGAACGCTTTTCAGTTGAAGTTCGCCACCCATTAATTGAATCAAATTCTTGCAGATAGCCAACCCCAACCCTGTTCCTCCATATTTACGGGTAGTGGAAGCATCAACCTGATTGAAAGGTTTGAACAGATCTTTTTGAGCGTCATAGGGGATCCCAATACCTGTGTCAGAAACTGAGAATGTATATTGCTTATGTGTATTAGATGCTGGGGAAGTCTCAATTTTAATGAGAATATGACCTTCATTGGTGAATTTGATCGCATTTGAAATTAAGTTGGTAAGGACTTGAGACAATCGAAGTGAGTCGCCGATAACGTGGCGAGGAACATTGAGGTCAACATCAAATATTATCTCAAGTCCTTTTTCCTCTGCTTTGTCTCTGATAACTGTAATAGTGTCTGCCAACAACGCGTCAAGGTCAAAGGCTTTTGTCTCCAATTGAATTTTGTCCGCTTCAATTTTAGAGAAATCCAATATGTCATTGATTATTCCAAGAAGGGATGTTGCAGCGGATTGAATTTTGAGGACTTGCGATTTTTGTTTGGTTGTAAGCTCAGAATTCATCAAGATATGACTCATTCCGATAACGGCGTTCATTGGTGTGCGAATTTCATGACTCATGTTGGCCAAAAAGCGACTTTTAGCTATAGTGGCCGCTTCTGCCACTTCTTTTGCTTCTTTCAATTCAAGTGTAATTCTTTTTTGCTCTGATATATCCCTCACAACCGCCACAAAACGAGGAGGCTGATTACTCTCATGGACATACTGCAACAATACATCTACCGGCTTGAATAGTCCATTTCTTGTCTCATGCGTTGTCTCAAAAGACAAACTATTCTCTTCTTCTATAACAAGAGGTGTAATCATGTCCTTAAAACGATCTATTGAAAATTCAGGATTGATGTCTGTCATTCGTAGTGAAAGCATCTCTTCTCTTGTATATCCAAGTTGGATTGCTGCTCCTTGGTTTACATAGGTAAAAAGAAGTGAACTAGGATCAAAGATGAATACAGCGTCGTTAATTTGATCTAATGTCGTCTTGAATTCGATAAGAGCTTGGCTTACGCGTTTTCGTTCAGTGATATCGCTTTCAACTGCTATGAACTTGTTAACAGTACCGTCTTGATCTTTAATCGGTTGTATGTCCATGTCGACCCAATAGGGGCGGCATGTTTTACTATAGTTTAGAATCTCAACAGTGATGCCTTCTCCCTTACGTAGAGCTTCGTTGACGATATCTACAGTATGTGGGTCAGTATCATCTCCTTGAAGCAAATCACCTGGTTTTTTCCCTACCATTTCCTCAAGTGAATACCCTGTGATGTCACTAAAGGCATGGTTCATCCATTCAACATATCCCTCTCTGTCTGTGATCACGATCCCATTTGTTGTTTTCTGAGCAACTTTAGCCAATAGATCAGCTTCAGATTCCAGTTGTTTAAACGAGGTAATATCACGTCCTTCTGCTATGAGGTAAATAATAGTATCTTGCTCGTCATAGCTCGGGGTAATGGAGAAATCGATAGCATGTTTGACGTCTTTAGCATCATAATAGGTGATCTCCATCCGAACAAATTCTCCAGACGCAGCTTTATCTACAGCGTTGCGAATGGCTACAGTCTTATCAGGTTCCTGCCACCAATCCCCATCCCAAAAGAAATCACCAATAAGTTGATTGGACACCAACTGTATGAGATTGAGAGATGCCTTATTGGCTTCCAAAATACGTCCATCCGGTGAAAGAACCCACATTAACTGAAAGCTTTGATCAAACAGGCTCCGAAACTTTTGCTCGCTATTTCTTACTGCGTCCTCTATATGCTTCCGTTCCATGACATGCCCTAGATGGTGACCGACATATCGTGCCATCTCAAAAAGAGAATGATCTGGTTCTAAAATTTTTTCTGAATAGAATTCAAGTACAGCCGTAACATTATCATTTTTGAAAAGGGGGAAAGCAAATGCAGCGCGAACGTTTATCTCATCAAGCGCTTTGGAGCGAGAGAAGTCTTTGTCGAGAGTAACATCTTCAATCCAGTGCGGCTGGTGACTCTTATGGACTCTACCAGGAAGCCCCTGTCCTGAGACAAAAGAACTTTGCTGTGTTAGAGTTATAAATCGTTCAAAGCGTTCAGATTTGGAAAGATTCCATATATTAGTTGGGAGTAGTTTATCCTCAGAGGCAGAATACACAAACACATGCCCCACAGGCCAGCCTGTGAATTCACAAACAAGTCTTAATGTCTCTTTGAATGCCTCATCAACTGACTGAGAAGTATTGGCAATGCTGGCGATGTCTACCAGAAGGTTGGAAAGTTTTTCTCGTTGGTCAAGGTGGTGCAGGGAAACTTCTAGCTCATTTGTTCGACTTTTAACTCGTTGTTCTAAGTCTTCATTTAAAGCGATAATATCTTGTTGTGTAGATTTCCAATCAGTAATATCTCGAACGACCCCAACTGCCCACCATTGTGAACCAATGTTAACGGCATTAATGTGCAATTCAGCGGGGAAGCTACTGCCATCTTTTCTTTTTGCTACAACTTCTCTTTTAACCCCGATTATTGGTCCTCTACCCGTTTTTGAGAATTGAGTCAGTCCATGTCCTGATGCTATTAGATCTTCTTCATTAGCTATGAAATCATGAATGTTTTTGCCAAGCACTTCATAGTCGTGGAATCCAAAAATCTTTTCAGCAGCCTTGTTCCAAAAAAGAGCTCGTCCGGATGAGTCTGTCATGATGATAGCATCAAGGACGGTTTCAGTTATTGCTGTTAATTGTCTTT
Source organism: uncultured Pseudodesulfovibrio sp. (assembly GCF_963662885.1). NCBI lineage: Bacteria > Pseudomonadati > Thermodesulfobacteriota > Desulfovibrionia > Desulfovibrionales > Desulfovibrionaceae > Pseudodesulfovibrio > uncultured Pseudodesulfovibrio sp. The sequence continues at coordinate 374,084 of NZ_OY760065.1, forward strand.
CATTTCTTTCGACTTCATTCCTATATTTGAGGCGTTTGATTCTGTAATCTGCCAAAATGAAAGACAATACTGTGCTGATTAATAAAACGAGCAGTAGTAGAATGGGAAAGAGACCCCACCAACCGGCATGTAATTTCTTTTCTGGTGTGATAGAAATGATGATCCAACTCTCATCATTTGATACTTTGTCATATGGAAAACGATGATTTTTTTGGATATCGTTTATGTTTATTGTCGCATAAGAAAATAGCCCGTAATCAGTATATATTTGTCCGTCACTATTTGCTTTTATTTGATTCCAGACTAGTGGAAAGTCTATAGGCATAGAGGTGGCGATGGGGGCCTCCAACATGAATAGCCACTCTTTTTTGGGGTTTGGATTTTTAAGCCATTGCCCATCCTCGTTTATTAAAAAAATATCTCCATTAGAGTTGAAGTTGAGTTTCTCTAGCTGTTCGAGAAGTTGTCCGCCCTTAACATTCATAACAACTACACCAGCAGTATTGCCGTCCGCCCCTTTTATTGGGCTGGAGAGTCGAATGACAGGTTTGTACGGTTGCTCAATTTCACCATTTTCGATGTTCAAATCAAATCGCGACAAAAAAATACCTTTTTCTGTCTCTATAGCCCTTTGAAAATAGGGGCGGTTGCTTTTGTTTTGCAACTCTTCTTTAGGTACTACGACAACTCTGCCATCGCGAGTTCTGTTTACTCTCACTCGCTCCATACCTGAAGCGTCTAAAAAGCGTATTTGATCGTATAATGGGTTATTTTTGGCTATCAAAAGAAAAACGTTCTCAATGCTAGCCACAAAGCTATCAATATTTTCAGCATTTTGGATTCTTATGTCCAAGACGTCAGAAGTCGTAGCTATGTCCGTTAAATAAGTTGCCAGAGTCGCCTCAAAAAGACGTTTCTCACTCATTACCACATTTTTTTCGTCTAATTTAACTGCATTTTTATATGCAATATCTTGCTGCACTCCAAGAGTCGCAGCGACTCCTACTAGGATAAAAGATGTTGGGATTATAAAGAGTAAGAACGTTTTTATTCTGGATAGTTTTTTTGTCTGGATCATTTCTTTCTCATTTCTTTTTCAGCCAAAAGGATAAATTGGAACGATAGTTAATTTTTAATATCCTAGCAACAGGCACCCATCAAAAAACTATAGATCGCTATGGGCCTTTAATCTATGTAATTACCAAATAATGAAGCATACTACAAGGTCGGAGCCAAACTGCGGAAGACCTTCCTGGATGCAATGCCAGCCCTCAAGCGTCTCGTGGATGACGTGAAGGCTGCGGCCAAGAAGCGCGGCTACCTGATCGGCCTGGACGGACGACACCTCCATGTCCGTTCCGAACACTCCGCGCTCAACACACTGCTCCAGTCCGCTGGTGCGCTCATCATGAAGGAAGCCACGGTGATCCTGTGGCGTGACCTGGAGGCACAGCCCTATGTGCTTCCGAAGTTCCCTGCCCTGAACCCCTACGAGGTTGACGTGTGGCAAGCCGCCCACGTTCACGACGAATACCAGCTGATCGCTCGGGAGAGCATCGCCCATGAGGTTGGCGGCTTCGCTGTCAATGCGATCCGTCAGGCTGGCGAGTCGTTCAACTTCCGCTGCCCTCTGGACGGCGAGTACAAGATCGGAACGAACTGGGCAGAAACCCACTAATAACAACGGCTTGGAATTAACACCCACTATGTAAGCACAGGAGAGGACAGGTCATTCGGTTGGCCTGTCCTTTTCTCGTTTGTGGATAACTTTTGAAAACCCAAAGGAGAAACAAGAAATGGAATTTGTCAAAGTCAGCAATGAACGTGCAACCGCAGTCTACGTCGATGGTCTCCAGGTTCGTGGCCTTGAAGGTGGCCTCTACCTGACCACTGACATCAACAAACTCTTCAACGTGTCTGGCACCGCCACGCACTACGGTGATTACAACGACGGTCAGTCCCGTCAGCTTCTCTACTTCTATGACGAAGCAACCGTTCGTGAGATCGCCAAGACCGCTGGCAAGGAATACCTCCTGCCGCAGATGGGCCTGGAGGAAGAAGCCCCTGCCCAGGTCAACCTCCCCGATCTCGTCACCATCGAGAACGGTAAGGCCACGACCACCAGCCTCAAGGTGGCCGAGGTGTTCGGGAAGCAGCACCACAATGTTATTCGTGACATCGAAGCTCTTGATTGTTCACAAGAATTTAAAGAACTCAATTTTGAGGTCTATTCTTACAAGCCCGAAGGAGCCAAGCGTTCCTACCCGATGTACCACATGACTCGTGACGGCTTCGTCTTCCTGGCTATGGGCTTCAACGGCAAACGTGCTGCTCAGTTCAAGGAGAAGTACATCGAAGCCTTCAACAAGATGGAGCAGACGATGAACGATCCGGTCGCCCTGCGTATGCGGTTGTCTCACCTGGAAGTCCTGGAGATGGCCCTGGAGTCCGAGAAGCAGCGTGTCGCTCTGGAGGGCAAGCTCGAAGAAGTCAAGCCTGACATCGCTTTCGTTGACATCAAGACCAACGGACGCCAGCAGTACAAGCTGTCTGATCTCCCGGCTGAGTATGGCCTGGACATGAGCTACCTCCAACTGGGTGACATCCTCGAAGAGGCTGGTCTCCTGGAGTGGTACAAGCGGAACGGCTACCGCACCCGCATCCCCGCTTGGTTCATGTTCGAGAAGGGACTCGCTGGTCACGTCAAAGGCCACAAGAACAGGGCGTACTTCACTCCCGAAGGACGCGACTACATCAAGCAATTCCTGGTCCACAAGGGCATCCTCTGCAAGGAGGTTGTGTAATGTTAGACCGAGTAGTCATCATCGACGGTGACATCCTCGCCTATCAGATCGCTGCCCGAGAAGAGAAAGCAACCCACTGGGGCGACGGCTTCTGGACCCTTCACGTCGAGCAAGGGCCAGCCGAAGTCGCCCTGGAGGAGCGCGTCCTCAATCTCCAGGATGCTGTCGAAGCTGACAAAGTAATCATCGCTCTGTCTGACGACGACCATAACTTCCGCAAGGACATCTACCCGAACTACAAGTCCAACCGTGCTGGTAAGCGGAAGCCCATGATCCTGCCTGTCTTGAAGGAGTTCCTGGTGGAAACCTTCGATACCTTCCGGCGTCCCACGCTTGAGGGTGATGACGTGCAGGGAATCCTGGCGACATCCAAGGTGATCGTGAAGGCGAAGGAGCGGATCGTCGCTTCGCTGGATAAGGATATGAACAATTTATTAATAAGCTAAAAAAAACAGAAAGATAGGATTATGGCCCACTTAATAAGCAGTAGGACGTCATATCGATTTCTTGGCTACTTCTCTGAATCAAGACCCTAGCCAAAGCATTTTTTGTCGTTATACAAATATTTCAAACCCTTAAAAAAAACCCACACTAGAAGAGAAGATAGGCTCCAAATTTAAGTTGCACTACGTAGCCAATGACGAGATTTAGGAAAATAACCATGTCAGGTCATTCGTTAGATTTCATTTTATTCACAAAACAAGATCCAATAAAATTCCTTTAAATCAGCACATTCGAATTAGGGCCCACTACGAAGTAGAGAACGCATTTCATCCTGATGCCCTGCAAAGGCAACCTCTGTTGGCTGCGAATCAATCTACACTTTTTCCGAAAAGAAATAATTTCAGCTCATTGGAATTAACCCTCACCTAAAAGAGAAGAACACTTCCGGTGACACCTGAGCTCGACTGTCTGCACACCAGCCAGATCCAGGCTCAGTTCACATACATTCCTTTTGGTCAGGCGGGATAGCCATAGCGCGTCCCGCCTTTTTCTATGCACGGCCCAATACGGCCACAAACAAATGGAGGACTCATATGCGAGTTCATACAAAGACCTCTTTCAGGTTCGGCAAGTGGCTGAAAGCCTGCTCAAACGGGCTTTCCATGAAGAAACGATCCAAGACACTACAAAGATGGCTTCAGCAGATTAAGAGCTTTTGTAGCGACTTCCATGATGAAACCAAGACTGCACTGCACGACTGGAAGCAAGGTCTCGGACAGAAAGGCAGGAAAGCGCTTCGGGTCTCCTGGGAATTCATCATCCCCAAACGGACAGCTTGGAGGAAAGGATGAATAGCAAGCTGAAAGCACCTTCGCTGGACACGTTGTTGAAGACTGAATTCCCGCCACGAGAACACTTGCTCAAGCCGTGGCTTCGAGACGGTGAAAGCGCCATGATCTACGCCCCTCCTGGTGTCGGCAAGTCCATGCTGACACTGACGTTGGCTTTGGTCATCGCTGGAGGTGGTGAGTTCATGGGCTGGAAAGCCATCAAGCCACGCCGGGTATTGTTCGTAGACGGAGAAATGCACATTCAGGACATCATCGAACGAGCCAAGATCCTTCTACCGGGATTGAATCTCGACGAAGAGCTGACTGGCCAAAACATCACCGTTCTTGCTCGGCAGTATCAAAGACCAGACGCAGACTTCCCAGACCTTGCGTTGGAGGAAGGACGTGAGTTGATGCTGGATCTTGCAACGATGGATGAAAAGACAAACCCATACCACATTGGGAACTATGACCTTGTGATCCTCGACAACCTCTCGACCTTGGCATCCATCAAGGATGAGAACGACGCAGGAGACTTCAACGAGGTTCTTCAGTTCCTGATGAAGCTCAAGCAGGCAAAGGTGGCTTGTATTCTAGTTCATCATTCGAACAAGAACGCAAACAACTACCGTGGATCTTCAAAGCTTGCCACGACCTTCGAAGTCATCCTCGGCCTCAAAGCGGTTGAGTCGATCCAATCGAATGGCACGTCTTTCAGGCTGTGCTGGGACAAATTCCGGTGCCCGAGAGATGAGACCATTCAAGAACGGGAAGTGTGGCTGGAACCCAACGAAGACCTGGGCGCTCTTTGGAACTCACGACAGTCAAAGGACGACCAGATCCAGACCATCATCAATATGCTCAAGACATTGGAGTATCCGACTCAGGATGCACTCTGTGAAGCATTACCGTTCGAATGCAGCAAGTCGAAGATGTCCAAACTGAAGAGCCAGGCCATTGCCAATGGCTTCATCAGCAAGAAAGAATGGAATGAATTGCTGTCTATGGCTGCGGAGAGTCAGAAGCAGGTAGACGAGGAAGAAGACTATTAGTTGCGACTCAGCGAGTAAGAGTAACTCGCTGACCGCACCTATCTTCCCTACCTTCTTTCAGTTTCCAGTTTCTTTACCCTTATAGGCCGGAAACTGGAAACTACTCATCCCTTGTCCCTTACCCATCCCATCAACGCCTGATTAGCAGGCACAAACTACAAGGAGGTCGCATGTCGACACCCTCATGGCTGCGTCTTGCTCAATGCAAATCTGCAAGGCGCACTTGCGACGTCCCCGGCTGTTTCAGAACTGTACAGAAGTGGGGACGCTATTGTGATGCACACGATGACCGTTGTCAGCGTACAGGAGATCCCAGAGGTCATACTGTGACCAAAGGCGAACTCGCTCCTTACCTGTCGTCGGTTTACCGTTTCCTTAATGAGAACGGAGACCACCAGGCAATTAGAGGAGCGTATGACGTACTGGATCGTCTGCTCCAATCTGCTCAGCCTCGACGAGTCTGGTCTGGCAGCAAGTCAGCCTGGGAACGCACAAACAACTGGTTGGTTCACCTTCGGGAAAGCCATGTCGAGCCGAAGGACATGATGGCAACCCTCGTCGCCATGTTCCTTTATCAGGAGCTAACTCCAGAGTCCTTCAGGAGCGACAAGCACTTCAGGCATCAAATGGTGGTCAGGCTGTTACGTCTGGCACCAACACGACGAGATCCATTCACACACCGCAGAAAGGATCGCATCACCGTAGGCGTTCGGGATTTCCTTTCCGAGCGCCTTTGTCATTCTAAGCTCGGCGCACTGGCGCTGAGGGTCGCTAAACATATCGCGCGGGATGAAAACCAGAAAAAGGAGTTCCTGCGCTGCGACATTGACGGATATCACGTCCCCTTTAACTACAACTAAAAAACACAAGGAGCTAAAACGATGAACAACAATATCACCTTTACCAACGACTGCGAACTGACTGACATCCTGATTGCTACTCTGGAAAATGAGTATGAAGACTATGACCACAAAATGGAAACACTCTTGGACTGGTGCGAGCAAGAAACCGGACTTCAGCTTGAGTGCATTACTGAATACGCAGAAGTTATCGTCAAATCGACTATGGAGTCTCGCCGTGGATTGTGCGAACGGATGAATGAGTTTATGCCGAAGATTCAGTTGCTGGACGACCTTCATACAGCCTACAGGAAGGAAGAGGAACGCCTGAAAGGCGAACTGGACTTCTCCGACTTTGATGAGGTCGTTTCAGTCTTAACAGCGCTGGAATATGTCAAACAGACTGATTCTGAATTGGCCGCTGAGGCTTTTGGCGCATTCTGCTCAACGGCACCTGGCGAAGTCAAAGAAATGATCGACGACAAATTCGCAGAGCTGTTCCCTGGAATTCAGCCTACCCACCACGATTCCGAAGGCAATGTATTCTACTCACTTGGTAATGTAGCCAATGAGCTGAACCTCTCAGTCGAAGAGGTCGATACGATAATTAACAAAGGTGAGATCGCGCTGATCGACGGCAGCAAGCTGTCTACTATCTCAACCAACAATTAAACCAAAGAGGGGCGAGGGCCGTTATGTCCTCCCCCTCGTTTTCTATCCCCAGCATATTTTGCCACAAAAATCTGAGCGCCTTTTCGATATATCAATCAGCGCGTTTCCCCCCCATACCCTGCCTTCGCTTCTATACGTTCCCAAGACATCTCAACCTGCTGCTTTTCCGAATAATCCCTCTTATCAATCTTTACTTCTAGCCACTTGACAAGCTGCATTATTTTTTTGTTTATCAAATTGCCAAACGAACGTTATGCAGATTGAAAAGGAGTAAGTCGTGGAAGGCAAGTTCGTATCGTACCTGCGTGTCAGCACAGAAAGACAAGGGAGAAGTGGTCTTGGCATTGAAGCCCAGCGTAAGTCTGTTGAAGACTATTTGAATGGTGGTCAGTGGGAACTTCTTGAAGAGTACGTCGAAGTTGAAAGCGGAAAGAATGATGACCGTCCTGAACTGAAGCAAGCTCTTGAGCATTGTGATTTGACTGGAGCAACACTCCTCATCGCAAAGCTCGACCGCCTGTCTCGTGACGCATACTTTTTGCTCGGTCTTCAACGTTCTGGCGTCCGCTTTGTATGTGCCGATATGCCTGAAGCCAACGAGCTTACAGTAGGTATTATGGCTTTAATGGCACAAGAAGAGCGCAAGCGGATCTCTGAGCGAACAAAGGCTGCTCTGGCTGCTGCAAAAGCCCGAGGTGTTAAGCTAGGTAATCCGAAGGGAGCTGAACACCTCCGAGGTATTGGAAATGATCCTGCTGTCAAAAAGATCAAGGCCAATGCTAATCATCGTGCGGAACGGCTTCGTGGTCAGATTACCAAGCTTCTCGAACAAGGAATCACCAGTGCCAATGGGATTGCGACTGAGCTGAATCGAAACAGCATCAGAACACCTCGTGGAGGCCAATGGTATGCGGCTAGTGTGCAACGATTGATGAAGCGTTTGGAGTTAACTTAAACAGCATTTCCGCTTTTTTTCACGCGTCTATCCAAGGACGACCCGTGCTTGACTGAAACGTCACCAAGCGGGTACACAAGCAGAGAGTATACGCCCACGAAAACCACGAAGAATGTCACATAGAATCAATCGGTTAGGCGAGGTGCAAAAACATACTCCCACCCTCTCCGCCACATTTCAGTCTCAAGACGTATAAAGAGACACTAAAAACCCCGTAACCACGGGGTTTTTTGTTTTCTCAGTAGTCTCATAAGGTAAAATAGGGTCTGTTGACATATTGGGGCAACTGGGGGCAATAATGGGGGCAAATAGAGAAATGTTGCCCCAAAAGCCCAGGAGTTGCCCCATGCCTTTGACCGATGTTTCTTGCCGAAATGCCAAGCCCAAGGAGAAAATCTACCGTCTTTTCGATGAGAAAGGGCTCTATCTTGAAGTCTCCCCACGTGGGGGCAAGTGGTGGCGCTACAAGTACCGTTTTGGGGGCAAGGAGAAGCGGCTCTCTCTGGGCACCTATCCCGATGTGAGTTTGTCCGAAGCCCGGAATAAACGCCGCGACTTCCGCAAGCTGCTCGACAACGGCCAAAACCCCTCTCGGGTTCGCCAGGAGAAGAAAGCGCTGGAACGTGCCGAGGGTGAAATCTTCCAGACTATCGCCCTGGAGTGGTTCGACCGCTACAAGCACACGTTTTCCAAGCCCTACGGCAAATCCATAATCCAACGTCTTGAAAAGGACATATTCCCCTGGCTCGGACACCGAGCGATCAGGGAGTTGACCCCGCCTGAAATCCTCGCCTGTATCCGTCGCATTGAATCCAGGGGCGCGGCTGAGACTGCCCGGAGGCAGATGCAGAAGGTCGGGCAGATAATGCGCTTTGCGGTCGCTACTGGCCGTGCTGAGCGCGATCCTACAAGGGACCTGCAAGGCTCCGTCCCTCCTCCTGAAAGGAAGCATTTTGCGGCGATAACAGATGTGCGCGAAGTGGGCGCATTGCTGAACGCCATAGACGGCTATCACGGCCAGCATGTGACCCGCTGCGCCCTGCGACTTGCCCCCCTGCTCTTCGTGCGTCCTGGCGAACTCCGCAAGGCTGAATGGACAGAGTTTGAACTGGAAGGCAAGACACCCACCTGGAGACTTCCCCCCGAAAAGATGAAGATGCGCCGCCCCCACCTTGTGCCGCTCTCTCGGCAAGCCGTTGACGTGCTGGAGGACCTCTACCCCCTGACCGGATCGGGAAAGTACCTGTTTCCTGGCAACCGTGGCGACAAGCCTATCAGCGCGAACACCTTGAACGCGGCCTTACGCTATCTTGGGTACACCAATGAACAAATGACCGCCCACGGCTTCCGGGCTATGGCCTCCACCCTCTTGAACGAAACGGGCTGGGAACCGGATGTAATCGAGGCGCAACTGGCCCATACCCCGAAGAACGCCATTCGGGCAGCATACAACAGAAGCCAATACTTGCCCCAGCGCCGCGAGATGATGCAGGCTTGGGCGGACTTCCTCGACAAGCTGAAAAATGGCGTAGACGGCAAGGTGGTGCCGATTTTCAAGCAAGCATAAAGCCCATACCGGGCAAAAATAAGCGGCCCTGCCGGGGTGGTAGTAGCACCCCGCAGAGCCTAACCACTGACCTAACTGGAGGTCTATCATGGCTGAGAAAAAGGTAGTTCAATCCCCCACCGCTGGCAACGGTATTTCCGAGCATGCACTTGAGCAAAGTTGCCTTGAACATGCTCACGAGATTGGAGAGATCGGGCATGCAGTCAATGCCATCAGTGAATTGCTCGACAACATCAGCGACAGAACGGGCAATGAGTCTTATAGCCAGGTGTTCGGCTCGGCTTACATGCTCGCTTCCCTTGGAAAGAGACTTTCCGACCTCGCAAGCGAGGTTGACGACATGCCGAGAAGATTCCGGGCAAAGGAGGTTGGCCATGAGTAGCGAACAACCCATTGAAAGCGAGCGCAAAAACTTGACTCCTACGACCCCCATCAAGTGCGGGGATAGCGAACCGAGCTTAAATCAATTGGTGGACAGAAACAGGGAACGTTCGGGCGTCCTTGCTGATTTTCTGATATATTTGGGAGAAAGCGGCCACCTGCCACTCGATGAAACAGTTACCCATTTGTGGCGTCTTGCCGAGGAATGCAACAACGACCTGCGAGCTTTGCAAGCCGCTTTGAAGTAACGAGTCAAACAAAGCGCCCCGCCTTCGGCTGGGGCAGCATAGATTTCACGCCCTAGCCCGGGGATAGCTACCCCGGACGAAAGCCCCGGCCTCCCGCCGGGGTTGGGCGTGACGCAAACGGGAGAAGGCCACGGGAGGGCCTATGGAATTTTTCACCGATACCGCAGAAATCGAACATGTAATGAATCTTTTGCGAGAAGAAATCAGGATAGGAGCTTTAGGAGACATAACCCCCCTAATTGATCGTATCATCCTCTCTCTCCAGACCCATGTGAAAGGGTTCAAGAATCTAGAGGAATATTCCCTTTTCATGGATTGCCAATCCTGTTCAGATGTTTTGCACTACAGCCCTTATTTTAAATACGATGACACGAGAGCAGCGGCAGATGCCTTGTGTACTCTTTTCTTTATGAAAGAAGATGCAAAGACCGAGAATCAAGACGACCTCTTTTCTCAGGTTCCGGAATTGGAGCAAAGGCTCAAGAGCGTATTGCTCTACAAATTCCAAGGACCGAGCGTGGCCGCTTCAATTTTGAGAAGCAAACGCCCCCCTCAGAGTAAAAAATTAGAAGGCGTATTCGCCTTTGCTTGTCATTGTGTCGACAACATCGGATTCGATGTAACACCAAAACGTTGCTGGGATTCATTGGGAGAGGACGAAGAATGGCGTTATCGAGACAAAAGCGGCAACGAAATAGCTGTTTGGCTAAATGGTAACAATATTTGCCAGTCAATTTCTGGGCGAGAACCCTCTGAAATAACAAAGAATTCATTCAGAAAATATTTAACCGAGGCCAGGAAAATTCTGAATATAGATAAAAAATGATTCGGCGGTTGCGCAGATAACGACGAACTGCGCACCCAGTCTCATATAAAACCCTCATGTCAAACCGAGTCGTACTCTGGCTCAAATGATATGGAGGCTTTTTATGGCATTGAACAATCCCGCTATGCCCACCGCTGGCTTTCTTCGAGCCAAGCAACTTCTCCAATTTATCCCAGTTAGTAAGGCCACCCTCTGGCGTTGGGTCAAAGACGGCCAATTCCCGGCTCCTACCAAGCTAGCAGAACGCACAACGGCATGGGATGTCGCTTCCGTCCGAGAGTGGATGGAGGAGCGCACCAAGGAAGGCAAGGCGGCTTAAATGGCTACGCCAAACCCTTACCACGTTGCCGCTAAAACGAAACTCGAAAGCCTTTTCTTGGACGGCTATTCGTTCGACGATGCGATCAGAATAGCCCAGGAGTGGACCAAAGAGACAGATAGCGAGATTGACAGCGATATTTTTATGAATCTCGCTGTCGAAGCAGAGCAGAAAGTTCTCGCTGAACGCTCCATGCTTCAAGATAGCTCAAGGTTTCGGCTTGTACCTCTTGGCGAACTCCTGACGGCCCCAAAGCCCACGGAATGGCTCATTCGTGACTACCTAGAAGCTCAAAGTCTGGCTTGCTTGTTTGGAGCATCTGGCTCCATGAAAACATTTGTGGCTCTCGATATGGCCTTGTGTTGCGCCGCTGGCCTTCCTTGGCATGGCGTGAACGCTCCGCTCCCTGGTCCGGTTGTGTATGTGGCTGGCGAGGGATCCAGGGGCCTCTCGAAGCGCATCCAGGCTTGGCTTGTAGGGCATGGCCAGGTAGCTAATACAATCCCATTCTTTGTGGCTTCAGCTGGCGTTGAAATACGTGACCCCGAAAGCTTGAATGAAGCGATGAGCGCGATAAACTTTCTTGCCTCTTGGCACGGCAGCCCCCGCTTGATTGTTCTGGACACACTCGCCCGTTGCTTCGGTCCAGGGGACGAAAACTCTACCTCGGACATGAGCGGGTTTGTGGCTCGCCTGGACGAACTGCGCTCGATGTTTGGTTGTGCCGTCCTCGTGGTGCATCACACCGGGCTCAGCGAGAAAGAACGAGCACGGGGAGCTTCCTCCTGGCGGGCGGCCCTGGACATGGAATATCGCCTGGACAAGCGCGATGACCTTAGAATCCTGACCTGTACCAAGTGCAAGGACTTCGAGCCCCCGCAGAACATAGCCTTCACCTATGAGCAGATGGAGACGGGCTGGGCCGATGAAGAAACCGGAGCGCCCATTACTTCGGTTGTCCTGCACAAAACAGATTCCGACGTTTCCAAGGTGGCGAAACAGCGGCCATTGACCGGGGCAAAGAAGATCGCGCTTGATACTCTCTGCCAGTGTTGCAACCCCGGAGGGTGGACACACATAGATGAATGGCGCGATGCCTGTTACGGCGCTGGAATCACTCCATCCAGCTCTCCAGACACCAAAGGCCGGACATTCAGACGAGCGGTTAGCGACCTGCGCGACCTCGATTTAATCCACGTCAAAGGCGACTTCTATTGCCCATCCGGACAAGCGGACAAGTCCCGGGCATGTCCGGCTTTGTCCAGTTGTCCTAATCCGGACGGACACGGACACACCCCTTTAGGGGTGTCCGGTTGTCCGGTCAAAGGAGAGGCAGCTTGAAAATCGTCCGCGACAACCGGGAGCAATCCCCCTTCCATTTCGTTGGCGAACAGTACGAGGGCGTGACTGTGGTCGAGGGAACTTTGGCAACGGGCGACTACAGCCTTGCCGGACTCGAAAGCAGGGTGGCGGTTGAGCGGAAGTCCTTGGCTGACTTCGTGGCGTCCATCTCGACAGGGCGTGACCGCTTCGAGCGGGAGCTGGCCAGGGCTAGGGGGCTGGATGCTTTCATGGTGGTGGTCGAAGCCCCGTTCAGCGACTTGGCAGCCGGAAGCTATCGCAGTCGCATGAAGCCGAAGGCCGCGACACAGACCGTTTACAGCTTTATGTCCCGATACCGGGCAACCTTCCACTTCGCTCAGAACAGGGCATGGGCCGAATACGCCACATTTCACTTTCTGCGGCATTACGCCCGTCAGATGGAGCGAGAGTACAAGGCAGCGGTGGCAGCATAGGGGGGGGGGCTGTCAAAGTCTGGAACGTCCGTTTGATAGACCGTTGGTGGAAGATTAGAAAATAGTTTCGTGAAAAAAACGGGGTGCTTTTTGGCTGCAACTGGGAGCCTGTCAAAAGTCTAGGACTGCCTACTTGTAGACCGTGTTGATTAAGAAACTTTTCATTCTGTCAAAATGAAGGATCAAAATTTGAGCCAGCTTGAAGACCTGATTGCCACTATTGAGCACGCCAAGGAAGGTATGTCTTCCATTGACGCCGCTAAGGCTTTCTTGCTGGCACATGAAGGTGATCGCATTAAGAAAGTTGGGCCACAGGACAGGCGACATTGTATTACACGGCTATGGAGTGAGGGCTATTCAACAAAACGAATTGCACTATCTTTCGGAATCACTGAAAGACATGTCCGTAGAATACTCTTTCGGTAGTGGTTAATTTTAGGACCTCCTTTGCAAGATTTTGTCCGCGTCAAAAGATATAGTCTTATCAAAGAATATCGAAGGAGATTACCATGAATGGAATTCAAAATTATCGAGAGGAGCGAGTTGCCAAGGCGAAGGAATATCGCGGCCTCCTCGACCAAAACCATGGCAAGCTGTCGAAGGCTGTAGTGGCCAAGCTCGACAATCTAGAGCGAGACATAACCGCACTGGATGAGTACATTGACCGCCATGAAAAAATGTTGGCTATCGAAGGAGACAGGATCGCCAGTGGCGGCAACACTAGTAACCTTCCTGGAGATGTCTCAAAGGGGTATCGGGAGATCGCCGACTTTGCGCGAGGTCTTCTGCCTCAAGCCTCGATGACAGAAGGAACCGGCAGCGAAGGCGGGTACACTGTTCCCCACCAGATGAGCCAAATCATCCGAGAGGTTGCCCGCGACTACTCGGCTATCCGCCGCCTGGCCTCTATCGAAGAGACTGACACCGATATCAGTAAGTACCATGTCCCGGTCATGGTCTCCGGGGCCGTAGCCGTTGCCAAAGGCGAGACTGACGCCAGACCGGAAACGACTGCACCGGAATTCACGGAAATCGCCATGCCGGATGGTGAATACTACACCAACATTGCACTTACTCAGCGATTGCTCGATGATGGTCCCAACATCGGGCAGCTTGTGGTGCGAAAGATTGGTGAAGCATTTGGCGCCGCCGAGGGGCAAGACTTTATCACCGGCAACGCCATCAACAAACCGAAAGGCTTCCTCGACGGCACAATCAATGCCCTGGACGATGACTCCAGGACATTCGGTGATTTGAAGTACATCCCAACCGGCATCATCTCCCCGGCATCGATCACCGGTGATTCTATCATTGACATGGTGCACGACCTGCGCGGCGCATATCGCCGTAATGGTGTGTTCATCATGAACAGCGCTACGCTGGCGGCCGTTCGCAAGCTCAAGGACGGCGAAAGCCGTTATCTCTTCCAGTCCCGGCTGTCTGACAAAAACCCGGATACGCTTGTTGGCTACCCTATCGAAATCGACGATTTCATGCCCGATATCGCCGAGGGTGCATACCCCATTGCCTTTGGTGACTGGAAGGCAGGGTATCTGATTCTTGATCGCCACAAGATGACCATGCTTCGAGATCCATACTCCAACAAGCCCTATGTTCACCTGTACGCGACCAAGCGCGTGAGCGGCAAGATCGTGGACAGCAACGCCATCCGCGTGCTGAAGATCGCGACCAGCTAAGCGGACAGCATAATAGACCTCCTGTCCAGACATGGTGTTGACGCGCCATGAATGGACATCAAGGGCCGGGGTGTTCTGGATGCTCCCCCGGCCCTTTTCTTGAACAACACTATTTCAGTAATCTAGGAGAATCTGAGATATGGGAACCAATCCGGTAAATAAATTGGTGCAGCCTGATTTTACCACGGCCAGCGATGCAGCCACCTACAAGGCCAATATCGATGGCGCTGCCAATGTGATGAAACAGGTGGCGGCAGCGTTTGCCCCCAGCGCCCAGGACACGCCAGACATGACCGTCCTGATTCGTGAGGGAAACTAGTTGTTCTGTGGCAGGTCCGAGTCTGCGGTCTATGGCGCGACAGCCCATTGCTCTGGTGGGAAGGGCCGGGGTTGCAAGAATGCCCGGGGGCGTAGGTGATCAACCAGTATTAAGCATCTACGCCTTCATTATTTGTGAAATCGACCTCCCCCAATGAAAGCCTTGTGCCTACGCCAAGCCCCTTTCTTCTGAAATGCACATGGCCGAGAGTCTCGCCTAAGCATTACTCTTCATCGGGCCGAGCAAATCCACAATCTCGTCCGCATCGACACTTTCAAATTTCTGATTGAATTCATTCTGTTCCCGACAGAACAGTCTTTCGCTTTTGACAGGACGATAAAGAACCATCTCCTGATCGTCTTGGGCGTTGGTCGCGTTGGTCACGGTGCCTAGGGCGAAATATAAATTACCGTTCTTTTTGTTTCTAAAAAGAGCCACGTTCAATCTCCTATTATTGGCAACCTATTGCCGAATGGCTGCTTTCAACTGCGGATTCAATTTCATCTGGAAGCTTCCAAAAGAAATCAAGTCCAGTGCGCTGTTCAACTTCATCTACCGTCACGACATGTTCAGCAATTATGGATTTTCGCCCAGTCTCCTGGTCAAAGATGTATGCCGTGACGAGGAGGGGAAACTCACCATACTTTTGAACGGCAACTATCTTCCAGTATCCCGATGGAACTTTATGAGGCTAGTCTGCTCCTGGCAGCGCCTCCATGGGGCGCTCGTAAAGCGGGCCGGTCAACACAAAGACGGGCTGTTTGGCGGCTATTTCGCGCACCTTATCTTCAAGTTGTTTCCAGAGGCCTTGATTTAGCGCACTTCGCTGCGGAGTAATGTTTGAAAGGTAGTTGGTCTCATACCAATAATCAGTGCCCTTAAACGACGCCAGGGGGGCCTGGTGTCCTCGATCAACCTTCAGTGCCTTTGTTCGCCCCTTTGTAGTCCTCCGGCTCAAGAGTTTCGTTCTCAGGCAGTACAGGGTCGGCCATCCAGTTCCTTTTCGTCTTTGAGGATCCGGAAACCGTCTGCGCGTCAATGCGGTAGGCCACCCAATCGGCAAACTTGGTGTCTGAGTTGTTGGACATGCAGTAAATGGGGCGGGCTATCAGCTTATTCGTTTCGGGAGCCCCCAAAGGCATGCCATAAAGGGTATGAAATTGGATAAAGGCAACCCCCCGGGCGTCTAGGATGACTCCAGTGTTTTCAGTCGCGTATGCGGGAAAAACTGCCAGAGCCCAAAGGGTGAACAGGATTAGTAGACGATGCATCCCCCCCAATATTCCAAGGGGCCGCATTGAGCAAGTGAAGAGCCACCGATTACACGTACTCAAATGTCAGTGTGGCAAAGGGCCGCTTCTTTGGGGTTGGTTTTTTCTTTTTGATGTGGATGAGAATAGCGACAAAGTTTGAGATCACACCCTATATAGTCTTTATCGGGTATAGTTTGTAAGCCGTTGGTGAACGTCCAAACATTTCTCTTTTAGGAAAAGATACTCTTTTGTTTCATCTGTAGACAAGAATAGTCTTAGATTGTCAGTTGCTAAAATAATTCCAAAAAACAAAATCTTCACGTATGAAATTGCTTCTCGGATGGAGTCACCAGTACTTTGTTTCTTTTTTACAGAATGTATTAACTGCCCTGCTTCTTCATGAATATGTCGAGTTTCTATCGCGGAAATTCCGTTGTGTACGTGAGCGGAAAGGCTTCTGTATAATCCGTCGTATTGAAAGACCATGTCCGCATTTTTGAAACGATCTTCGATCGTTTGTTTGCGTACTCCAATTTTAGACAATGCTCTTTGGTCTTCTGTCCATTTATCTACTAATTCTCTTTTTTTCTCGATGTCCCCCATTTCAAATTTGATTGCCTCAGTTAGCGTTCTGATATCTTGGGTACATGTGTTAAACTTGATTTGGAGAAGGTAATCCTCGTCTTTTAGGAGATTCTCAAAGTAAGCATAGCACTCCAGATAACTCCGAATAACGTGAGCTTGCACTGCCGTATGGTGGTTTAACGCAAGAGTTATTGAAGTATAAGTATATTCAAGCAATGAGCAATAAAGTCCGTGAAGAACATAATGCTGCTCATTGCTGTTATCGAAGGTTAATTCAGACCTTCGGAGATCAAGTCTATCCAAAGCTTTTTTTACTTTTGTAAGGTCTTTCTTGAATGCTTTTAGTATCGAAGACATTTCTATTACCTCTTCTCCTCTCATCCCCCTCGGTTGCACATCTCGACCAAACATACTTAGCCCAACATAAAGACGAATGGACTTTCAAATTCAAGTCGTCAAAATAAATAGAAAGAAAACCTACTACCAAAAAATGAGCGCAAGGGAAAGTTTACAGGAAAGGATAGGCGTAAATATTTAAGAGTCCACGATGACCAACTGTCCCTTTTGATCTGCAGACAAGCTCTATCTAGATTCTTTGACTCGGGGGCAACTCTGGGGGCAACAAAAATAATATGATAGCGCATAGCAAATAACAACAGACAGATAAGCATAAAATTACATAGTCACCCTCGCCAGAAAATTAAAAAGCCTTGAGGTGACTAACTCAGGGCTTTTTTAATTGTAATGACAGAGCAATATAGCAAAGAGGCCAAGGGGAAGCACTGTGGACGCACCGCAAGGCTCTCCAAGGAACAGATGGACGAGATCAGGCGGCGCAGTGGTCAGGGAGAGGGAAAGAGGCGTCGGCAGCCGAGTTCGGCATCATCCGCCAGACTTTGTCCAGGATCATCGAGGGATAGCCTGAATACGGTCTCCATATTTCGCCTCTAACGCATTCTAGCCGCCCCCCCCGGGATGAGTCGAATCAGAAGCTAGGATACCTTATTCGGAGTCCGCAAATGCCCGCCCTGCCTATGTTGCTGGACGGGCTTTGTCTTTGCGTGTTTTTGTCTTGGGGTGTATCTGTCTTTTTGCAATACAACACAACTACACCGACCGGATGGAAGATCATGCACGACAAGCTCCCCATGCCCTTAATCGCAACAGTGGCAGACATCATCAGTGATTATTACACTCGCACGGTCATGGAAAACCAGTTCATGTACGCCGATGCCCCAGTCGAATCTCCACAAGGGAACAAGCTTGCTACTGCCAAGGATTGGCTGATCAGGTGCAACAAGACCGATGACATCATCCCCTATGATATCTTGGGGAAAGTGGTTGAAGAGTACATGGAGATGGAACTGCCTGAGTCATATCCGTGGGAAGGGCCAAATACCTTTACTGAGAAGGTGAAGACCAATCGGGGAAAAATAGAAGCAATCCTTGCAAAATACGGTTACGCTTACTTTGCAGGAGGCATGGTCCGCAAAGCAGGAGCAACAGGAGCAACACAAACTCTAGATCAACTCTTGAAAAAACGAGACCACGCAGCCATCGACGACGAATTCAAACGGGCTATGGAAAATATCGAGGCCGATCAACCAGCAGCATTGACGGCTGCCTGCGCTATCGTCGAAGCCCTCTGCAAGGTTTATATCGACGCACATAGAGACCTTGAAAGGCCCAAGAGGGAATCAATCAGTGCGCTCTGGAACGTGGTCAAGAAACACCTTGGCCTCGACCCCAGCATCATTGAAGATGATGACTTGAAAAAAATAATCACTGGGACAGGTTCTATCGTCGAAGGTCTTGGAGCACTCCGAACGCACGCAGGTTCTGCGCATGGTCGGACCAACGAAACGCGATATAAGCTCAAGCCACGACATGTGCGACTTGCAGTCCATGCAGCGCATACCCTGGTGACCTTTGTCCTTGAGACGTGGGAAGAAAACACAGGGAAGAAGCACTAACTCTTGCCAACGGCCACACCGGACTGCTACACCAGAGCCAGAACACGAAGATTAAAACATCAATGATAACATAAGTTTGTGTGTTTCATTTCTGAAATCTCACCCTCTCCGCCATATTTCAAAAGGGTAGCTTGAAAGCTGCCCTTTTTTTATATTCCGCCATCCGATTCATTCAGCACCTATATTCAGGTGGGTGCCTAGATGACACATCCGTCCGCTTGAACTCTCAGGTTGTTATAGTATAAGTTAGCTAACCGAGAGGAAGGGTGAAAACGTGTGACTCCAGAGGTGGCCCAGATGCACACAGATTCCGGGACAGGCTACGTTATTTCCCGCTTGCGCAGGTTTGACGACAAAGCAGTTTATGTCACCGCCTCATCGCGATCCAAGCCGGAGCTTCCCGCCGAGACTCTTCTCAAGTGGCAGCGATTGGTCAATCATGTGGCCGTGTCGCTGCATCAACCCCATTCGCTTATCACCAGGCTCGACCAGGACACCCTCTACGTCTTCCTGCACAACGAGACCGAAGACACGACGTTCATCGAGTATGACAAGTTCCCCTTGGGGCTCGGTGTGTATTGCGAGACCACTCTGAGCGGCGACACCGTAAATTTTGTTCCGGATTCTCTGAGCAACGAGGACTGGAAGAACAATCCCAGTCTGGAGTTCTCGCTGATTTCCTACATTGGAGTCCCGATACGCTGGCCCGATGGAGAATTATTCGGCACCATTTGCGCTTTGGGCGACAAGCCGATGTCTCAGGACCAGACGCTGCTCGATGACATCATCCTGTTCAAATCCATTGCGGAAACCGATCTGCAGCTGCTTTTTAAAAAACAAGAAATATCCAGTCATAAGCGGCAATTCGATACAGCCATAAGCGAAATGCATCACCGGGTGAAAAATCACCTGAACATTTTGTGCAGCCTGATCCAACTCGACCTCGCCTGCGACTTGTCCAAAGAGGAATTCATCGCCTACCAGAAGAAACTGACCAACCAGATCAGAGGGGTTGCGGAACTGCATACCCTACTTGCTTACGAAAGCCATGAATCCGTGGAACTCTCGACGTACATTAGCAACATGATGGAAAACTGGACAAAAACTGCCCCCAATAGGCAGGTCCGCCTGGACTCCTCCTTGGAAAAAATCAACATTTCCGGTGACAGGGTCATTTATTTCGGCATGTTGCTGAATGAACTTGTGACCAACTCTTTCAGCCACGCCTTCACGCCCTCCCTCTCCGATCCTGTCATTACCCTGAGATTAGAAGACATGGGTGAAACCTTTCGCTTCACCTACAAGGACAATGGACCTGGCTTTCAGGCCAGGCCCGGTTCATGCCATGCTCAATCACTCGGCATTACCATGCTCTTCGAGATAACAGAGGACCTTGGTGGCAAGGTGATTCAGGAAGAAGGGCCCGGAACCTCCTTTGTCTTCACTCTTCCCAAACATTTGTAATGCTGCCTGAAAAAAGCGGGCACTGACCATTCAAATCCCCTCTCCCCTCTTCTTTCACCTCGAGAGTGGGACTCTCCCTCCTGGCGAACTCTCCCCCCTTTCCCCAGAAAGGTCGGTCGTTGACTATTTGTTCGAATTTCCTGAAACCGCATATGGGTAAATCTAGCCTCACATCATGACAAAATCTTAATTTTTATTTATGGTCCCATACGTAAAACAGGAATTTGAATTTTTGTAGGGAGGGCACATGCGTCAAATTTTTCTGTTTTTTGTCGTGTCAGCGCTGGTCATGAGCACAACTGGGTGCGTTGAGAACATCACCAGCATTCATGATCGCAGCGAAGGGAGCAAGGCGTTGTATCTGGAGAACGATCCGGCAACCGCCCATCCCCACTTTCTCAAGGCGGCAAGGGACGGGGATGCGGAATCTCAGCATGAGCTGGCAAAGATGTATCTGCTCGGCGAAGGGGTGGAAAAGGATATCGCCGAGTACCAGAAGATCGAGGAGCTGGCGGTGGCCCAGAGGTATCCGGCCGCCATGCGGACTCTCGGTTTCATCCTGACCACGGGGTTGGAAGGCGTCCGGCCCGATCCGAACAGGGGCATGGCCCTGCTCAAGGCCGCAGCCGATGACGGCGACGACACGGCCCACTACTTTCTCGGACTGATATACTCCCGTGGCATTCCTGGAGTGCAACAGGATTATCGTATGGCGGCCTATCATTTCGCTCAGGTCGATGAGGACGACTTCCCGGTAACGCCCGAGATGCAAAACGCCGTTTCTCTCGAAAGGATGGGGTTGCAGCCCTGGCCCGCCCCGTCACAGACCGCTACCGGTTCAGCAGGTACGCAGGTAGCGAGCCAATCCACCGGCAGCAAATATGATCTGACTTCCGTTGAAACAAAGAAATATGTCCAGCACGCACTGAAAATGCTGGGATACTATTCCATGAACGTTGATGGGAATATCGGCAATGGAAGCATCCAGTCTATCAAGGCGTACCAGCGGGCAGCCGGATTAAAGCCGACAGGCATCATCGATGAACAACTCATCGACTCCCTGCTCGCAGCCTCGGCCAACCATCAATAAGATCAAAGAGCGGAGGGGTAACATGCCGTATCTGTTGCGCAACGTTATTATCTTGTTCGCCTTGGCAGTTTTGTCCGGCTGTATGTACGATCAAGGAGCCCCGGACACCAGGACGCCTGTCGAGAAATGGGCTCATACTTCCAAGGAAGAGTTTGTAGACAAAGACACCCACATGAAGAAATTTTATGAGGGAAAAATCAGCGTTCGAGAAGCAGAGATTGACAAAAAGACCAAAGATTTGGAAAAATTGAATAAAAACAAACCGACCAAATGGGAGGACGTGCTTCACGACGAGATGAAAAAAGATCGCCTTGAAAACGAGATAAGTGAAGCCAAAAAATCCAAGAGGAATTGGGAGAAGCTCCTGAACGACCACATCAAGGAGCGTGAGGGCGGCGGAGACAGCGACGGCGGCGGGAGTAGCGGAGGTTGTTAGAAATACTGAACGCCACGACAATCGCGACGTGAAACAAAGAAGCCCCGAGTCATTCAACTCGGGGCTTTTTCATGTTCCCGTTGGGGGGAAGCGTAAAGGCTTTGCGCATTAAGACTGCTGCTTTGCCTTGTACTCCTGCAGAGCGTGGCAGAACTGATCCATGCAGGAGGTGGACTTGGAGCCGCAGGTGATGCCGCTGAAACGATCAAGCACGAAGTCGACGTTCATGCCTTCAATCATGGAGGCGATGGCCTTGAGGTTGCCCTCGCAACCGCCACAGAAGTTGACGTAGTCAATGCTGCCGTTGTCGACGACGAAGTCGATTTCCTTGGTGCAGACATCAGCTTCGGGGACGTAGTGCTCTACTTTGGTGCGGCCGCGAGGTACGGATACCATCGGAGCAGTCTGGTATTGTGCGTTATCCATTGTATTCTTACCATTTCCTTTAAGATTCATGCCGGTCCACCGGCTATAGAACAACTCGTCACACCCTGCAGCATGGTGCGGGATATACGTGCCGTTGCTTCCCAATGATCGGGAGCGGAACTTGGCACGCGTCCACATAACGGGACATGACGATTCCTCAAGGCAATTGCGGCAACACGCTGCTAATCGACGCAAACGATTATGCAATACGGTCCTATACCGGGGCCTAGTTTGTGGCAGACCCACGTGCTTCCGCGGCAGAGAGGAGAGGCTTCATGCCTCCAGGAAAATACCCCCCAACACCGTCATCCTGGATTGTGCTATTTTTCTCAAACAATACGAGAAGTGCATAAACCGGAAAGGCTCGTGTTTTGAACTCTCTCTACCAAATGGTGCGGGGAGGGGGATTTCCCCGTTCACCGGGGAGTGACCTACAGAAACTCAAAAAGCATGTCAAACCCCAATTGTGAAACATGGAACATTTATTCCTCCTAATTAGGCAGGAAATTGTCGCATACCCGACATTTAACACCTCAATGCTATTATTATATCCAATTAAATCAGCATATTGTTTACTTTTATACAAAAAATGAAAAATACCTCGAAAAGGATAAAAAAAGAGGGCAACCCAAAGCCCTCGACGCCCCTTTAAGGACAGAAAAGCCGGCCGAACTTCACGTTCAACCGGCTACTACTATCGACTTATCGATATGGGCTGGATATTCTCGTTATCACTCAACAGTCTCGGGACGAAAATTGAGCAATTGACCATACCCTTCTTCCCGCATGAAAGATTCGATAGCCTTTTTGATGGCATCCGGCGTTTTTTGATCCGTCATGGCTATATAGGCCTGGAACGCACGCCAGACGGCGGTGTCCATGCCCCGTACGCTTATGATCTGAGTATCCTTGTCGTTCATGATTCACTCCTATTTCTTCGGCGTACCATCTATGCCGCGTTCCTTTCCGTATCGCTGGTACATGATCTCGACCACTTCTGCCGGGAGCCGGGAAAAGGCCTCCTCCATGTCATGAACCATATCGTCGCGTCCGATAACTTCCAGCTGTGTCCTTTGGTCGAGCAAATGGCTGTATAACGTGTAGAGCCATTCGCTCATCTGACAAGCCGGCTCTTCCGCCTCATTCCCAACATTTTTAGGGAATTCGATTACCTTTCCCATGTTTCCGACTCCGTTGCGTTTTTTCTCCCCCGTAAAAGCCGACTCTCTGTTGTTAAGACGAATCGAGAGGTCGAGGGAAAAGTTCTCCACATGAGAACATATTGGACTCATGAAATTTTTTATTCTTTCATTGGCCACCGGTCAAGTCCTTTGCCAGATCAACTGAGGGATCAGGCATCCAACAGAGCTTTTCTTTTTTGTCCCCTTTAGGCATATTCAAAACGGTCCAACAACGGTTGCTCGCTGTTTCAGGATAGACTTTCTTGATGTGCCCTTTGGCGCGTTCGGAACAGGAGCTGCCATGATCTTTTTTCCATCTCTTCCAGCTCCGTCTGTACGAACCCGCCAAGTGGTTCCTTGGAAGCCTTTTCCCTACAAAAGGCTTCCCACCTGACCTCAACGAACGGAGACAAACATGGATTCATATATTGCGGCTACCAGTGGCATGGCTCTGCTCTTTCTTTTGGCCCTGATGACCACCCTGTTTTTTTGTTTGATATTCGCCCCGCTGTTTATCTGGAAATGGACCAAAGCCACCAAGAATGAGGTGACCCGACTCAACGCCAACATCATCGTATTGGTGACCATGCTCAAGCGATGGGAAAATCGCTATCTGCTGCTTGACGGTGAGGCAAGCCCGGACCACCGAGAGGAACGGTTACTCAAGTAAACCGCAGGGAGAGGAACTCAATTCCAAGAGCTCTCCTGATGAGACGATTAATACTTGTCCCTTTTGGACGTCGTCTTTACCTTACTATGATCGAAGCAGCGTCAGACCTACAGTCGGCCCACAGGGCCTTAACCAAAGGAGTCTCTTCTCATGGATTGGTTCATGGAGCAAAACGCCGTATTCCAGGCATTTATGGCAACTCTTTTCACCTGGGGCGTAACAGCCCTGGGCGCAGCCCTGGTCTTTACGGCCAAGGATATCTCCAAGAGGACACTCGACATAATGCTCGGCTTTGCCGGTGGTGTAATGATCGCCGCCAGCTATTGGTCGCTTCTGGCCCCGGCCATTGAGATGTCAGGGCACCTGGGCAACTACGCATTTGTTCCGGCAGCCGTTGGTTTTGTGCTTGGCGCCGCCTTCCTGCGGCTGGTGGATATGATTCTCCCCCACTTGCACCTGAACGCCCCCATGGCCGAGGCCGAGGGCATACATACAAGTTGGAAACGGAGCACTCTGCTGGTTACGGCTATCACCCTGCACAATATTCCCGAAGGGTTGGCCGTGGGCGTTGCGTTTGGAGCCGTGGCAGCCGGGCTCGATTCAGCCACTTTGGGTGGGGCCATATCTCTGGCTTTGGGCATTGGCATCCAGAACTTCCCTGAGGGCACGGCTGTGTCCGTCCCCTTGCGGCGCGAAGGCATGTCACGCGCCAAAGCCTTCATGTACGGACAGGCTTCAGGCATGGTTGAGCCCCTGGCCGCAATACTCGGTGCAGGAGCCGTCCTTCTGGCGCGCCCCATGCTTCCTTACGCTCTGGCCTTTGCCGCGGGAGCCATGATTTTCGTGGTGGTCGAGGAAGTCATTCCCGAATCACAGGCATCGGGAAATGGCGATCTGGCCACGATGGGGGTTATTTTCGGCTTTACCATCATGATGATCTTGGATGTCGCATTGGGTTAATCGACCATCTTCTCAGGCGATATTTCTCCCTAATCAGTCAGGATATAATGATATTATTACTGAAAAAGAATTAGTTGAACCCAGCAACAACCGGGTGTAGCTTTTTTGCACTTGGGCGGGAAATCCTCCCCCCGGTCCACCATGAACGATTCCCGTTCACTCCCGGTGGACTCGGACAACACGTTGATTTTCGGGATTAATGCAATGCAAGGATATTTTGTTACCTTTTTTACCCAGCAGAGCCGAGAACATGACGGCCAGCCTGTGGCCACGTGGATCGTCAATGAAGCCCGACGCCTTGGCGTGCGGGGCGCGACCCTGCTTTCCGGCAGCGAGGGGTTCGGCCATGACGGCCGCTTCCATTCGGACAACTTCTTCGATCTACAGGACAAGCCCGTCCAAGTCGGCCTAGCTCTCACGCAGGATGAATGCGACAAGCTCATGGCCCGGTTCCAGGAAGCGGGACTGCGCGTTTTCTTCACCAAGTCGGAAATCGAATTCGGCTTCACTTCGGACAAGTAATCTCATTGATCTCCCCTTGCCCTTTCGGCAAGGTTTCATTGCACCACCCGGCATAGAGCGAACACCCGATAGTTTGCACTTTCACCCCAACCGGACACGTAATCGTGCCCGGCAGTTTGAGGATTTCCATATGATTGGTCCCTTGGTAAACGGAGCGGCCTTGGCCGTCGGCAGCGTCGCAGGAGCGGTTCTCGGCCCCAAACTCAGCATGAATCTCCGGGTCAAGATGCCCTTGGTCTTTGGTTGCGCCTCCATGGGCCTGGGCATTGCCATGATCGTCAAAGTCAAATTCCTGGCCCCCGTGGTCCTGGCCCTGGTGGTCGGGTCCGTCCTTGGGGAGCTTGTACAGCTGGAATCCCTGATTCAAAAAGGCGCTGGCAAAACCCGCAAGCTCATCGACAAAATAGTCCGGCCCACCGGCGACCTGAGTCAGGAGGAGTTCCTGGATAAATTCGTAGCCCTCCTGGTCCTCTTCTGCCTGAGCGGCACCGGAGTGTACGGTTCCATGAGTGAAGGCATGACCGGCGACCCCACCCTGCTTATCGTCAAAGCCATCCTCGATCTGTTCACCGCTCCCATCTTCGCTTCCACCATGGGCTTGTCCGTGGGCATTCTGGTCATCCCGCAACTGGCCATCCAATCCGCGCTCTACTACGCCTCGGCTCTGATCCTTCCCCTGACCACTCCGGATATGCTGGCCGACTTCTCCGCCTGCGGCGGCCTGATAATGCTGGCTACGGGTTTTCGCATCTGCGGCATCAAGCAGTTCCCAGTGGCGAGCATGATCCCTGCATTGCTTTTGGTCATGCCTTTGTCCGGCCTCTGGGCGCATCTGTTTTAGCCGCGCCTTGCGTTAGGGACGTCCGACGGTTTATCTGGTTTTCATGGCGACGCCCTTCACCCGGAAAATCATCGAAACGATCCGCAGCATCCCCGAGGGACGTGTGACTACTTACGGCCGTGTGGCCGCTCTTGCGGGCAACCGAAGAGGCGCACGGCAGGTGTCACGCGTACTCCACACAAGTTCACGAACGGAAAATCTTCCATGGCACCGGGTCATCAACCGGGAAGGCAGAATATCCCTGGGTCGGATGCAGGGGTATGAGGAACAAAAGCGTCTCCTAGAGGCTGAAGGCGTGCGGTTCGACAAAACGGACCGTATAGACCTCGACCGTTTCGGTTGGCCCCCGACAGACACCATGGATATGGGTGTGTAACGGTTGCCAAGCCATCAAGCTTCGCCTATCAATTCCCACATGTCCGGCAACCGCCCCCTGGGATTCCTTTTCGCTCTGCTCGCCGTTACCATCTGGTCCGGCAACTTCCTCATTGCGAGCGGTTTTGTGAACGACATTCCGCCCGTAACACTGGCCGCTCTTCGCTGGCTCACAGCCACGGCGGTCTTTTTGCCGTTCGCCAAAAAAGACATGCAGCGGGACATGCGGGCGCTGCTCGACAACCGTCTCGAACTGGTTATCGCGGCCATAACCGGCGTAACTTTGTTCAACACACTGGTTTACGTCAGTGCGCGTTCCACGGACGCGGTGAACATGGCCTTGTTTGCTTCCACGACACCGGTTTTCGTGGTGATCCTGGCTCGCATTTTTCTCAAGGAGCGAATCTCGCTGCTGCGTTGGGCGGGATTGACCGTAGCCATCGCAGGCATGCTGGCCATCGCCACCCGGGGCAAAATGGACGTGCTCGTCAACCTGACTTTCCGGGCAGGCGACATCGTCATGCTCCTGGCCGGTTTCTTGTGGGCCGTGTATTCCATACTGGTCAAACGCAAGCCGATGACAATCAGCCAGAACGCGTATCTCGGAGCGACATTCCTCCTTGGGACCATCCCCCTCATCCCGGCTGCCTTCATCGAACAAATTTATGCCCCTGCCTGGTCCTTCACCCCGGCCGTGCTCGGCGCAGTGCTGTACATCGGCGTACTGGCTTCCCTGGTCGCTTTCTTTCTCTGGAATTCCGCCATCATGCACATTGGCCCCGGCAATGCGGCCCTGTTCCAGTATTTCATGCCTGTCTTCAGCGGAATAGGAGCGTGGCTCCTGCTGGGACAGCCGGTGACCATGGTCCACGGCGTGGGGTTCATACTGATTTTTTCCGGCGTCGCCATGGCCACCCGCCCTCGCTGAACCGGCTTTATTCACCGTGGAAAAAGGTTGCCTTTTTATCCGGTTTCACAATAGATTGAGGTCCATGAAACAGCTACTTGTGTCCACCCTCCTCGCCGTATCCCTGGCCGCCCTGCCCGCCTGCTCCACCAAAGTCCCGGACTTGGGTATGACCGAAGGCCAATTCGCCATCTGCCCTACCGACGTCGATTGCGTCTCCTCGCAGGCAGCGGACGCTAAACACAAGATAGCACCGATCAAGGCCGCAGGTGACCCCAACAAGGTCATGGTGGATCTGGGAAAAGCCGTAGAGTCTGTTTTCGGAGGCAAGGTCTTGCTTTCCGAGGGCAACTATCTGCGGGCGGAATTTAAAAGCACTGTCCTGCGCACCATTGATGACGCGGAATTCTATTATGACCAGCAGGCCAGCCTCATCCAGGTCCACGCACTTTCCCGTGGAGAATTCCTCGATTTTTCGAGCACCCGCGACCGCATCGAAGAAGTTCGGATGTTTTTTTCGAGCATCCAATAGTTGAAGGGGCCACTCTTCACCGGTCGGTATGCCCGACGTTTTTCCCCAAGTATTGTCTAAAAAAAGACCGCCTCACGAAGAGGCGGTCTTTTTTTTCCACACCAAGTATCGGACTACTTGGAGATAGCTTCATTGGGGCAGGTCTCGATGGCTTCATCCACACAATCGAGAGTGGAGTCCGGGGCGATAACCGTGGCTTTTTCTCCATCGGCATCCATCTCGAACACTTCCGGACAGATCTCGACACAAGATTCACAACCGATGCATTCATCTGGATCAATAACAATGGCCATAACTCAACCTCCTGAGATTCTGGAATTAGTTAAAAATGGATTTCAATTTGTTGATACCTATACCCTGTGAGCCAATTTGGTGGCAACTATTTTTACCCCTAATTCGCCAGACCGCAAAAGCGGCGTTGGCAGTCGGGGGCAAATACTGTATCCACCCTCATGCCTGAAACAATCGCTATCGTCTCCATCGTACTCATGGCCGCCTTCCTGCAAGGGTTGACCGGTTTCGGATTCGGACTCATCGCTTTGCCCCTTCTGGGGTTCTTTCTGGACATCAAGACCAGCGTTCCGCTGATGATCCTTCTGGCCGTCATCATCAGTGTCTACCTAAGTATCCGGCTGCGCAAGAGTATTGATCTCAAATGCACTTTCACACTGCTGGTCTCCAGCCTTGTCGGAATCCCACTGGGCGTCTATGCGCTCAAGCAGGTTCAACCCCGAGGATTGTCCCTTTGTGTAGGCGCGATCATGGTCGTCTTCACGAGCTACCAGTTTCTTGCACGGCCCCGGCCTCGAAGCTTTGGAAAACGTTTGACCGCGCTGGCCGGATTCTGCTCCGGCATACTCGGCAGCAGCCTCGGTGTTGGCGGCCCGCCGGTCATCGTCTATACCGCCCTGCAGCCCTGGTCCAAGGACAAGGCCAAGGCCACACTGGCCTGCTTCTTTGCCCTGTCCGGATTTGCCGTCATCGCGTCCCACGCGATATCCGGAATGATAACCGCCAAGGTCCTGCACATATACGCTCTGTCCCTACCCGCTCTCGTGGCGGGAATCTTCCTTGGGACCAAGGCGTACAAGCATCTCTCAGACAGGGGCTACCGGCAAATCGCATTGGGCCTGGTCTTCCTGCTCGGATGCATGATGCTCTACCGCAACATCTGAAAACAATCCCATAACCATATAATAACAGTGGATAATTCCACTTTTCAAAATCAGCCGGATTCTGACCGCCCTGTACTTTTATGATCGCTTGCGCTGCTTTTCCTTTATATTGCGAGGTTTATTTGCAATAACAGGGAACACATAAAAACAACCGCGGTCGGAATCCATGCTCGAACTGCTGAAACGTTTCTTCAAGAAAGACCAGCTGATACTACTGGGTGCTGGCGTATCTGTGACGATCATCATTATGGCGCTGTATATCAGCCAGCCAAAGTTCCTGCATCTCCTCAACCTTAAGATTTACGATAACTACCTTCGCCAATACCACCAGCCAGCAGCCACCCAGGTTCCGGTAATCATCGACCTGGATGAGAAGAGCCTGTCCGAGCTTGGGCAGTGGCCATGGCCGCGATACAGGGTGGCCCTGCTGCTCAAGTACCTTACGGCTTACGGAGCCACGGCCGTGGCCTCGGATATCATCTTCAGCGAGCCCGACAGGACCTCGCCCGCAATCATGCAGCAGGACGTCAAACGGGAACTGCGCATAGACATGGACTTCACGGGGTTGCCCAAGGACCTCATGGATTACGACCGGCTCCTGGCATACAACCTCAGGGGCGGGCCCTATATCCTCGGCTACGACTTCAACCACGGGATTACGCCCAAGGAACACGATTGCCTGGTTCGTCCGGCCAAGGTCGCCGTACTCTCCCCCCCGGATGCGCCATCACCGCATGACTTTCTGCTGAAAGGCGAGGGCATGATCTGTCCGATTCCGGTCCTTGCCGAGGCGGCTCCGGAGAGCGGCTTCATCACCACCACGCCGGATCTGGATTCCGTGTACCGCAGAGTACCGCTTCTCTACAGCTACGACGGACAGTTCTATCCCAGTCTGGCCCTGGCCACCCTCATGCAGGCCACGGATAGAGAAAACATCGTTCTCAAGATGTCGCCCGTAGGCATCGAATCCATCCGCTTCAACGACATGGTCATTCCAACGGATGCACGAGGGCAGTTGCTCATCAACTACAGAGGCCCAAGCCGTACCTTCGAATATATATCCGCCTCGGATGTACTTAATCGAAAGCTGGCACCCGGCTCCCTGCGCGGCCGCATCGCCTTCATCGGCACCTCTGCTTCCGGTCTGAAGGACATACGAGCCACGCCGCTTGATCCGGGCTTTCCCGGTGTGGAGGCCCACGCGACCATCGTGGACAATATCCTTTCCGGACAGTTGCTCTCGGTCCCGGACTGGGCGCCGGGTCTGGAGTTCCTGGGCATGCTGGCGGGCGGCCTGGTGACGACATTCCTGCTTATGTGGGCACGTGCCTCCTGGATCATCCTGCCTGTTCTCTGCATGGGCGGAGCCATGTGGTACGGCTCCGTGCTTTTCTATCAGGAACAGCGCTTCTTCATCTCGCCGATGTACTCCTACATCAACCTTGGTCTGACGTTCATTACCCTGACGCTGATCAAATTCTGGCGAGAGGAAATAGCCAAGCGCTATATTCACGGGGCTTTCGCCCACTACCTTGCCCCGTCAGTCATTTCCCAGATCATGGAAAATCCGGACGCGCTGTCTCTGGAAGGCCAGGAAAAGGAGATCACCATCCAGTTCTCGGATGTCCGCAGCTTCACCACCCTATCCGAAAAGCTTTCCCCCACCCAGGTCACAGATCTTCTCCACGACTACCTGACACCCATGACCCGAATCATCACCGAACATGAGGGCACGCTGGACAAATTCATCGGCGATGCGGTCATGGCGTTTTGGAACGCTCCTCTGGACATAGAAAACCACCAGGAAAAATCTTTGAGAGCCGCCTTGGCCCAGCTACGCAAGCTCGAGGAATTGAACGATATCTTTCTGGATAAATATGGTTTCACCATAGCCATTGGAATCGGCATCCATTCGGGACCGGTGCGCGTGGGCAACATGGGCTCGGCCGACCTCTTTGACTACACTCTGATCGGCGACAACGTGAACCTCGCCTCGCGGCTTGAAGGACTGACCAAATACTACGGGCAAAAACTGGTGACCAGCCAGGCCATCAAGGACGCCTGCGGGGATAGATATTACTTCCGCATTCTGGATATCGTCCGCGTCAAGGGCAAGGAGGAGCCGGTCACCATATACACCGTCTACACCCCCGAAGAAGCTCTGGACCGGAAAGACGAACTGGACCTCTATGAAAAGGCCCACCAAGCCTACGCGGAACAAGACTTCAACAGCGCCGAAACACTTTTTCGCCAGCTACGCGAATCAGGGGCAGAACCTGTACTTTATGACCTGTACATCGAACGCTGCCAACATCTGAAGGATGCTCCGCCAGACTGCGATTGGGACTGCGTATTCACACACAAGACAAAGTAGCCCGCTTAAGCGCTTTCTGGCTGTCTCTTCTAGAAAAGAGCGCTCTTACCTCGGCACACTGATTATCCCCCAAAGGTCGTCTGATCACATGAGGACCGCCCCTTTACCGCATATGAGCTGTAGCCGTTGACCTGATTTAAAAATACGGTGTAGATTAAGGGTTACCAATCTATATCAGGAAGTGTTCGACGATGCCCGCAAAGTATACGATCGAAAATATGGGTGAATATCTCCATGTGACCGTGAGGGGCACCCTCAGTACGGCGGATGAGGTCATCAATGACGGCAGCATATATTATGAAGTCTTTGAACAGACCGGTATCAAACGTGCCCTGATGGACTTCAGGGAGGCCAGTTTCAATCTGAGCTGTTATGAGATGGTACAATTCGCCAAATTTCTTCAAAACACCAAGTTCACCTACCAGAGACCGAAGGTGGCCCAGCTCACCACGCCGCAAGAAAAGAAGAAATTTGACGACTTCAACACGGTCGCCACAAATCGTGGTCATTTCCCGAAAGTTTTCACGGACAAGGAGGCCGCCCTGGCCTGGCTGCTGTCTTCATGAAACGCGCACTGGTCGGCAATGAAGCCGAAAGACGCCGCATGCGAACCGAGTCCGCGTCCGATATAACCGGCGAAACCATCATATCAAAAAAAAGAGCCGCGGAATAAGCGGCTCTTTACAATTTGTCTGGATACCCTGCTTAGGGGTTGTTCATCATCGCTTCGATGAAGCTGTCGGGCCAGAGCGCCGGAGAGGGATCACCTTCCATGAGCCGCTCCTTGCCCTCGGCATCGAGTTCAAAGCCGTTCTTGATGAAGCTGGTGTAGAACCCGGCAGCATCGATGTCTCCGATGAGGATGCATCCGGCCAGGACGTTGTTCTTGAAAATGAGCTTGCGATAAATGGAGTTGTCACGGTCCAGAAATACGGCGGTTTCGTATTGGTCGTCGTCGGCCAGATTGGTTTCGCCCACGGAAATGGTCGGCAACCCGTAGTAAGTGATGGAGTTCATGGACAGACCGCCCGTGTACGGGGCTTGAGCCCCGGCCATGTTCCGCCCGGCATAACGGCCCTGGGTGTAGGCGTTGGGCCAGATGGGGCGAACTGTGTACTCGCCGGTCAACAGATCCTTGGCCTCGGCAACGTCGCCCGCGGCAAAGACGTCAGAATTCGAGGTGGCCATGTAGTCATCCACGCGGATGCCCTGTTCCGTAACCAGCCCGGCCTGGATGGCCAAGCCCATGTTCGGGCGCACGCCTGCGGCCACGATGACCACATCCGCAGGGACCAAACCCTGGTCGGTCTCCACCCCTTTGATGGTACCATCCTCGTACCGGACGATCTCCTTGGTGGCCGTTCCCTGCATGAAACGGATGCCGTTCTTCTCCAGATGATCGACGATGAGTTCGCCCGCAGTCTCATCGAAATAGGTACGCATGATCCGGGAACGGACCACAATGGTCACTTCAACCCCTTTTTCGGCAAAGCCTTCGGCCGCTTTGAGCGCGATGAGCCCGGCACCGATGACCACGACATGCTTGACCTTGTCCACCAACTCCTTGAGGGTCTCGGCGTGGGCCACGGTAGTAAAATTGTGCACACCCGGCCCCTCGATGCCAGGCAGAGCCGGTTTGACCGGGGTGCCGCCCGTGGCCAGGAGCAGTTTGTCGTATGGGAGCTTGTCGCCGCAATCGAGAGTCAGGGTTTTCCCTTGGGAATCCACCGACAGGACGCGTGAGCCGAGTCGCATTTCAACCTGATTGCGCTCGTAAAATTCTTCCGGACGGAACGGCAGAGTGTCAAATTTGATCTTGTCAGACAGATAATAGGAGATGAGGGGACGACCGTAGGTCGGCACGGCCTCATCGCTGACGACCGTGATGGAACCGGTTTTGTCGTGCTGGCGAATACCTTCGATAGCACCGATGGCTGAAACGCCGTTTCCTACAATAACGTAATCCATACGGAACTCCTTCTGGCGCGTTTCACAACGCGTTGACAAATCTGGCAAAAAATGGGCCAAAAAAATTGCCGGACCGACTTTCTACACATTTTTTAGTTAAAAATCCATAGATAATAATTTAAACGGTTGTTTCATGATAACCTTTCAATTTTATTTAACAAACCCCATTTTAAAAGATTTGCAAGATAGGGGAAGAAACGCTATTTAGGGCACCGCTAAAACCACACCAGAAAACGAGATTATCCAACGTGAGCATAGACGGACACAAGATACTCATTGCCAACAGGGGCGAAATCGCCGTGCGGATCATGGAAGCATGCTCCGACCTCGGCCTGCCCTTCGTGGCCCTGTATACCGAAGAGGACTCCCAGTCCGGCCACCTGGACGTGGCCCGCAGACTGGGCGGGGAAAAATCCCTGTACCGTATCCACAACTACCTCGACGCCGGAGACATCCTGTCCGTGGCGGACGAGGCAGAGGCCACGGCCATACATCCCGGATACGGTTTCTTTTCCGAAAACTACCGTTTCGCCCGACGTGTGGTCCAGCGGGACCGTCCCATGACCTTCATCGGTCCTTCCTGGGAAGTCATCCGCGACCTGGGCGACAAAATCAATACCAAGCGCATCGCGCGCGCACTGGGCGTGCCCACCGTGCCCGGCTCGGACCGTGCCATATATGATGAATTGGAAGCCGAGGCCATTGCCGAAAGCCTTTTCGAGTTCCAGACCAAGATGGGCATCAAACGGCCCGTAGTCCTGGTCAAGGCCTCGGCTGGCGGCGGCGGCATGGGCATCGACGAGTGCGAGGACATGGCCCGTTTCCGCCAGACTTACCGCCGCATCCGAAACTACTCGCTGCGAACCTTCAACGACGAGGGCGTGCTCATCGAACAGCGGGTCTTCAACTTCAACCACTTGGAAGTCCAGATCGTGTCCGACAGGTCCGGGATCAACCCGGTCCATTTCGGCACCCGTAACTGCTCGGTACAGTCCCCTGGTTTGCAGAAGCGAATCGAGGTGGCACCCGGCTTCTGGCCACAGGGACTTTCCTACGCCTTCAACGCCGGAAAGCTTCTGGACGACATCACCGGCTACTCCCTGTCCATCGCCAAGGAAATCAAGTACGACAACGTGGGCACCTGGGAATGGATCGTCACTCCCAACGGTGAGCCGTTCCTCATGGAAGTGAACACGCGCATTCAGGTTGAAAACGGCGTTTCCGCGCGCATCAGTGCCGTCAACGGCGACCGCGACGTGAACCTGATCCGCGAACAGATCCGCATTGGCCTGGGGGATCCTCTGGGTTACACCCAGGACGATGTCTCCTTCGACGGTGTGGGCATTGAGTACCGACTCATCGCCGAGGACACCGAAAGCGGCTTTGCCCCTTGGGTGGGTAAGATCCAAGAGCTCAACTGGCCCGGCCACGACTGGGTGAAAATGCACACGCATGTTCCCACGGAGCGCACCTACCAGATTCCCACCGAATACGATCCCAACCTGGCTTTGGCCATCATCTGGGGCAAGGACCTGGAGGAAGCCAAGGCGCGCGGTCTTCAGTTCCTGAAAGAACTCAAGCTGAACGGATCGGACTCCGCCGGCGGGGCCATGAAATCGAACATTCCTTTCCTCATCGAAAAAACCGCCAACCTTCTCGAATTCTAAGCCTATGAATATAGAAAAGAATCTGCAATCCCTTCTCGGCCGGGTCAACTACGCCCGCGACATCCTGGGCAACAAGTCCCGCCCTGAGCTGGACGCGTTCGCCACGGAAATCGGTGCGTTTCAGGAAAAGAACGCCGACCTGTCCGATGAACAGACCATCCGCGCCGTGGAGTCCCTGGACAAGAGGCTGTCCGCCATGGAGGCGGCCATCGACGCCCAACTGACCGCCATGGACAAGGTGCGCATCGTCCGCCATCCGCAACGCGCCAGTCTCAAGGACATCCTGGAAAACGTCTATGACAATTACGCTGAGATGGGCGGCCAGGACGAGCACTCCATCGATCCCGGCATGCTCATCGCCAGGGCCTACATCACCCGGAGACGCGGCAAGAAGATCATCAACCAGCCGGTCATGGTCGTGGGCCAGGAAAAGGGCCACGGCGAGGAGTTCCGCAATGGCGGCTCCATCAAACCCTGGGGTAACTCGAAGGCGCTGAAGTACATGAAGGTCGCGGCCCGGGAACAGATCCCCATCCACGCTTACGTGAACACGCCCGGCTCCTACCCCATCGAGGACTTCCCCGGTGCGGCCCAGCAGATCGCCGAGAACATTTATGAAATGGCCGGTCTGGACGTGCCCATCGTGGCCATCTTCTCCGAGGGCGGCTCGGGCGGTGCCGAGGCCATCGGCATGGCCGACAAGCGCCTGATGCTCTCCCACGGCTACTATTCGGTCATCTCGCCCGAGGGCGCGGCGGCCATTGAGGGACGCATCAAGGGCTCGGAGCGCGCTCCGGCAGAGCTCATCGAATCCTGCGCCATGGCCCAGAAGATCACCGCCCAGGACAACCTGGCCAACGGTTACATAGACGAAATCATCCAGGAGCCGCCGCTGGGTGCTCGCGCAGACCACTTCGACTTCTTCAAGCAGGTCCGCGAGCAGGTCATCCGGGCAACCGACGAGGTCGCCCTGAACGTGCGCGGCGTGCGCCTTTTCCGCGCCGTGGCCCTGCGGCATTTCAAGAAGAATACCGACGTTATTGTGCGCTGGTCTCTCAATGAGAAGGCCCGCGAGCGTCTGGTTGCCAAGCGGTTCCGTAAATACCGTCGACTGGCTCAGGGTGCATATCAGGACAACCGCTCCCTGATGGAAAAGCTCAGCGCAACCAGTTCCGGTTTGGTTTCCAATACGGCCAGCCTGATTCTCTACGGACTGATTAAACCTTTCAAGCACCGCGTGGAACGCATCGTTGAGGAAGCCTCGGATGAAATCCACGTGATCACTGCCAAGTTCACCGGCGTGATCAGAGGCATGCTCAAGAAAGTGGGCATCAAACCGGGTATGGACAAGCAGAAGGAATTGGAGCTGACCGGCCTGTCTCAGACCGAGCCCGAAGCCCCCGCCCTGCTCAACGACAGCGACTACGTCAGCCCCCAGGCCCTCCAGGACAGGGAAATATCCTGTCCGCACGCCAGCAAGCGTGGTTGCCTGGATATATGGGCGCGGGACCTGTTCACTGACTACGGCGGAGTGTGCCCCAACTGCGGGTACAACTTCCC
Source organism: uncultured Pseudodesulfovibrio sp. (assembly GCF_963662885.1). Classification (NCBI taxonomy): domain Bacteria; kingdom Pseudomonadati; phylum Thermodesulfobacteriota; class Desulfovibrionia; order Desulfovibrionales; family Desulfovibrionaceae; genus Pseudodesulfovibrio; species uncultured Pseudodesulfovibrio sp. Next base: position 410,792 of record NZ_OY760065.1, read on the forward strand.
CATGGAATACCAGTGGTATCTCCACAACGTATTCGACCGGGGCTCCGTGCGCGAATTCAACCGCGACATCGCCTCGGGTAACCCGACCGGTTTCCCCAACTTCGAAGCCCGCGTCGACGCCGCCAAGAAGAAGACCGGGCTGGAATCCAGCTGCCTGACCTTTAACGCCACCCTCGAAGGGCTGCGTGTCACGTGCGCCACGCTGGTTGCCAACTTCCGAGGCGGCTCGGTCGGCGCAGCCGAAGGCGAGAAGTTCATTCGCGCCCTGGAACTGGCCCAGACCAAGCACCAGCCATTCCTGGCCTATATCCACGGCACGGCGGGTATCCGCATCCAGGAGGGTGTCAACGGCCTGATCCAGATGCCCAGGGTGACCATGGCCGTCCGCAGATACATCGAGGAAGGTGGCCTCTACATCGTCCTGTACGACACCAACTCCTACGCGGGGCCTGTGGCCTCGTTCCTTGGTTGCTCGCCCTACCAGTATGCGGTGCGCTCCTCGCGCATCGGCTTTGCCGGCCCCGGCGTCATCAAGGAAACCACCGGACTGGAGATTCCGCCCAACTACCACAACTGCTACAAGGCGTTGTCCAGGGGGCACATCCAGGGTGTTTGGAGCCGCAAGGACATCCGCAAGAATCTGCATCAGGCCTTCCTGACGATCGGTGGACGGAACCTCTACTATCGTTAACCCTTTCCAACAGTTTGACAAAACGAGGCAGCCCACGGGCTGCCTTTTTTTTGCCTGAAACAAAAGATTCGGGAAGCTGTCACAGACCGGTAACAACCGAACTTTCGACGCATGTAACAGAATCGAAGCGCATGTCACCTGGCGGTGCCTGCTCCGCCGTGTAAACGGCGAAATGGCGATGACATTCCAACCATGCAATTTCGTCAACAAGCACTGAACCTGCCCTTCCCGATTACGGGGGAACGACGATGCACAAGGGACTTTCTGTACATATGCTGACCAATCTTCCCACAGGGGCCATATTGATGCGGACGCTGGTCCTGATCACCATCAAGGACTATGCAAAACTCAGAGAGATGTACGGACAGAGCTTCGTAGATCTTCTCGAAAAAGAGCTGGGTGACTCCCTGAAGGCCACAGCGGCAGGCAACAACACCCGCAATCTGAGCATCATGCATCCCGATTCGGGCAAAGCAGCCTTCATCGTGCCCCAGGACAACAATCCTGCGGACATAGCCTACGAATACAAGACCCAGGCCCAAAAGGACCTGGAATCGACCATGCTCCGGCACACCGGCCTGGGAATCGACCTGGGCATGGGCTTTGCCCCGGTTTCCTGTCATAAGGACGACTGCGAATGGGACACGGCACTGAGCAAGGCTCTGAGCACTGCCCGGCGCATGGAGAGCCGCCCCCTGGACATGAACGAGCTGTCCATCACCAGCCGGTTCAACACCATTCTGGTTCAGGGCTGGGTCTCGGCCCATTACCAGCCGATCCTCGATTTTCGCACCGATACCATCCTTGGCTGGGAAGCTCTGGCCCGCGGCCCGGAAGGTTCCGCTTTCCGCTCCCCGGTCATGCTGTTCCAGACCGCGGAGGAGTTGGGCCGTTTGTTCGCGCTTGAGAAACTCTGTCGTGAAGCGGCCATCCGCAATGTGGGTGAACTGAAGGACGGACAGAAACTCTTCCTGAACATCCACCCCAAGACCATGGCCGACCCGGCGTTCTCGCCCGGTCAGACTCTCGAGTTGATGGATAAGTACGGCCTCACACCCAATAACGTGGTCTTCGAAATCACCGAGCAGCACTCGGTTCAGGATTTCGACCTCTTTTACCGTACGCTGGCCCACTACCGCAGCCAGGGCTTCCAGATCGCGGTTGACGACGCAGGGGCTGGCTACGCCGGCCTGACCCTCATCGCCGAACTGCAACCAGACTACATCAAGCTCGACAAGTCGCTCATCGACGACATCCACAAGGACCCGGTCAAGCGCGCACTGGTCGAAACCACGGCGGTTTTCGCGGACAAAATCGGTTCTCGAATTATCGGCGAGGGAATCGAGAGCCGGGACCAGGCGGTCTGCCTCAAGGATATCGGCGTACACTGCGGCCAGGGATACTTTCTGGCCCGCCCCTGCGCTCCCAAACCAGACGTGAACGAAGAGTGTCGCCACCTCAAGACCGTTGGGGACATCGCCAATAATATCATCTGCTCCCCGCCCGTGGGCGATCTGGCCAAGGCTCCCCACGCTGTTGAGTTGTCCTGCCTGGTCTCAACGGCTCACGACTTTTTCCGCAAGAACGACACCTTCACCAACATAGTGGTCGTCCGCGACAACGTGCCAAAAGGGCTGGTCATGGAATACCACCTCAATCGCCAGCTTTCCTCCCAGTTCGGCATCGCCCTTTACCACAAGCGATCCATCGACGCGATAATGGACAGCAGCCCGCTCATCGTGGACGTGGACATGCCTGTTGAGCAGGTCGCCCGAACGGCCATGAAGCGCGAACACATCAAGGCCTACGACGACATCATCGTGACCAAGAAAGGGTTGCTTTACGGTGTGGTAACGGTCCAGGACATGCTCAACGTCCTGGCCAAAATACAAGTCGAGATGGCCAAGGGGACCAACCCTCTGACCGGTCTGCCCGGCAACGTCGCCATCGAACAGGAGGTCGAGTCCCGCATCAAGCAGAAGCGACCCTTCTCCATCATCTACGGCGACCTGGACCACTTCAAGGTCTACAACGACACATACGGGTTCAAGAACGGTGACAGGATCATCAAACTGGCAGCAGACATCATGTCCTGGGCCACGCGAAAGCACCGGCCCAGTGACGCCCGTCTGTGCCACATTGGCGGGGACGATTTCGTGCTCATCACACCTCCGGACGCGGTCCAGCGGTTGTGCAAATCCATCACCCGCTGCTTCGGCCGTCTGGTCAAAAACTGCTACTGCCTCGAGGACCAGCAGCGCGGCTGGATTCAGGCCAAGGGCCGTGACGACAAGGAACGCAAATATCCCCTGGTGACCATCTCCCTGGGCGTTATCGAAATCGACGGTCCCTGTTCTCTCATGGAGATTGGCGAACGCGCAGCACACATCAAGAAATACGCAAAGTCCATCCCAGGCAACTCGGTAGCCATTGACCGCAGGCCCGCTATCGGCAAAATCGACCCTGCAGTATGCAAATGATTTTCTTAAAGCGAAACTTGAAAGAGTGCCTGAGTGGATCGAAAGACAACTTATTTTCCAGAGAGTTACACCATAAAAAAAGGGCCGGTAAACCGGCCCTTTTTCATTGTATGTCTATCGTGTCAGTTTGCGGAACTTCAGCCGGTGAGGCTGGTCTGCTTCCGCACCAAGTCGCTTTTTGCGATCAGCGTCGTAGTCGGAGTAGTTGCCTTCGACCATGACAACCTTGGCATCGCCCTCAAAGGCTATGATATGGGTGGCGATACGGTCGAGGAACCAGCGGTCATGGCTGATGACCAGAACGCAACCCGCGAAGTTTTCCAGACCGTCTTCCAGAGCGCGCATGGTATTGACGTCCAGGTCGTTGGTCGGTTCGTCGAGCAGGAGCACGTTGGCACCGGATTTGAGCATCTGGGCCATGTGTACGCGGTTACGCTCACCGCCGGAAAGAACGTCGACCTTCTTCTGCTGGTCGGACCCGGCGAAGTTGAAGCGCGAGCAGTAGGCCCGGGCATTGATTTCACGGTCGCCAAGCTTGATGAACTCCGCCCCGCCGCTGATGATCTCATAGACGGTTTTACCGGGAATCAGAGAATCGCGATTCTGGTCGGCATAGGCCAGCTGAACGGTGGAGCCAAGGGTCACGGTGCCGGAATCAGGCTGTTCCTGGCCGACGATCATCTTGCACAGGGTCGATTTACCCGCGCCGTTCGGGCCGATGATACCGACGATGGCGTTGGGCGGCAGGATGAAACTGACGTCCTCCATGAGCAGTTTGTCGCCCATGGATTTGGTCACGTTTTCAGCCACGACAACCTGCTTGCCGAGATGCGGTCCCGGCGGAATGTAGATCTGCAAGTCATCGGCCAAACGCTCCGCCTCATGAGAAAGCATGGATTCGTAGGCGTTGATGCGTGCCTTGGACTTGGCGCGTCGACCCTTGGGCGACATGCGAATCCATTCGAGTTCGCGTTCCAGGGTCTTCTGGCGGTCGGCTTCCTGCTTTCCTTCCTGAGCCAGACGATTCTGCTTCTGTTCGAGCCAGGAGGAGTAATTGCCCTTCCAGGGGATGCCCCGGCCACGATCGAGTTCCAGAATCCAGCCCGCCACGTTGTCCAGGAAATAACGGTCGTGGGTCACGGCGATAACGGTGCCGGGGAAGGAAGACAGGAACCGTTCAAGCCAGCCGACGGAATCAGCGTCCAGATGGTTGGTGGGCTCGTCAAGGAGCAGAATGTCCGGAGACTGGAGCAGCAGACGGCACAGCGCGACCCGACGGCGCTCACCACCGGATATGACCGACACGGGGGTGTCGGCCGGGGGGCAGCGCAGGGAATCCATGGCCATCTCGAGCTTGGAGTCGATATCCCAGGCGCCTTTGCCGTCCATGAGTTCCTGGACCTTGCCCTGCTTTTCGATCAGGGCGTCCATCTCCTCGGGCTCCATGGGCTCGGCGAACTTCTCGTTGATGGCGTTGTACTCGCGGACGATGTCCATGACCTCGGACACGCCCTCCTCGACCACCTCGCGCACGGTACGCGTCTCGTCGACTAAGGGTTCCTGTTCAAGATAGCCGATGGTGTAGCCGTCCTTGACGTGGATTTCGCCTTCGAACTGCTCGTCCACTCCAGCCAGAATCTTGAGCAACGACGACTTACCCGAACCGTTCAGGCCGAGAACGCCGATCTTGGCGCCGTAGAAGTAGGACAGGGAGACGTTTTTAAGTACCTCCCGCTGTCCGTGACGCTTGGTCACCTTGTACATGGAGTAGATGATCTTTTCCGCTTCGTTGCTCATGGATGGACCTCGTTGAAAGTGAATTTCGTAAGCAGCCGCTTTAGGTATACGACTGCAAGACCGCTTTCAAGTCGTTTTTGTCGTAGCCATGTTCAGCCAGCCTGTCGCCATGCCCGAAAACAGGCTTGTCCTCGCGGTAGATGACGCCAAGGGGGATGCGGTCGCCGAACTCCTCACTCAAAGTCATGGCCGCCGCCCAGTCCGTTGGATCGTGGTCCTCGAGGATATAGGCGCGCTCCTTGTACCAGGCAAAGGTGTTGACCTTGTTGAAGGAGACACAGGGCTGGAGGATGTCCACAAGGGAGAAGCCTTTATGGGCCATGGCCTCCTTGATGATCTCGACCAGATGCTCGGGCTCGCCGGAAAAGGCCCGGGCCACGAAGCTGGCGCGCATGGCCACAGTGGTGGCAACAGGGTTGAACCCGTCGGATCTGTTGCCCTCGGGTTGGGCCTTGGTCACATGGCCGCGCGCGGAAGTCGGGCTGGCCTGGCCCTTGGTCAGGCCGTAAATCTGGTTGTCGTGAACGAGCACTGTCAGGTCCATGTTGCGCCTGACGGCCGCCAGGAAGTGGTTGCCGCCCTCGCCGTAACTGCACCCGTCGCCGGAGGTGACGATGACCGGCATCTCCGGGTTGGCCATCTTGATACCCTGTGCCACGGGCAGGGAACGGCCATGCAGCCCGTTGAACATGTTGCATTTGATATAATGCGGCAGTTTGGCCGCCTGACCGATACCCGAAGAGATGATGATCTCGTGGGGTGCAAGATCCTGCTCCGCCAGAGCCTGCTTGAGGCTTTTGAGTATGGAGAAATTGCCGCAACCCGGACACCAAGCGGTCTCGTAATCGCCGTATTCTTCGATGGATACCATTTCTTCTCCCTGGTCTAGAGGATGTCGGAAAGTCCCTTGAGGACGTATTCCCAGGTCATGGCTCGGCCGTCGTATCGCAGGATGCGGTCAGGCACCATGAAGCCGGTCTCGCGGGCAATCAGCTGTGCGAACTGGGCCGTGGCGTTGCCTTCCACGGCGATTACCCGGCCAGCGCCTTCGAGAAAGTCCATGAACTGCTCTTCGCGCAACGGGTAGACCTGCTTGAAATGCAGCACGGCCAGAGAGCTGTCGCCGTCATAGCGGTCCATGGCCTCCAGACATGCCCCAAGGTTGGGCCCCCAGCAGACCATAAGCGCGTCCGGATTGTCCGCGCCGTAGTAGTCGGGACCAATGACTTCTTCAAACAAGCCGGACTCTTTACGCAGCCGCTTGGAATTCTGGGCCACCCGAACGGCCTTGTCCTCGGTGATCTTGGAATTTTCCTCGTGCTCGTGGGAGTCGGCCCGGACCAGTGCCTTGGAAAAGCCGGGAATGAGGCGCGGGGAGATGCCATCATCAGTAACGGCATACCGCTTGTATTCGCCCTCGTTCCACTCCAGAAGCGGCTTGGCGACCTCGGGAAGTTCGTCCAGATCAAAGGGTTCGACATCTCGGAAACTGTCGGCAAGATACTGCTCGGACAGAACGAAGATCGGAGTCTGATAGGTTTCCGCCAGATCAAAGGCGCGGTGGGTCAGGTAAAAGCAATCCTCGGGCGTGGCCGGAGCGAAGATGGCTCTCGGGATATCTCCATGCCCGGCGTAAAGCACCAGGTTGAGGTCCCCCTGCTCCGTGCGGGTGGGCAGCCCCGTTGCCGGTCCGGGACGCTGGACAACCACACAGACGAGGGGCGTTTCGGACACCCCGGCAAGACTGACTGCCTCCTCCATAAGGGCGAAGCCGCCGCCGGAAGTGGTGACCAGAGCCCTTGCTCCAGCATAGGACGCGCCCAGCGCCATGTTCATGGCCGCGATCTCGTCCTCCACCTGCTCGTACTGGAGGCCCAGGGGAGCGCCTTTGGCGATGAGGGTCATGGCCACCCCGGTGGACGGGGTCATGGGATAGTAGGAAACGAAGTTGCAACCGGCGGCCAGGGCGCCCAGACCTATGGCCTCGTTGCCGTTGATCATCATCCGGCCCTTGGCGTCACCTGACTTGATGTCGCAGAAGAAATCATGATCCTGGTCGGAAACCCAATCGTAGGCCTTGCGGAGGACCTCAAGGTTTGCCTCGACCACCTCGTCGCCCTTTTTGCCGAAGGTCTGCCTGAGTAGCTCTTCGAGGATCTTGAGGTCGATGTTCACGGCCCGCCCGAGCACACCGAGCATTGCCGTGTTGTGAAAAAGCGGTTTTGGGGAAAGGTCCTTGTAGGGGATGCGCAGCGCGTTGAGCCCTTTGGTCTCGAGTTCGGTGCCGGCCACGACCAGTCCGCCCTTGCCCACGTCTTTCAGGTGTTTTTCAAGAGACTCCGCGTTGAGAGCGGCCAGGATGTCTATGGATTCGGTCCCGCCGAGCAGGTCCTCCTCGCCCATGCGAATGGCATAGGCGTTATGGCCGCCGCGTACCCTGGACATGTAGCGCTGGGTCACCAAGAGATGGTGTCCGGCTCTTGTTATGGCCTTGGAAAGCAGTTGGCCGATGGTGACCAGCCCCTGACCGGCCGCTCCACTTATCACGATATTAATGCTTTTCTCAGGCATGCCGTCCCCTGTTTTGAAATGAAAAAAGGCCGGAGGGAACGGTTTGTTGCCCTCCGGCCGGACATGTGCGGCTGATTATGCGTTGGTCGGCGGGGTGAACACCCTGGTGCCGAGATCGCGGTCGAGCATGAACAGCCCGCCGCCGTCGCCCACGAGCTTGAGCTTGCCGACAACGTCGCTGACGGTGTCCTCTTCCTCGACCTGCTCGGAGATGAACCACTGCAGGAAGATACCCACGGCATGGTTCTTTTCCTCCACGGCCAGATTGGCGATGTCGTTGATGCGAGCGGTCACGCCCTTCTCATGTTCCAGAGCGTCCTCGAAAGCGGCCAACGGGGTGTCCCAGGTATACTGCGGTGCTTCGATGTTACCGAGCTTGGCATGGCCGCCTGCATCGTTGATGTAGTTGAAGAAGCGCATGGCGTGGAACATCTCTTCCTGGTACTGGGCGTACATCCACGCGGAAAACCCGGCCAACCCTTCGTTGGAAAAATGAGAGGCCATGGAAAGATAAATATGTGCGGAATAGATTTCCCAGTTCAACTGCGCGTTGAGCGCGTCTTCCAATTTCTCGCTGAGCATAACGGACATCTCCTTGGACTTTGGTGTTCTTGTATGTTCGGGTCAGGCGTGCTCACGCCCTTTTCCCAGTGGATAACAATAATCATCATGAACGAAAAAGCCAGTGCATTTTACACCATTTTTTCGAAGGTTTTGCAACCTTCTCACAGCGCCTAGGGAACGTCTGCCCATAGGCTCGTTCAGGATCAGGGCTAATAGAGACGGTTTTCGTCGAAGATGGAACGCAGCCGGTAGGCCAGGTGGGTGTTCCGGTTGCCCGAGGTGGCATTATTCAAGCCGATCCTGAACGCTCGGTCGGAACCGATGAGCACGGCCAGTTCGCGAGCCCGGGTCAGGCCGGTATACAGCAGGTTGCGCTGCAGCAGCAGAAAGTGCTGGGTGACGATGGGCATGACCACGGCCGGGTATTCGCTCCCCTGAGACTTATGAACGCTGACCGCATAGGCCAACCCAAGTTCGTCCAGATCCGAGGTCTCGAAGTGTACCTGATTGCCGTCGAATTCTGCCATCAGTTCATGACTGTCGGTGTCGACCTCCACGATCCAGCCCAGGTCGCCGTTGAACACTTCCTTGTCATAGTTGTTCTTGAGCTGAATGACCCGGTCGCCTTCCCGGAACGTGGCGAACTTGCGCTTAAGCTCCCGCACCCCCGGCCCCTTGGGGTTCAGCCGCGCCTGCAAAGCCGTGTTCAGGGCCTGAGTTCCCACGTCGCCCTTATGCATCGGGGTAAGCACCTGGATGTCGCGAAGAGGGTCGAGCCCGTACCTCTCCGGAATACGCTCGCATACGGAGTCCAGGATGAGCCTCTGAACCTTGGCCGGGTCTTCCTGGGGAATCCAGTAGAAATCCGCCTCGGGCGGCTGGCAAGGATGCTGACGCGGAAATTTACCTTCGTTGATACGGTGGGCGTTGACCACGATGAAGCTTTCCTGCGCCTGCCGGAAGATGTGCGTCAGCACGGCGCACGGCACTCTCTTTGAATCGATCAGGTCGCCCAGCACGTTGCCCGGCCCCACGCTGGGCAACTGGTTGACGTCACCGACCAGGATCAGACGACAGGTATGCGGCAGCGCCCGCAGAATGGAAACGAAGAGCTGGGCGTCGACCATGGAGGCCTCGTCCACCACCAGGACGTCCGCCTTGAGCTTCTGATCCTCGCAGTAATGGAAACCGCCTTCTGGCTGGAACTGAAGCATTCTGTGCACGGTCTTGGCCGAATGACCGGTGGCCTCGGCCATGCGCTTGGCTGCCCGGCCGGTGGGCGCGGCCTGCTTGATCTTGAGCCCCAACTCCTTGAGGGTCAGCAGGATCGCCTTGGTGATGGTCGTCTTACCGGTACCGGGGCCGCCTGTAATAATGAAAACCTTGTTGGAACAAGCCTCGAAAACCGCCTCGCGCTGTTCATCGGAGAGATTGAAACCGAGCTTGTCCTCAACCTTGGGCAGGGTCTTGTCGATCTTCTTGCGCGAAATGGGCGTGGGATGGCTGATAAGCTGGTACAACCGCTGGGTGGTCTCGTTCTCGAAATGGAAGAAATACATGAGGTAGACCGCCTCGGATATGCCCTGCTCGGACAAATTCTCGATGCGGATGCGTTTCTTCTCCTCCAGCCCGAACAGGGCCAGCTCCAGTTTGTCGAAATCCGTGGTGTCGAGCATCCGGGCCACGTCTTCGAGCAACTTGGGCTTGGGGATGAACAGATGTCCGTTGCGCTCGCAGGAAGTCAGCATGGTGTAGGCGATGGCCGCTTCCAGCCTCTGCGCGCAGTCCGGCGCAAAGCCGAGTTTCATGGCCATGTGGTCGGCGGTCTTGAAGCCCACGCCCCGAATCTCGTAGGCAAGATCGTAGGGATTTTCCCGTAGCTTTGTCTCGGCCTGCGCGCCATAAAGATGAAAAATCTTGCCCGCAAAGGTCGTCGGCACCTGATGGGACTGAAGGAAGACCAGCAGGTTCTTGATCTCCCGCTGACGCCCCCATGATTCGATGATATCCTTGAGCTTGTTTTTGGAAATGCCCTTGATCTTGAGAAGCTGCTCTGGATCTTCATCCAAAATATCCAGAACGCCTATGCCGAACTCTTCCACGATGAGAGTGGCAGTCTTCTCCCCCACTCCCTTGATGGAAGACTGCAGAAAGCGGATGACCCCGTTCTCTGTGGCGGGTCTGGCCTGCTCGAAGGTAGCCACCTCGAACTGGCGCCCGAACTTGGGGTGCACGATCCAACGGCCACGAAGGTTCAGGGACGCGCCCCCGGCCAGTTCCCCCAACGTACCCACGATGGTGATCTGGCCCGGTTCGTCCTTGGCCCGAACCCGCACGATGGCGTAGCCGTTCTCCTTGTTGTGGTAAACGGTGCTGACGACTTCGACGTCGTTCAGTTGGCTGAGATTTTCGTCGCTCATCGGTGGCCCGGTTACAGCTTCTGCCGATGAACCAGGGACTGCTTGAGGGTCTCCTTGTCCATGAACTTGACTTCGGCCCCGATGGGAATGCCCTGAGCCAGACGCGATACCGAAATTTCGCGGAACTCGGCCTCCACCAGATTCTTGACATAGGAGGCCGTGGCCTCGGCGTCCAGGGTGGCCCCAAGCGCGAGAATCAGCTCCTCGAAATCTCCTGTGGCCAACCTGCGGCGCAACCGGTCAATCTCGAGCTGACCAGGGTCCACGCCGTCCAACGGTGAAAGCAGACCGCCCAGAACCAGGTACTTGCCCCGATAGATCCCCATCTCTTCCATGGCCAACAGCGCATCCCACTCGGGCACAAGGCAGATCTGCCCCGTGTCGCGGGATGTATCGGCGCATATGGCGCACGGGCTGGACTCGGCCAGGCAGGCGCAATTCTCGCACAGGCAGAGCCGTTCTCGCAGCTCTATGATGGATTGCCCCACTCCTGAGGCGCGCTCGCGGGGCATTTTCAGCAGGGTCAGGGCGATGCGCAAAGCGGATTTGGGGCCGATGCCGGGCAGGCTCGACAGTTGATCGACCACTTCCTTGAGCGGTCCGGGAAGATTCTGCAATGGGACTCCTTGAAGAAAAGCAACCGTCCATGGACGAACGGGCGGCGCGGACGATTATCCGGGCCGCCTCCGTGCGCCGGGTAAAGGACGGAATTTAGAACATGCCGGGAATGGACAGGCCGCCGGTCACGCCTTTCATGGCCTCTTCCATCATGTCCTTGGACTTCTTGATGGCCTCGTTGGCCGCAGTCATGACCAGATCCTGGAGCATTTCCACGTCGCCTGCTTCCATGACGGACGGCTCGATGCGCACTTCGGTCACCTCCTGGGCGCCGGTGACCTTGACGGTGACCATGCCGCCGCCGCTGGAAGCCTCGACTTCCTTGGTCTTGAGCGCATCCTGAGCCTCGGTCATCTTGCGCTGCATGATCTGGGCCTGACGGAGCATTTCGTTCATGCCTTTCATTATATTCTCCTCGAGTCGTATACTTATTGTTTTCTATGACTTACCGAAAGCATCTGAGCATTGAAGGCCTCCATGACCCTGATCACGCCCGGATGGTTTTCCGCCTCTTCCATAAGTTGTCTGTCCGATTTGGGCTCGGCAATATCGCCTGTTTCCACGCGAACCTCAACCGTTGGACCGAAAAATTCCCGGGTCAGACCGTCCAGGGCCTCCAGCGTGGATTTCTCCTTGAGCTGCGCACACATGGTCCGTGTCCGACAGACGATCTTCAATGCGTCTTTCTGCCGTTCCCCCTTGGTCAGGTGGAGCATGGACACCTTGACCCCTGCCTCGCCGTTACGCGCCTCGACAAACTTGAGAAATCCGTCCCAATCCCGCGGCCCGGGAATGGATGCGGCCGTTACACGTTGCTTCTGGGGCTCGGACAGCGGCGTGGCATCGGACGGACCGGCAGGCTCGGGTTCCGGCTCGGGCCGGGCCGAGGGCGCGGACTGCGCCCGGGGCGGCGCAAAACCTGAACCGCCGGGCTCACGCGCCTCATAGTGCGGCGGCTGGCCGGAACGCGTCGGGGGCGCGGTCTGAGGCTGAACAGGCTGAGGAGGCATCGACTGCCGGGGTGCGGGCTGCGGCGAGGAGAACTGCCTGCCGCCGGGGGGCATACCGCCCTGCCCGCCTTGCATGCCGGGACCACCCTGAGCCATACCGCCCTGCGCCGGTCCGGGCCTTCCGCCGCCCCCCATCGGGGGCTTTGGCGCGCCACCGGAACGCGGGGTCATGGATTCCAGATTTATCAGGTCCGGCAGGCTGGTCAGGTTCAGAAGCAGCAACTCCAGAGCCAAGGCCGGTTCCAGACTGGTCATGACCTTGCGCTGTCCGTCCAGCGTCATCTGCCAGCAGGCGTGGATATGCGCGGCCTCGAACTTGTTAGCCCAGTCCATCCAGTTGGACGCCTCCTCGCCGGACAGACCGAGCAGAGGCAACGCCTCCTCGCCCGCCTGCCGGAGCAGAAACATGTTGCGCCAACAGTTGGTCAGCTCGCGCAGGAAGAAGCCAAGGTCGAGGCCCTGGTCCAGCACCTGCCGCAGGACATGCCCCACGGCCACCAGGTCGCGGGCATGCATGGACTCCATGAGTCCGAAGAAAACATCCTGCCCTGCCAGGCCGAGAAAGCCGCGCACGTCGGCCTCCTTCAACACGTCCTCCCCCATGGCCAGAGCCTGGCCGAGGAGCGACATGGAGTCGCGGACCGAACCCGCGCCACGCTTGGCGATGATCTGCAAGGCACCGGGCTCGTACTGAAGCCCTTCGAGATTCATGATCTTTTCCAGATGGGCAACCAGTTCGGCCTGAGGCAGCATCTTGAAAGTATAATGCTGGCAGCGGCTGACAATGGTGGCCGGGAACTTGTGATGCTCGGTGGTGGCCATGATGAAGGTCGCACGCGGCGGCGGCTCCTCCAGCGTCTTGAGCAACGCGTTGAAGGCCTCCTTGGTGAGCATGTGCGCCTCATCGATGATGAACACCTTGTAACGCCCGTCGATAGGTGCGTAACCGATGTCTTCCTTGAGGCGGCGGGCATCGTCGATACCACGGTTGGACGCGCCGTCGATTTCGATGACGTCCGGGGCCACTCCCGCCGTGATCTGGCGGCAGTGATCGCACACGTTGCACGGTTCGCCCGTGGGCGCGTTCACGCAGTTCAGCGCTTTGGCGAAGATACGGGCGATGGTCGTCTTGCCCACCCCCCGGGTACCGGAAAAGAGATAGGCGGGCGCGATCTTGTCCTGGGCCGCAGCCCGGGACAGGATGGATTTGACCGCCTGCTGCCCCGCCACTTCCTCGAAAGTCTGGGGACGATACTTTGCCGTGAGGTTCGATGTGCTCATGGATGTGCCTGGGGCTGTGGCGCGGAATCGGCATACGCCCGGAATAATGGATGAAAAAAGGGGGAACCCGACAATCCGCGCCGGATTTCCCCTTACTTACCAGATGATGAACCGGTTTTCTAGACTTTCTATTAAACCTGGTAGCGGTGCAGCCAGTGCTCGTAGTCCGGGTTCTCGCCCTTAACGATCTTGAAGAACTCGGTCTGAAGCAGCTTGGCAACAGGACCGGCGGTGCCGGTGCCGATGGTCCGGCGGTCAACGGAGCTGATCGGGGTCAGTTCGGCCGCGGTGCCGGTGAAGAAGACCTCGTCGGCCACGTAGAGCATGTCTCGGGCGATGGGCTCCTCGCGGACTTCGTAGCCCAGATCGTTGGCCAGGCTGATGATGGAGTCGCGGGTCAGGCCGCCCAGCACGCCGTCCAGGTGCGGGGTGTAGATAATGTCGTCGCGGACCAGGAAGATATTCTCGCCGGTACCCTCGGACACATGGCCCGTGGTGTCGAGCAGGATGGCCTCGTCATAGCCGTCGGCGATGGCTTCGTTCTTGGCCAGCACGGAGTTGACGTAGTTGCCGGAGGCCTTGGCCTTGACCATCATCACGTTGATGTGATGGCGGCTGAAGCTGCTGCAACGGACGTTGATGCCCTTTTCCAGAGCCTCTTCGCCCAGGTACGCGCCCCAGGGCCAGCAGGCGATGATCACGCGGGTCGGGTTGTCGCCCGGGTACACGCCCATGGCGCCCTCGCCGACAAAAGCCAGGGGACGGACATAGGCACCGGCCAGCTTGTTGCGCTTGAGGGTCTCGATGGCGGCCTCGGTCATCTCGTCAGCGTTGTACGGCATCTTGATGCCGAGAATCTTGGCCGAATCGACGAAGCGGACCATGTGATCGCGCAGACGGAAGACCTCGGAGGAGCCGTCCGCACATTCGTAGGCGCGGATACCCTCGAAAACAGCCGTGGCGTAGTGCAGGGCGTGGGTCAGGACGTGGACGTTGGCCTCATCCCAGGGAACCTGTTTGCCGTCGAACCAGATGGTTTCTGATTTCTGAACCATGAAAGATCTCCTTATGTGTTTCGGCCACCGGCCGGATATAATCCTGATCGAAAGATGGACGCTAAAAAAAACTGACATGGAGGTCAAGACACAACCGAGTACTCATTGATTGTACTGCTTTGTCTTACCGACAATATCGACCATTTTCATTTTGACAGTGCACACGGTGCAGCGTAAGAAAAATTCCCTTGTACTAATACATTTTGAGGAGTTTTTCGCCATGTCAAAGTTTGCGAGAGTCGATCGACTGCCCCCCTATGTGTTCGCCCAGGTCAACGAACTCAAGATGAAGCTGCGCCACGCAGGCGCAGACATCATCGACCTGGGCATGGGCAACCCCGATGTGCCCACCCCCAAGCCCATTCTCGACAAACTGGCAGAAGCGGCATACAAGCCCGGCAACTCCAAGTATTCGGCATCCAAGGGTATCAAGGGCCTGCGGAAAGCCGTGCAGGACTGGTACTACCGCCGGTTCGACGTCACGCTCGACCGCGATAACGAGATCTGCGTAACCATGGGAGCCAAGGAAGGCCTGGCCCACTTGGCCCTGGCCATGCTTTCCCCCGGCGACGTCGTCCTGGCTCCGGACCCGGCCTATCCCATTCATCCGTACGCCTCGATCATCGCGGGTGCGGATGTGCGCCGCGTGCCCATCGGACCGGGCCAGGATTTCTTCGAGAACCTGGAAACGGCCATCCGGCACACCTGGCCCAAGCCCAAGCTGCTGATTGTCAACTTCCCGCACAACCCGACCACGCAATGCGTGGAGCTGCCCTTCTTCCAGCGCATCGTGGATTTTGCCAAGGAGAACGGGCTGTACGTCATCCACGACCTGGCTTATGCGGACTTCGTCTTCGACGGCTACGTGGCCCCGAGCATCATGCAGGCCGATGGCGCCAAGGACGTGGCCGTGGAGTTCTTCTCCATGACCAAGAGCTATTCCATGGCCGGCATGCGCGTGGGCTACTGCGTGGGCAATCCGGAAATGGTCAACGCCCTGACCCGGATAAAAAGCTATCTCGACTACGGCATCTACCAGCCCATCCAGATCGCAGCGGCCTGCGCCCTGAACGGCGATCTCGACGACTGTCCCAAGTTCACCCGCGAGGAGATGGATGGGGCCGTCAAAGAGATCATGGCCGTATATCAGGACCGCCGCGACGCTCTGTGCGAGGGCCTCAACCGCATCGGCTGGTGCGTCACCCCTCCCAAGGCGACTATGTTCCTGTGGGCGCAGATTCCGGAAGAATTCCGGCCCATGGGGTCCGTGGAATTCTCCAAAATGCTCCTGCAGGAAGCTGAAGTGGCCGTCTCTCCCGGACTCGGATTCGGACAGTACGGCGATGACCACGTGCGCTTCAGCTTCGTGGAGAACCGCCATCGGACGAACCAAGCCGTGCGCAACTTGCGCAAATTCTTCTCAAAGGGGTAAACATGGATGTAATCAGACTCGGTCTCGGCGGATTTGGAACGGTCGGCTCGGGCCTGGCTAAGATATTGGATATGAATGCCGACCGCATCGAAAAGCGGCTCGGCAAAAAGATAGTGATCTCCAAGGTCCTGGTACGGGACCTGACCAAGAAGCGGGCATTTGACCCGGGGCCGGACGTGGTCTTCACCGACGATCCGGATGCATTGGTCTCCGATCCGTCCGTGGACATCGTGGTGGAGCTCATGGGCGGTCTGGACACGGCCAAGGACCTCGTGCTCAAAGCGTTTTCCGCAGGCAAGCATGTGGTCACCGCCAACAAGCATCTGCTCGCCGAGCACGGCCTGGAACTCTTCCAGGCCGCTGCCGACAACGCGGTTGGCCTCATGTTCGAGGCCAGCTGCGCGGGCGGCATCCCCATCGTCCAGACCCTCAAGGAAAGTCTGGCGGGCGATGAGATCGTCAAGATGCTCGGGATCATGAACGGCACTGCCAACTATATTCTGTCCGAGATGACCACCCGCGGTATGGATTTCCAGGCCGCTCTGGCAGACGCACAGGATCTGGGCTACGCCGAAGCGGACCCGAGCTTCGATATCGAGGGGTTCGACACGGCCCACAAGCTGTGCGTACTCATCCGCATGGCCTACGGCGTGGACTATCCGCTTTCCGAGCTGCCCGTGCAGGGCATCACCAGCGTGACGCCCATGGATATCGAATGCGCTCGCGAGTTCGGCTACCGCGTCAAGCTGCTGGCCCACGTCATGGACGTTGATGGTCGCCTGGAAGCGGGCGTGCACCCGGCCCTGGTGCCCTACACCTATCTGCTGGCTCGAGTGGGCGGCAACTATAACGCCGTGCGCCTGGAAGGCAACGCCGTGGGACCGATCATGCTCCACGGCCAGGGAGCGGGCGACCTGCCCACGGGCTCGGCCGTGCTGGCGGACATCATGAATCTTGTGCGCAAGATCAGCGACGGCTGCACCGGGCCGGACAACACCGGCTTCCACAACCAGCCGATCCCTCAGGCAAAGATTCTGCCGCCCGAGGAATCCGAATCCAAGTACTACTTCCGCTTTACCGTGGCCGACCGTACCGGCGTCATGGCCGCCATTACCCGGTCCATGGCCGACCACAACGTGTCCATCGCCCAGGCCGTGCAGAAAGGCGAATCCGGCGCGGAAGGCATCCCGTTGGTAATCATCACCCATGAGACTTCGGCTCGCGACGCGGACGCTGTCCTGGCAGAAATCGACGCCATGGACTTCTCTGTGGAGCCCTGTGTCAAATTCAGAATCCTGTAAGACGGACCATACATGAAACTTCTCTATCTCATAGCGGACGGCATGGGCGGCTGGCCCCTGGACGAACTGGACGGCAAGACCACCATGGAGGCCGCCGTCACGCCGAACATGGATGAACTGGCCGCTACCGGCGCGGTGGGTCTGGCCCAGACCGTGCCCGAAGGCATGGCACCTGGGTCGGATGTGGCCAACATGGCTCTGCTCGGCTTTGACCCGGCCACCTACCACACCGGACGCGGTCCCATCGAGGCGGCCGCACAGGGGCTTGAACTCGGACCGGACGATCTGGTCTGGCGGCTCAACCTCGTCACGGTCTCCAAACTGACCATTGACGGGATCATGCGTGACTATTCGTCTGGACACATCGCCTCTGAAATCTCCCGCCCGCTCGTTGAGAAGCTTCAGGAAAAACTCGGCAACGAGACCTACACCTTCTATCCCGGCATTCAGTACCGCCACCTGCTTGTTCAAAAGGAAGGCGCCCTGACCGACGATGCCAAGTTGTACATCCATCCGCCTCACGACATCACGGACAAATCCATCAAGCCGGACCTGCGCGCCTTTTCACGCAGCCCGGACCTGTGGGACCTGCTCTTCGAGGCACGAGACCTGCTGGCAGATCGCAGCCTGAACCGCTCGGCGGCCAACTCCATCTGGCCGTGGGGTCAGGGCCGTCCCCTGAACCTGCCGGATTTCAAGACGACCTTCGGACTGGACGGTGCGGTCATCTCCGCCGTGGACCTGATCAAGGGGCTCGGTTTCGCCTCCAACATGGCGGTCGTGGACGTACCCGGCGCAACCGGCCTGCTGGACACGAACTATGAAGGCAAGGTCGACGCGGCGCTCAACTTCCTCAAGGATCACGACTTTGTTTTCGTGCATCTGGAAGGCCCGGACGAATGCGGCCACGGCGGCAACGCCAAGGACAAGGTGGAAGCCATCTCCCGGTTCGACGCCCGCATAGTCGCCCCACTCCGAGAAGCGCTCAAGGACGAAGAGACCGCCTGGATCGTGACGTGCGACCACTTCACGCCCATAACGGAGAAGACCCATACGACGGACCCGGTTCCCTTCATCCTCAACGGGCCGGGCTGCGAGCCGTCCGGCGTGCACGGTTTCAGCGAGAAGACGGCTGCCTCCGGCCTGAAGCTGGACAAGGGGCACGAGTTGCTGGCCTACGCCCTAAAGACCTTCGGGATGAAGTAATGGCACCCAAAGCGCCCTTTCCCGAACGTGACGGCTGGTACACACACTATGTGTCCTACGGTGAGACGGATGCCATGGCCGTGGTCTACCATGCCGAGTATCTGCATCTTTTCGAACGCGCACGCAGCGCGTTCATGCGTGAGACCGGCATCAGCTATCGAGTGGCCGAAGAGCGCGGGGTCATGCTCCCTGTGCGCGAAGCCAACTGCCGTTACCGCATTCCCATTCGCTATGACGAACGCATCCACGTGCGCTGCGGCATCTCCAAGTGGGGCCGCGCCTCGGTGGAGTTCGTCTACGAGATCTGGAACGACGACAAATCGGTGCTCCATGCAACGGGCATGACCGGCCACGCCTGCGTCAATCTCAAGGGCAAGCCGATTGCAATTCCTGAATGGCTCAAAGAGCTGTTTCAATAACCTTACGGGATTGTAACGTATTTTTTTGTTTTTTGATTCAAACAACCGTTTGCTTTCCAAAACTACTGCGGGTAGGCTTTTGCCATGCGCATAGATATTCACACCCATGCCTTCCACAACAAGATCGCTGAAAAGGCGGTCGACCATCTGGAAGAGCACTACGGCATCATACCGGTTGGGACCGGTCGGGCCGACGACCTCATCGAGCGCCTGGACCGTGCGGGCCTGGACAAGGCCGTGGTCCTGTCCGCAGCCACCTCTCCCCGTCAGGTGGTCCCTGCCAACGACTGGGCCATCGAGCTACAGAAAACCGCGCCCCGGTTCATCCCCTTCGGCACCCTGCACCCAGGCTACGACCGCAACGCCGAAGAACTGGAACGGCTGGCGGCAAACGGCATCCGAGGCCTGAAGTTCCATCCCGACTTTCAGGGATTCCGTATGGACGACCCCTCGTTCTACGATCTCATGGAGCTTGTGGACGAACGGTTCATCTGCATGTTTCATGTGGGCGACGACCTGCCGCCCGATCTGAACCCGTCGTGTCCGAAAAAAATGGCCGCACTGCGCAAAGCCTTCCCCAAACCGGTCATGATCGCAGCCCATATGGGTGGACTCAAGCAGTGGGAATATGCCATGGAACATTTGGCGGGGCTGGACGTCTATGTGGACTGCTCCAGCGTCATGGATTTCGTGGACGACGACCTGCTCAAACGGTTGGTGGAGGCGTTCACCCCTGACCGCATCCTGTTCGGCAGCGACTACCCCTTGTACGATGCAGGGGAGGAAATCAAGCGCATCACCAAGCGATTGAACCTGTCCGAAGAGCGTCTGGACGCATTTTTGAACCGCGCAGGCAACTTATTCAGCTAGAAAAACCATTTTTCCCATTTTGCCGTTGATAAAAGTGCCGAATCCGGTCTAAATTGACCGCATTACTTCACCAACGTTTTCCGGAGTCCAGCATGTCCGCATTGTCGAGACTGCTTGCCGCCTGTATCCTGGCCCTGAGCCTGGCGGCCTGCATGACCACGAGCTACAAGATTACCACCATGAACGGGCAGATCTACTTTGCCCAGGACCACCCCGTATACGACGTGAACACGGACACATATGTCTTCACGGACGAGGACGGACAAGAGGTCAAACTCGGCAAGCAAGAGATCAAGCTCATCAAGGAGCAGTAAATCTTCCAATAAAAAAGCCCCGGCAAACCGGGGCTTTTTCTTTTCAAACGATCAAAAGGATTATCCCAGATCCGGGATGGCCCCCTTATCCTCTCTCGACCCGCTGCCGGAGGACAGCTTCCGTTCAAGGAGGTTGAACATGCGGGAAAAACCGAAGGTCAGCACCAGATAGATGCAGCCCACGCCCACCAGGAAAGGCACATACGTATAATACCGCGCGCCGAGCACCTTGGCAGTGAACATCAATTCGGCTACGCCGATGGTGGAGATGAGCGACGAGTCCTTGAGCAAAACGATAAGTTCGTTGCCAAGAGGCGGAATCATCCGTTTAAGGGCCTGAGGCAGGATCACGTTGAACATGGCCTGCACGTGCGACAAACCCGTTCCGCGTGCGGCCTCCATCTGCCCCTTGTCGATGGACTGGATGCCTGCGCGGATGATCTCGGCGTTGTACGCCCCGCTGTTGATGCCCAGCGCCACGATACCGGTGATCAACGGGTCCGGGGTGAATCCGTCGCCTGTGGCCAGCATGTAGATCTGCGGGAAGCCGAGATAGAAAAAGAATATCTGAAGAAGCATCGGGGTGCCTCGGATGACCTGAATGTAAGCGTCTGCGAGCACCCGTATCTGGACACGACGACTGATGCGGCCTGTCCCGGCCAGGATTCCGAGGACAAGGCCCAAGGCCAGGGCTCCGAAGGTCACCTGCAAGGTGATCCAAGCCCCGTTCAGGAGCATGTCCTGATGTTTGAAAAGAAGGGAAAAATCCATCGCCAAAACTCCTGGGAAAAAAAGGGCCGGGGACGGACGTCCCCGGCCCGGTTGCTGCTAGACTAGAGATTCCACTTCTTGACGATGGCGGCGTAGGTGCCGTCCGCCTTGACTTCCTCCAGCCCCTTGTTCAGGGCCTGCAGCAGATCGTCGTTGCCCTTGCGGGTGATCATGGCGAATTCCTCGTAGGACAGCGGGTCGCCGGCGCGCTTGAACTTGCCCTGCTTGACGAACTCGTCGGCCACGGAGATGTCGGCGATGACCGCATCGGCAACCTTGTTGTTGAGCATCATGAAGGCGATGTTGTAGCTCTCGGGCTTGACGACTTCAGCACCCTCGACCTTGTCGGCCTCCTGCTCGCCGGTGGTACCCAGCTGGACCGCGATCTTCTTGCCTTTCAGGTCGGCGGCGGACTTGATGTCAGAGTCGTTGCGCACCACGATAACCTGGCCGCTAGCGATGTAGGGAGCCGAGAAGCTGACCTGCTCGGCACGCTCGGGGGAAATGGAGAAACCGGACATGCCCATGTCCACCTGACCGCTCTGGGTGGCGGTGACGATGGCCGCGAAGTCCATGGTCACCCACTTGACCTTGATACCCATCTTGGCGGCGATGGCATTCAGAAGGTCCACGTCGAAACCGACACGCTCACCGCTGTCGCCGATGGCTTCGAACGGAGGATAGTCCGGAGAGTTGCCCACAGTGATGACGCCAGCTTCCTTGACCTTTTCCAGGGTGGTTGCGGCCTGGGCAAAGGTGGACAGCGCGCACAGCGAAATGATCGCGGCAAGCACGATCATCATGCGCATTTTGTTGAACTTCATATCTTTCTCCTTGCTGAACGATTAATGGGATTAATCCGGTCGGGGAACCGGGAAATATAGCTCGGACCAAAGGCCCGATTAGTCGACAATTCCGGCCATGAGAGGGCCTACCTTGCGCGCAATATCCTTGTCGGCGTTGTCCAGGACGCCAAGGATTTTACCTCGGTAGATGACCGCCACACGGTCGGCCAACTGCAAGGCCTCGTTGAGATCGCCCGTGACCAGCAACACACCGGCCATGGACCGGGTTTCGAGCAGCCGCTTCCAGACCTCCTCGGTAGCGGACACGTCCAACCCCTGGGTAGGCTGCTCGGCCACGATAAGCTTGGGCTCGCGATAGAGCTCTCGGGCCAGAACGGCCTTTTGCAGGTTGCCGCCGGAAAGCTGCCAGGCAAGGGCATGGATGCGGCCGGGGCGGATGTCGAATTTCTCGATAAGTTTGGTCGTGTGCTTGGCGGCCTTTTTCTTGTCCAGCCACAGCCCCTTGGCAAATCCCTTGCGCGTGGTCAGAAGCAGGTTGTCTACCAAGTTCTGGTTAGGCAGCGTAGCCAGACCGAGGCGGTCTTCAGGGATGTAGCACATGGATCGGTTCCAGGTCGATTCGGCGAAGAACTTGCGCCAGGGCTTGCCCATGATGAAGACCGTGTCCTGCGGCGGCCGAATCAGGCCGGTGACAGCCTCGACCAGTGCCTTCTGGCCATTACCGGCCACGCCGACAAGAGCGACGATCTCGCCACGCCGTACATCCAGATCAACCTCGGTCAGACCGAGCCCGGTGAGGTTCCTGACCTCAAGGACCTTGTCGCCGATCTCGGCGGGTTGGCGGTCAACCTCGAGCAGAACCTCCTTGCCCACCATGCGAGAGGCCAGATCGGCCTTTGATTCGATGGACTCCGGAGCCAGTTCGCCTTCGATACGGCCGCGCCTGAGGATGGCGATGTCGTCGGCCAGGGCGATGACCTCTTCCAGCTTGTGCGAGATGAAAATGATCGCCTTGCCCTGCTCGGTCATGCGCCACAACGCTTCAAAAAGGCTGCGGGTCTCTTCCGGGGTAAGGACTGCCGTGGGCTCGTCGAAAATCAGAATCCGGCTCTCACGGTAAAGCAGCTTGAGAATCTCAACCACCTGACGCTCGCCCATGGACAATTCGCAGATGCGCGCGCTCGGGTCGATGTTCAAACCATACCGGTCGGCCAGTTCTCCCACCCTCTGCTCCATCTCACGCGGGGAGACGATGAAACCGCCCTCCTGCCCGAGCAGGACATTCTCGGCCACGGTCATGGAGTCCACAAGCATGAAGTGCTGGTAGACCATGCCGATACCCGCCTGGATGGCGTCCTTGGAGGACGTGAAGCGTACGGGTTCACCATCCACTTCGATGTAGCCCTCGTCCGGCTTGTAGCGTCCGGCGAGCATGGACATCATGGTCGATTTGCCCGCTCCGTTTTCGCCGAGCAAGGCCTTGATGCGGCCCGGGTAGACGTCCAGGGTGATGGAGTCATTGGCCAAAACTTTGCCGAACCGCTTGGTCAGTCCCTTGAGGCTGACCAGAGGCCGTGTCCCCTCCGGGATAGGCCGGGTTCGGACCGGCCTGACGAAAATCTGATTGGTCATGGCGCTACCCCTCCGGCTCGATGTTCGTGCCGAGGGCGGCAGGCGCATCGATACGCCGGCCCCGCCAGGCGGACAGAATCAGGACCAGAATGGTCAGCAGGTACGGCAGCATGAGCAGCAGAGAGGACGGCAGGTGCGTACCCGCGGCCTGGAGCCTGAGCTGGAAGGCCATTACCCCGCCGAAGAGATATGCGCCGACCACGGCGCGTCCCGGACGCCAGAAGGCGAAGATGACCAGGGCCACCGCAATCCAGCCGCGTCCGCCGGACAGTCCGTTGGTCCAAAGGTGGGTGTAGGCCAGGGACAGGTACGCCCCGCCGAGCCCGATCAGGAACCCGCCCGCAATGACCGCGAAGTAACGAAGCCGGATGGGTTTCAGCCCCGCTGCAGCAGCGGCTGCGGGCATCTCACCCGTTGCGGCCACATGCAGGCCAAGGCTAGTCCGTTTGAAGAAAAACCAGAACAGGACCGGAATCACGAAGGACACATAGACCAGCATGTCATGCTTGAAGAAGATATCGCCCAGAACCGGAATCTGCGAAAGCAGCGGGAAATTGAAGGGGTCGAAACCGGGCGCAGCCAGGCCGACATACGGCACGCCGAGGAAATGGGTCAGCCCGCCGCCCAGAATGGTCAGAGCCAGACCGGAAACGACCTGATTGCCCAGGCATGATACGCAGACGAACGCGTGCAAAGAAGCCATGACCATCCCCGCAAAGCCACCGGCCAGGAAGCCGAGCCACGGCGAACCGGTCATGTAGCTGGTCCAGAAGGCGGCCAGAGCGGATACGGCCATCATGCCTTCGACGCCGAGATTGAGTACCCCGCCCTTCTCGGTCATCATCTCGCCCAATGTGGCGTACAGGATGGGGGTGCCGGACTGCACCGTGGCCGCGAACAGCGGTATGAGAAATTCCCACATGGCCTACTCCTGCCTCGGTTTGCGGACCAGTTTGTAGGTCAGGAAGAACTGCCCGGCCAGCACGGTGAGCAGGATGATGCCTTCCATGATCGTTCCGAAGGCCGCCGGAATCTGCAGCTTGAGCTGCATGTTTTCCACTCCTACCCGCAGCGCGGCCAGAAGGAAGGAGGCGAACGCGATATTCAGGGGCTCCAGACGGGCAAGCCAGGCAACCACGATGGCGGTATAGCCGTAGCCGACCATCAGGGAGGGCTGCAAACGGTTGAGCACGGCCGAGGTCTCCACACACCCGGCCCAGCCCGCGAATCCGCCGGACAAGCCCATGACCAGCAGGACGAGCATACCGTAACGAATCTTGGCGTATCGGGCCACGCGCGCGCCTTCGCCGCTGGCCTTCAGCTCGAAACCGAGCCGGGTGAAACGCATGAAGGCCCAGAGGCCCGCGCCCACAACCACGCAAAAAATAATGCCCCAGTGCACGCGGCTGCCCGCGATGCCCGGGATAATAGCCCCTTCGGTAAATTCTGGGGTCATGGGGAAACCGAAACTCGCCGGGTCCTTCCACACGCCGAACACCAGAAAGTCCAGAAGCAGGATGGCGATGTAGTTGAGCATCAACGTCGAAATGATCTCGTTGACCCGCAGCTTCAGCCGAAGCACCGCCGGAATCAAGGCCCAGATGCCTCCCAGGATGAAAGCCATGATGAACATGAGCGGCAGGAGCACGAAGCGGGGCAGATCGGGGAAGGCCAGGGCCATCCACGTTGCTCCGATGGCCCCCAGGGCAAACTGCCCTTCGGCCCCGATGTTCCATATCTGCATCCGAAAGGCCACGGCCACGCCGAGCGAGCAGAGGAACAGCGGGATGGCCTTGAGGAGTACATCCTCAATGGACCAGATGTTGCCGAAACTGCCCTGCCATAGCACGGTCATGCCATACCAGGCGTCCTTGCCCTGGCCCTTGAGCAACAGAGCACTGAGCACGAGGGAAAAGAGCAGGGCGCCCAGGAATACAACCAGGGCGCCCCACTTCCAGGGTTCATCTCTTTTTCTGATCTTCAGCACGGTACCCGATCTAGTTGGTGGTGCCGACGACGCCTTCAACAAACCAGTCCATGCCAAGCAGCGCGCCGTCGTCCGGGGTGGAGCCCTCGGCGATGGCCACTTCACCGGCCTGGTTCTTGATGGGACCAGCGAACACGGTGTCCTTGCCGGACATCAGCTCGGCCCGCTTGGCGTTGACCATGGACTTGACGTCATCCGGGACCATGGAGCCCATGGGGGCGATGTCGACAACGCCGTCCTGCATGGACCACCACATGGCTTGGTCACCCTTCCAGGTGCCGTTGCGAACTTCTTCGAGAGTCTTCACGTACATGGGGCCCCAGTTCCAGATGGCGGAGGTCAGGTTGGCCTTGGGCGCGAAGGAGGACATGTCGGAGTTGTAACCGATGGCGTAGGCACCGGCTTCCTGGGCGGCTTCCTGAGCGGCCGGGGAATCCTGATGCTGGGTGATGACGTCGCAACCGGCGTCCAGCAGGGACTTGGCGGCGTCCTTCTCGAGCGCGGGGTCATACCAGGTCTTGGTCCAAACCACGTGGACCTTGACGTCCGGGTTCACTTCGCGGGCGCCGAGGGTGAAGGCGTTGATGCCGCGAATGACTTCGGGAATCGGGAAGGCGGCCACGTAACCGAGCTTGTTGCTCTTGGTCATGGAGCCGGCGATCAGGCCGGTCAGGTAACGGGCCTGATAGATGCGGCCGAAATAATTGCTGACGTTGGGGCCCTTCTTGAAGCCGGAGCAGTGCATGAACTTGGTGTCAGGGAATTCCTTGGCGACTTTCATGACCGGGTCCATGTAGCCGAAGCTGGTGGCGAAAATAATGTCCATTCCCTCGCGGGCCATGTTCCGCAGCACGCGTTCGGAGTCAGCGCCTTCAGGGACCGACTCGGCATATTTGGTAGAAGCCCAGGGCAGCGCGTCCACAGCCTGACGGCCGAGATCGTGAGCGTAGGAATAACCGGCGTCACCCACCGGGGAGACGTAAATGAACCCGGCCTTGATGACCTTGGCCTCTTCCGCCGGAGCGGGGGCCTGAGCCTCTTCGGTCTTGGCCGGTTCTTCGGCTTTTTTCTCCTCCTGCGGGGCTTCACCGCAGGCGAAAAGGGACAGCGCCAGCAGCAGTGCCGCAGGCAGACCAATCAATTTCAGCAGTTTCTTCATCAGGACCTCTCCGTTAGCGGTTAAATATCAAAAACGCATATCTCAGCTACCGGAATCGGGCAAGACCCAATTTCGCTGAGACGGCGCTAGTAAGCTGCAATCTAACGATATCTATTTTGGATAAAAACCTATTCAGAGACCTGGATGATCGGTTCCACGAACTGGGAACCTGCGTCCCAGGGAAACAGTATCCAGGTATCCTGGCTGACCTCGGTGATGAAAGTATCCACCATGGGACGGCCGGCGGGCTTGGCGTATACCGTGGCGAAGTGCGCTTTGGGGACCATGTCGCGGGCGATCTTGGCGGTCTTGCCCGTGTCCACCAGATCGTCGATGAGCAGCCAGCCCTCGCCTTCACAGTCCACTCCCTTGAGGATGTTGGCATCACCCTGCTCTTTCCAGTTGTATGAGGAAAGGCAAATGGTATCGATGAGATGGATGTCCAGCTCGCGGGCGATGATGGCCGCTGGGACCAGGCCGCCGCGGGTAATGGCCAGGATGCCCTTCCAGGGACCTCTTTCGACCAGACGCCAGGAAAGGGCTCGGCAGTCTCGATGCAATTGTTCCCAGGTTACAGGGAACATTTTCTGGTATCGGCTCTTGTCAACCATGGAAAATTCTCCTTAGCGATGTCAGAACGTCGGGCTTCGTACCCGTGTCCGGGCAATTAATCAAGAGTACAGGCCCTGCCTTTGTAATCAAAGAGGAAAGAGAGCGTCTTGCGAACCATGGGTGAAAACAGCTTCGGAGACAAAACCCGCCCCGCCACGCGCTTATTGATCTCCCCGAGAGTCGGGTACGGCATGACCATGGAGGCCATGGCCGACAGCTTTACTCCGCCCCCCAATGCCGTGGCCCATTGTCCGAGCAGTTCTCCAGCGTGCGGACCGACTATCTGCGCCCCCAGGGGCTTTTCCTTATGATCGAGGATCAACTTGACCTTTCCTTCAATCCGCCCTTCGGCCCGGGCGCGGTCGTTGTTTGTGAAGAGTTCCTCGAAGACCGAATATTCTACCCCCGCCTCCAACGCGCGCTTTTCGTTCATGCCCACGCTGGCCAGCTCCGGATCGGTGTAGGTGCACCATGGCAGCCGCGTATAATCCGCCTTGCGCGGCAAGTGGAAGACCACGTTGGACAGAACGATGGACCCTTCGTATCCGGCTGCGTGGGTAAACAGATAGCGGCCAAGCACGTCGCCGCAGGCAAAAATATGTTTTTGGGTAGTGCGCAGACGCGCGTCCACCTTGATCCCGCGCCCGGCGAGTTCCACTCCGCAGTTTTCGAGCCCGAGCCCTTCCACTCGGGGCATGCGCCCGGCGGCTACGAGCAACTGTTCGGCCCGCACCGTATGGGACCTGCCCGTTCGGGCGAATTCAACCTCCATCTCGCCATTTACCCGACGTACAGCGGTGGTCGCAGCGGACAACTCCACCTTCACACCTTCAGCAGCCAACGCAGCCCGAACCACCTCGGCCATGTCCTCATCCTCCACAGGGAGCAACTGGCTGTTGCGCTGGACGATGGTCACTGTGGTCCCGAGGCGGGTGAAGGCCTGGGCCATTTCACAACCTATGGGGCCGCCGCCGATTATCGCCAGGGACGAAGGCAGTTTCTCAAGGCTGAAAAGATCCTCATTCGTGAGATATGAAACATCGGCAAGGCCATCAATGGGCGGGACGGCCGGAGATGAGCCGGTGGCCAGGACCCAGGACCGGGCGGACAGCCGCTTTCCGGAGCAGTCGATCATGTGCTCGTCAACAAAACGGGCTTCTCCGAACACAACCTTGACGCCCAGCCCGCAAAAGCGCTCCTCGGAGTCGTGCTCCTGAATGGCCTCAATGACCTCCCGGATTCGGCCATTGACCGACCCCATATCCACTGGGGGCACGTTCACTTCGGGTAGGCCGAAGCGAGCGGCGTGGCGCATGTCATGATAGATTTCAGCCGTGCGAATCAGCGTCTTGCTCGGCACGCAGCCGGTGTGCAGGCAATCACCGCCCAAGGATGCCCCTCGCTCGACGAGTACTGTCTTCACTCCGAGCTGCGCGGCTCCGGAGGCAACGGTCAGTCCAGCCGCTCCACCACCGATGACGCCAATATCAAAATCATATTCAGCCATGGTTCCTCCGCTTCCTGTACCAGCCGAGTCCCTTCTTCGCAGCCAGAGGGAAAAGCCCAAGTACCACGAATGACAGGATCAGACTCGGCGAGAGCAAGCCCGTCAGGGAGTCAAGCTGGCCCAACTCCTTGCCCGCGTTGACATAGACCGCCGTGCCCGGGAGCATGCCGACTTGAGAGACCCAGGCATAAGTGACCAGACGCATGGGGGTCAGCCCCATAAGTGTATTGACTACGAAAAAGGGGAAGATCGGGATGAGCCGAAGAGTGAAAAGGTAGAACGCCCCTTCGCGCTCAACGCCCCTGTCGATGCGCCCAAGCTTGTCGCCGAACCTGCTCCGGACCGATTCACGCAGTACGTAGCGCGATAGCAGAAAGGCAAGGCTGGCACCCAGAGTGCTGGCCAACGAAACCATTACCAGACCAACCCACAGACCGAATAAGGCCCCGCCCGCCAGCGTAAGTACGGCGGCAGCTGGCAACCCCAGAGCGGCCACGGCTACATATATGAGGAAATACGCGCCGAGTACCAGAAAAGTATGCGCACCATACAGAGCCTGAAACTGTTCACGCGATTGTTTAAGGTAATCCAGAGAGAAAAAACGGCCAAGATCGAACAGAAAATAGGCGGCCACCAGCCCGGCCAGCAGGGCCGAGACCAGGAGTTTGCCGGCCGCACTCCGGCTCATGCGCCCTCGCCGTGACCCGCAAGCATCTGCGCGCCGTAAAAGGCCGCGCCAAACAGTCCGCTCGCCTCGTTGGCGTTGAGTTTGACCGGGACGGTGTTCAGAAAATCCTGATACACGTGGGAATTATGAAACTCATCCATGAATTCCGGAATCTGAACCAGCATGGGGTTCTTGGCTGCCACGCCGCCCGCGATGAACAGGCCGCCGGTGGTCATCAAGCCGATGGCCCAGTTTCGACACGCTCGGGCGTAGAACCGGGCATACCACTTGGCCGTCTCGCTCTCCGGGGTCAATCTGGCGGAAATCTCCTTGGGAGAAAGGTTCTCACCGGTCAAAAATCGATGCACGAGCTGCAAACCGAGCCCTGTGACCACGGAGTCTCCCTCTGGCCAGTTGCGGCCACTCTCCAAGCGGTTGAACTCGGCGTATTCGGCTTCTTCACGCCCGACAAAGGGAAAGGCCATGTGCCCTCCTTCGGAAGGGATGGCCGCCCACTTGCCGCTGGTCTTGAACATCGCGGAATAGCCGAGTCCCGTGCCAGCGCCGATAACGCCGATGGTCTCTCCCTCCATCGCCTCACCGTCCTGAATTACCAGGGCATCGTCCACGGCGCAGGTGCGGCAGGCATAGGCCTGGGCCGAAAAATCGTTGATGAGCACGGCTGCCGCGCCGAAATCCACTTCACGCAAGTCGATGCCCCACGGGGCATTGGGTAGTTTCGGACAGGTCACGCCTCTATAGACGGCGCCGGCAGGAGCCAGAACCGCAGCGTCGAACGAGCCGGGCCGCACAGGAAAATCGCTGTCCCAGAGTTGTCCGACCAGTTCCGGGAATGTTTGCGCCCCGTGGGTATCAAGCCAGATGGAATCCAGCATTTCCAGGTGGTTGTCTTGCGCCTCGAACAAGGCAAACCGACTGTTGGTGCCGCCGATGTCGGCGGCCAGAATCTTGACCATGCGCCCTTCTCCTCCGTGAAACGGAGCCTATCACAATCGGACGAAAAAAAAAGGAGCCCGAAGGCCCCTTTTCCAGCTGATTCGACCGCTTTGGCGGCATGTTTGGATCAGGCCGCTTCGCTGGCCTTTTCCAGATCGCCGTCAGGCACTGCGGCAGAGTCCGCCATGTCCGCAAGTTCCACAGGCTGGCGCTTGCGCTGCACATACTTGCGGGTGATGCGCCGCAGGGTCTCGGTCTTTCCCTCGCGCTCGGCCGGGGAAAGGAACGAGGCAAGCTTTCGTTCCAGCTTGTAGGAGTTCTGCTCCTTGCTGATGGCCACGATGCCTTCCATGACCAGCTTCTGGTTGAGCAATTCAGCCCGTGTGGAATAATTGATGTTTTCAGCAATGGGCGAAAAGACCAGATGGGACAGGATCAGCCCATACAAGGTGGAGATGAAGGCCACCGGGATATTTTTGAGGATCACGGCGGTGTCGTTGATGCCCATGAGGAGACCGATGAGGCCAATGACCGAACCCGCAACGCCGAACGCGGGAGCCGTGCGGGCCAGGGTCTGGAAAAATCGCTCGCTCTGCTGGCGACGTAGATTGAAGAATGCCATCTCCGCGCTCAGGCATTCGCGGATTTCATCCTCCTTGTAGTTGTCCACCAGAAGGCACAGCCCGCTTTTCAAAAAGGAACTCGTGGCCTTGTTGGCCGAACGTTCCAGGGAAAGCACACCGTCCACCTTGGATTTGACGGACAGATCGAGCAAGGTGGTGACAATCTCTTCTGCCGTGGTCCGCCCATTGGTGTATACGTTCTTGGCCACGGCAAAGGCGTTTTTGACGTGCCCCACCGGATAGCTGATGAGCATGGCCGCGCTCAGGCCTGAAATGACGACAAGAAATGCCGCCAGGTTGAAGTACGCCCCGGCCGCGCCGGTGAGCATGAAACTGCCTATGAATATGGCCAGGCTCAAACCGATCCCGATAAGATTTTTTCTACCCATGGATGCCTCCGATCGATCAACTGTTGTTGGAAATAACGATTTCGACACGCCGATTGCTGGTCTGGTTGGCTGCCGAGGTGTCTGGCAGTTCAGGCTGATACGCCCCCCTGCCGGTTACCACCAACCGCTTGGGGGCAATCCCGATGCGATTGATGAGCTGGTCCGCAATGCCCGCCGCCCGTTCGGACGACAACGTGAAACTCTGTGCTCCCTGCGCCTCGCTCTGATCCACAAAACCTATGACGTGGACCAGCCCCACGCTCAGTCGGACCAGGTCCCCTATCTCGTCGAGATAGGCTGCGGACTCGGGCTTGAGCTGGCCGGAACCACCGTCGAAAAACAGATCGCCACGCAGGGTCACGCGTACTTGGCCTCGTCCCTCCCGGACCACGGTGATACCGTTGGTGCGGGAGCGATACAGGACCTCGTTTTCAGCCACTTGGACCACGTCTTGAGACCCGCCGGTGGTGGTCCGGCTTGCGATCTGGCCGATAAGGCCGATGAGCGGATCAAGGGCGCTGGCCGACTGGGCTTTTTCTGCGGACTGTTTACTGAACAATATCTTCACGTCCTGTTTTGAGCTTGCGTAGATGAACAGCACGGCAAAAAGCACGAACATGACCATCATCAGATCGGACCAGGGAACGGCCCAGTCATTGGCTCCACGGGACGGGTCCTCGCCTTCCATCTGGTGAAACGAGGTAAAACCCTGGTCGAATTTCGTATCTGTCTTCTGCATTTTCACTCCTGCGCTCTCGCGCGCACGTTATGAAGCAAAAAACCTGCCATGGTGATAATCGTTTGAAATGACCGGGTAAGTTACAAAGCATGTCAGTTCATGAACGCTTGCTTAGGAACCGATACGGATCAATCGTCAAGAGTCCGTCGTTGACGCCGAGATGGATATGAGGAACATTTCGGGCATGCAAAAAGGTCCCTTCCGCAACCGATCCCCCCTTGTCCTGGCCTCGGGTTCTCCCCGCAGGCGTGAACTTCTGGCCGACCTTGGCCTGACCTTCGATGTGCACCCGAGTCCGCTGGAAGAGCCTCTGCCCGAACCAGGGGAATCACCAGCCGAATACGTCCTGCGCATGGCCGAACTTAAAACCCTGGACGTGGCCGGCCGTTTTCGTGGAGCGACAATTCTCGGCGCTGACACCGCCGTGGTTCTGGGCGAGCGGATCATGGGCAAACCCCATTCCAAGCTCGACGCGCTCGAGATGCTGACTACCCTGTCCGGCATGACCCATCAGGTGGTCAGCGGATTTTGCGTGGTCCTGCCCGACGGCAAAATCCTGTCCGAAGCCGTCAGCACGGATGTGGACATGCGAGAGTCCACCGAGGGCGAACTGATGAGCTACATCGAGACCGGCGAACCCATGGACAAGGCCGGAGCATACGCCATTCAGGGCGTGGGCACCTTTCTGGTTACGGCCATACGAGGCTCCTACACCAACGTCGTTGGACTGCCTGTCGCTCGTGTTCTTGAAGTGCTGACCGCGTCAGGCTGTGCTGAGCCACGGCTGCCGAACAAGAGCTAAGCCCGGACCAGACTTCAAATCGGTCTCTCTGTGGATCTTGCAAGAATCAAAAAAGCCGTTCGCCTTATCCTTCAGCCCGGCAAATCCATCCCCTCGGAATAAACGATGGCAGAAATGGCCCAAGACGGTTGAAGTCCTGTCTCTTTCAGCTATTATTCATCGTGATCAAATACTGCTGGCGAGCCTCCTTCAGGCAGTGTTCCGCCAACATCTCCACCATCCAGAAACCAAACGGAGATACCCATGACCGATAAACCTGAAAAGACCACCACCGCCATTCTTGGAGCCCTGCAAGGATCCATAACGATATTCAGCGATCTGCTTCGCTCCATCCCGACAGATGTCCTGGACACAAAACGAGGAGAAGGGTTCTGGTCCCTGCACGAGCACGCCGCCCACCTGGCCGACGTCCAGTTCATGGGGCTGGAGCGGATGCGGCGCATCCTGACCGAGGATGTGCCCGAATTCGTGCCCTTCGTCCCGGGCAAGGAGGATGAAACAGAGAGACCGCCTCTTGCTCCTGTGGATGACATCGTCACCCAATTCAAAAGCGGCCGAGAAAAACAGCTCGAACTCTTGAAGAGCGCCTCCCCTGAGGACTGGAAGCGGACGGCCATTCATCCTGAATACGAGCAATACGGTCTGTATATCTTCGCTCGCCACATCCTCATGCACGATCACTGGCACATGTACCGGATGGAGGAATTGTGGCTGGCAAGGGATGAAGACCTTTCCAAACTCGAAGGATAATCAAGCTCGAGACGGGGCAATCCACACGGCGGCTTAGCCCCTTTGGCCAGCAGGAAGGAACACCATGAACTTTCGAATGAAAAAAGACTGTGCGAACGTAGACTGGCGAGCTGTTGCCGACATTCTGAAAGAAGTCGGCATGGCCCATCATTCGCCTGAGATGCACGCCAAGGCATTTAAGGCCAGCTACACCAGGGTCTTCATCTATGATGAGGATAAGCTGATCGGTTTTGGCCGGGCCATTTCGGACGGAGCCTACCAAGCGGCCGTTTACGACTGCGCCGTGCTGCCTGAGTATCAGGGGCACAAACTCGGGACCCGGATCATGGATGCCCTGCTGAAAGACGTGGGGGAATGCAACGTTATTCTTTACGCTGCGCCCGGCAAGGAAGGCTTCTATCAGAAGCAGGGATTCAGCCGAATGAAGACGGGCATGGCGCGCTTCACCAGCCCCGACGCAATGCGTGACAAGGGCTTCACCGAATAGCCACCCTTATCCTCTCAGGCTATTTCCCGATATAACGGACGAGGTAGGTGACCTCCCCCAGGTCGACCACGGTGTCGTGGACGAACCCATGGGGCGCAGTCAGCCGGTCGGCATCCTCGGGCCCAATGCGTTTTTCAGGATCGGACGGTCCGGGGCCTTTGGCGAACTTCTTGAACTCGATCAGCGCCAAAACGCCTCCGGGCACGAGCACACGTTTTATCTCTTCCATGAGTCCTGGCCGGGCCTCCTCGGGCAAATCATGCAGCACGGTAGCCATGAACGCGGCGTCCACCGACCCTGTGGGCAAATCAAGCGTCCTGGACAAATCGGCCACTTTGGCTTCGACATTGCCGAGTCCTTCTTCACGAGCCCTTTCTGTCAGCGCCGCTATGCCCTCCTCCCACAAGTCCAGGGCATAGACCAGGGAGCCTGCGCCCAGACGACGGGCAAGGGCCAGGGTATAGTTCCCGGCGCCGCAGCCGAGATCAAGATAGGTGGCTCTGGAGCCGACCATGATGTTGTCGAAAGCCAGATCCTGATCGATGAGGTCGATGCTGCTTTTTCCAGCGGCCTTGGGTTTGGATTCCATGGATACTCCGGATAAATATTCGATTTCCGATCAGGATACGCGTTACGCCCCTCGGCGTCAAAAGATCTAGGGATTGACGTGCTTGCCCAAAATGGACAGGCCATAGCGCTTGCCGTCCATCTCGGCTATCCCCGGCAGATCTCCCCATGTTTCGAATCCAAAGGAACGGAACAGCCGTATGGACCCCTCGTTGTGGGAAAAAATATAGGCCACAACGCTCCGTATGCCCAGTTCCGGCGTCATATCCAAGGCCTCTTTGAGCAACCGTTTGCCCAATCCCTGGCGTCGGTACTCCGGGGCAATGTAAATGCTGATTTCCGCTGTGCGGTCATAAGCCGGTCGTCCGTAAAAGGATTCAAAGCTGACCCAGGCGGCAACTTCTCCTTCGATGCGCTCGACCATGATGGGGCGCTTGCCGGGAATGTGGTTGTTGAACCAGGCCCGCTTCGACTCGACGCTCACCGGCTCTATGTCTGCGGTGGCCAGGCGTGTGGGGACCGTGGAGTTGTATATTTCGACGATTTTCGGAAGGTCTTTATCGGTGGCGGGTTGCATGAAATGCTCCTTTATTCACCCGGCCGGTGCCGGGTTGGAAGTCGGCTTACGGCGCAGACAATAATCGGCCTTTTCACGACAAGCAAGAATTGAACGAAGGCATACCCCACAGGAAACGACTTCACGCTCACCGGTCGTATTCGTCAAGACATTGCCTGTAGCGGCGTTTGCGATTATCAAGTCCGTAAACTGTAGCCTGGAGCCTTACAATGACCGCATCCAATCCTCTCGACAAGCTGGCCCTTGCCGTGGCCACTCTCGGCCCCGTCGGCCATTTTCCCAAAGCCCCCGGCACCTGGGGTTCTCTGGCCGCCACGGTAGTCGCCCCTTCGCTCTTCCTGACACTCGCCCTGCCCTGGCGCGCAGCTGTGCTCATAGCCATATTCTTCATTGGCACCTGGGCCTGCGGGCGGGCAGAAACCATCATGGGCAAAAAGGATCCCGGCTGTGTGGTTGTCGACGAACTGTTCGGACAATGGCTTGCCCTGTTCTTCTTCCAGGCCATGCCCCTCTGGTACGTGGCCGTGGGCTTCGCCCTGTTCCGCGTCTTTGACATACTCAAACCCTGGCCCGTCAAATGGGCTGAAACCGCCTTCCCTGGCGGCTTCGGCGTCATGATCGACGACGGCGTTGCCGGACTCTACGCCATGGGTTGTCTGCATCTCATCGCCTACCTTGTTTCGATGATTGGCTAACCAGAATAAGGTCGGCACATTCACGTTCGGATATTTTCGACAATCAGAGATCGGGTTGAAAAGGTGCTCCGGACTCTCCAAATCTTTTGGAGATCGTCTTGAAGATCTCGGCGATTTTACAGGTCTCTCACTATCCACACTTAGGAAACAAAAAAGCGCCGCCCCAATGGGCGGCGCTTTTTCATAACAATATTCCAGCAGGCCTATTTGACGACGAACTCGTCCCGGCGGTTCTTGGCCCAGGCGGTCTCGTTGTGGCCCGGATCGACGGGGTATTCTTCACCAAAGCTGACGATTTTCATGCGTTCAGGCTGGACGCCAAGAATAACCATGTGCTCGTAGGCGGCGCGGGCACGACGTTCGCCCAAAGCGAGGTTGTATTCTTCGGTGCCGCGCTCGTCGCAGTGGCCTTCAATGACAACATTGACGCCATCGTACTTGCGCAGAATGTTGGCTTTCTGAGCCAGGATGGAACGGGCTTCATCGCTCAGTTCATAGGAATTGAAGGCGAA
Organism: uncultured Pseudodesulfovibrio sp.; assembly: GCF_963662885.1. Classification (NCBI taxonomy): domain Bacteria; kingdom Pseudomonadati; phylum Thermodesulfobacteriota; class Desulfovibrionia; order Desulfovibrionales; family Desulfovibrionaceae; genus Pseudodesulfovibrio; species uncultured Pseudodesulfovibrio sp. The sequence goes on from NZ_OY760065.1 coordinate 447,060, forward strand.
ATGAATGGTCACGCTGGTCAGTTCCTGGACAGCCTCGGCCTTGGCTCGGGCCTGCGCCTCGGCAGCCAGAGTGGCTTCATCGACAGCGGGTTCCTGCTGCGCGGGCGGAGTCCACTGAGAGTCGTCCTTTACTTGGACCTGACCCTGGGTCGGTTCCGTGGTTGTGGATTTCTTTGCACAGCCGGCAAAGAGAAGAAGGGACAAGGCCATAAGGGCCACAATACCGACATACCATTTGATTTTCATGCTCACTCCTTGATAGAGCCGTCGCCCGGCCATATTTACAGTCACCCGAGAGCGCTCGGTTTTCGCACTATTACGGTGTACCTTTTCCCAGATAAAAATCAACCCTGAATATATGACAATTTACCACTGCAGCGAAGTATCCCAGGCAGGCGCGAAAGCCGCTCCCTTGCCGGTGGATATCTTGCGCGGCGCATCTCCGTGGCGGGTGCTCAGGTACAGTTGATATTGGCCTGTCCGGCTGGAAGCGAAGGCCACGAAATAACCGTCAGGCCCGAAGGCAGGGTATTCGTCGTTGCCCGGGCCGAAGGTCAACTGCTTTTCCCGACCGGTTTCGAGGTCGTGCAGGAATATGCGGTGCCCGTCAGCGGTCTGGTGAGTGTAGGCCACGTAGCGACCATCCGGACTCAGGCACGGATGGGTGTTGTACTTGCCCGTTGTGGTCACGCGACGGACCTGACCGGACTTCATGTCCAGCAGATAGATATGGGGGTTGCCCGCCCTGCCCGAGGTGAAGACCATCTTGGACCCGGTTCGGTCAAAACTCGGGGAGACATCGATGTATGGGCTGGAGGCAAGCTGCTTCCCGACCTTGAAGGACTTGCTCAGCTCGTAGATGTTGGTTGTACCGTTCAGGTTCAGGGAGGCATAGAGTACGTCTTCAGGACCATAGACCGGGCTGATGACCGTATCGCCGAGCCCTTTGGCCACGCGACGGATCTTCTGGGTCTTGCTCTCGTAGATGCACAGCTCATGGCGTTCATTGCCGATGTGGGTAAAGGCGAGGTTTTCGCCATTGGCGGACCAGGCCGGGCTGAGGTTGAACCCGCCTAGATCGGAGATCTGCTTGAGCCCCCTGCCCTGCGGCAGAACGGTAAAGATTTCCTTGGTCTTGCCCACCTGTTTGACAAAGGCGATGGGCGAATCAAAAAAGCCCTTCTTGCCGGTCAGGGCCTCAAGGAATGCGGAGCAGAAACGATCGGCCACCAGAGGCAGCTTGTCGGCCACATCGCGGTACGCCTTGCCCACCACCCGTCGGCCGCTGAAGGTCTCGTAAACACGGGCTTCGAGATACTGACCGTTCCAGCCTGTCGTCATGCACAGGTCCACACGGGCCAGTTGGAAAGGCTTGAAATCAATATCCTGCGCAGTCACACCATGGCTGGGGTCCCCGCCGAGCAATTCGGTCGAGGGCACCAGTTTGAGGAACGGGATATAGGCCAAATCGTTGGCCACAAGCTCGGCAAAAGCCTTGGCCGAGGCATCCGGCACAGGCTGCCCGTCGAGTCCCTTTGACGGAAGCAGGGTTATGTTGACCAGACGCTGGCCCGGCCCATGAATATCCACGGTCAGTGGGCCCTGGGCCGAGGCAAGCACGGCCGTAAGGCAGACGATGACCAATGAGGCGAAAAATGTCGTTATCCGTTTCATACCATCTACTCTGAGAGTTCCTGGCTGTTGAAATTGATGCGGATGAGCCTGTCACGATCGGTTCTCGGCTTCTCCACATACTCGGTTTCCTTGATGGCTCGAAGGGCGGAACTGTCGAATTCAGGATTATTCGAGGGTTCCAGAACCTTCGAGGAAAGAATCTTGCCGTCCTGCGCAAGGGTGATTTCTATGGTGACCGTCAGGTTGGCCTCACCGGCAAAGGCGGGATAACGCCAATGCTTCTTGATGGCCGACCCGACGATAAGGGCATAGACTTCGGACAGGCCGGAGCCGGAACCGCCGACCGTGCCGCCTTCCCGGCCTCCTTCCTGGCCGCCGGGTTGTCCGCCATGGGCATAAACGTCGCTGCCCTCCTGCTTCTTCAGGGCGGCCAATTCGCTGGCAAGGGCGTTCTGCTTGGCAGCTTCCTCGCGCTTGGCCTGGGCCTTGGCCGCGGCCATACCCTCGGCAAGCAATTCCTTGGCCGTCTTTTGAGGCTTGGGCTTGGGTTTGGGCTCCGGTTTGGGTTTGGGCTCAGGTTTCGGTTCGGGCTTCGGCTTGGGCTTGGGCTCTTCCTTCTTCTTGACCACGGTCTTCTTCTCAACCTTCTTGGGGCTGATATCCTTGACCTCGGGCTCCGGCTCGGGTTCGGGTTTGGCCTCAACCACGGGTACGGGCTTGGCTTCGGCCTGTTCAGGCTGGGCCTTTACCACAGGCACATCTTCGGTCTGGGCTGGAGCTTCGGCCTTGGCCTGCACCTTGACCGGCGGTCCGGGAGGCGGAGGGGCAAGGGAGATGAGGTCCACGTTGTACACAGGGCGGTCCATATTCACGCGCGTGGCAGTGTAGTTCACGCCATACAGCGCGAAGACGAATATGCCCACGTGGAACAAGAGGGAAAGGAGGAATCCGAGGCCCTGCCGCATGTCTATAGCAACTCTGGAGATTTACTTGTTTTTGTCTTGCTTGGGCTGTTCGGCCACGATGCCGAGCTTGTCGATGCCCGCGCCCTTGATCTCGCCCATGACCTGAACCACGGTTCCGTAGGGGACTTCCTTGTCCGCGCGCAGGAAAAGCTGCTTCTTCTGCCCGGCCACCAACCGCTTGAGGTGGTCTTCCAGCTCGTCCATGGACACCTCGTATTCGTCCAGGAAGATCCTGCCGTCCTTGCGCACGGTCAGGACCAGATGCTCGGAATCCTGGGGCAGGTTGCGGACGGTGCGCGTGGTCGGCAGGTCCACCTCCACCCCCTGGGTCATGAGCGGAGCCGTGACCATGAAGATGATCAGCAACACCAGCATCACGTCCACAAAGGGCGTGACGTTGATCTCGTTGAGGAAGCCGCCGCCGGTCTTGATCGCCATGGCCCGCTCCTAGCCCCGCTCGGGCTTGTCGGCCCAGGCGATTTCGCGTTCGGCGCGGTTCAGGAAGGCTCCGGCGAAATCCACCATGCCGGACTCGACCTCGTTCAGCTTGCCCAGGAAATAGTTGTAGAAAATGGTCGCCGGGATGGCCACGAGCAGACCGATAGCCGTGGCGATGAGGGCCTCCGAGATACCGGGCGCCACCGTGGCCAGGGCAGCGGACTGGGCCATGCCGATGGAGTGGAACGAGTGCATGATGCCCCAGACCGTGCCGAACAGCCCGATGAACGGAGCCGCATTGGCGCAGGTGGCCAGGAACGGCAGGTTGCGGGTCAGGGAACGCATCTCCTTGGAAATGCCCTGCTTGAGCACGCGCCTGAGGGTGTCCTTGACCAGCAGACGCTTGCGCTCGCGGTTTACGTCGGCCTTTTCCAGCAGCCGGAACTCCTTCACTGCCAGGGACGAGACACGGGCCAAAGGCGAATCATCCTTGTCACCCAGCCCCTTGATGCCTTTGGAAAGGTCACCGGCGGCCACGAACGCATCGTAGCCTGCCATGACTTTTTTACGGGCAGTACCGATGGTGAAGAACTTGAAAAAGATGATGGTCCAGCTCCACAGGGACATGCATCCCAGGAAGAGCATGACCATCTTGACCGCGAGGGTCGCCCCTGCGAGCAGGGACAGAATGGAGTTGTCGGGCAGAAAGTTCATGGTTGCACCTTTTCGGGTCTATGGGCCGTCGGGCCCGCTTCATGCGAAGAAAGCCGGGCCTCAAGCAAGCCTCGGCTTTCCTGTATTCCTGTACGTGCCTACGCCTTTTCGTTCGCGTATATGTGACGTTTTGCAAACATCATTTCATGCACCGCTGCACTATCTCCCAGGCGTTGGACTCGGTCTGGCGGTATTCGTCGAGGGTCAGCCCCGCCCCCAGAGCGATGGTCTTGCGCAGATCCTCGCTCACCAGATCGCGCGGAGCGTGGGCGTCGTTGTTGACCACCAGCTTCGCCCCGTGCTTTCGGGCCATGGCGGCAACGTGGCCGTTCGTATAGCTGTGCCCGCCGCGGGTGGTGATCTCGAGCGCGACACCCTTTTCCACGGCCAGCTTGACCTCCTCGTCGGTGATCAGGCCGGGATGGGCCAGAACGTCCACGCCCGCCTCGATGGCGGCAAGGTTGGTCCCCGGAGCCACGGGCTCCACCGGGGTTTCTCCATGCATGACAACCAACTGCGCACCGGCGTCACGCGCACTCTTGACCATCTCGCCGATGAGCGCTGGCGGCACATGAGTCAGCTCGACTCCGGCCAGAACGTTGATATCGAAGAAATGGCCGTGCTTCTTTACGAAACGGAGTACATTTTCGAGGATGTGGTAGGTGGTCGCCTCGTCGGCATGATCGGTCATGCAAAGAGCCTTGTAGCCGAGCACTTCGGCGCGACGGACGAGTTCGGCGGGAATCAACTCCCCGTCGCTAAAAATGGTATGGGTGTGCAGATCAATCATGTTTGCCTACATCTTGTATTTGATGTCGTCTTCGGAGAGCTTGTCCAACTCTTCCTGCCACTTGTCGGCATTTTCTGTTTTGATGACCGTTTCAGGATGGTCCGGGAAAGCGCCCCCGGCCTCCTGGAGGACCATTTCACCCGCATAGATGGGACATTCCGCACGAACGGCCAAGGCAATGGCATCCGACGGGCGGCTGTCCAGACGCATGGTTTCCTCCCCTCGCGAGACCACGATCTCCGCAAAAAAGGTCCCATTTTCTATGTCGGTGATTTCAACGCGGCTGACTGCGCCGCCCATCGAGCGGATGGTGTTGAGCAGAAGGTCGTGGGTCATGGGCCGGGGAAACGGCACCTTGTTGATGGCCATGGAAATGGCCATGGCCTCCATGGCCCCGATCCAGATGGGCAGGACCTTGGTTTCTTCCTCGTCTTTGAGGACGATGATCGGGGATTTACCCGCCTCGTCCACGGCCAACCCGAAAATTTCGACCTTTACCACGGCTCGCCCGTCCTCTCTCCCACCAGGGAGTGTTTCTTGGCTTCCACAATCTTCACCGGGACCATCATGCCGGTCAATCCGGCGGTCTCCGTCATGGAGACATTGACGATACGTCCGGCCGGGTCACGCCCTTTCCAGGAAACGGCATCTCCGTCCTGCATGCGGCTCAACCCTTCGATGAACGCGTCGGTCTGCGCGCCCACAAGATTCTTTAGACATTTTCTAGTAATATTATTTTGCAGAGTCTGCAAGCGCTGCAACCGCTCCGAGGCCTCTTCGGCCGGAACCTTGGGCTCCATGTTCACGGCAGCCACTCCGGGCCGATCGGAATATTTGAAGGAAAAACTCGACTCGAATCCGACCCGTTCGACCATGTCCAGAGTCTGCTGGAAATCCTCCTCGGTCTCGCCGGGAAAGCCCACGATAAGATCGGTGGTCAGGCTGATGTCCGGCCTTGCCGCACGCAGTCCGTCCACAATGGAAATATACCGTTTGATGTCGTACTTGCGGCGCATGGCCTTGAGCACCCGGTCCGACCCCGCCTGCATGGGCAGATGCAGCGAGGGGCACAGGTTCGGCAGTTCACCAAAGGCCCGAATGACCTCCTCGGCAATATCCTTTGGGTGGGAAGTGGTGAAACGCAGTCGATCCACACCGGGTATGGCGGCCACGGAACGCAGCAGTTCGGCGAAACTCACTCCTACCCCGCCCTTGTCCAGGCCGAAGCTGTTGACGTTCTGCCCAAGCAGAGTGATCTCCCGCACACCGCCATCCACCAGGGCCCTGCATTCGTCAAGAATGGCATCCGGGGTACGGGATTTCTGACGGCCCCTGGTGTATGGGACGATACAATACGCGCAGAAGTTGTCGCACCCCTGCATAATGTTGACAAAAGCCTGGCGGGATTCGTCAGCGGCCACCGGAACGTCGGACTGCTCGCGTTCCTCGTACAGCGTAACGAAATCCAGGAGAGCCGCGCGCTCCTCCTTACCTGCCGCGATGCGCTCCAAGGCATTGGGTGCGCCCGCGATGCCGTCCGAGCCGAAGACCAGCTTGACGAAGGGGAAACGCTCGAAAAAACCGCGCCCCACCTGCTGGGCCACACAACCGCCCACAGCGGCAAAGACATTCTCGTCCCGCTTGAGATGCGCGGCAACACGCCCCAACTCGCTGTAGACCTTCTGCTCGGGTTTATCGCGCACGCTACAAGTATTCAGAATATAGACCTGAGCATCCTCGTCGCCGGTCTCCTCCCACCCCCTGCTTTCCAGGGCGCGGGCAAGCCACTGCGAATCATGGACGTTCATCTGGCACCCGAAGGTGGTGATGTGAAATTTCATATCTTTTCATCCGACCCGAAGGGCCGATCCTTTTCTTTTCAGGCCGATATTTCGGCACGGTTAACGGGGGAATTAAACACTGACGAGCCAGGTGTCCACAAAGTGCAAGGTTTTTCCCAAAGTCTCTTCACGGGTCAGTTCGCTGTTGTCGATGACGAACTCAGCCATGGAATCTTTTTCAAAAGGAATGTCCACCCCGATAACATCCCCCAACCCATTAAAATCCTGCCCCGTTTCCTTGCGGCTCAGGGCCTTGCGATACAGGTCCGCCATCACCTTTCCGGCGGGCCGTGCCGCTTCCCTCTTCATGGCTGTTTCCAGATCGCATTCAACGAAGATTTCGGCGAACCGGAAAATTTTTTTTCGAGCATCTCGACGCATGGACACACGATAGGCCGAGCCGTCCATGATCACATTGCGGCCCTCGCGCACAAGCCCGACGGCCTCGTCGGTGAACATCCGGTAGGCAGCCAGACGCTCCTCCGATGTGTACTTCGGTTCCGGGACATACGCCTTACGCCGTTCATCCATCTGCAACAGGACCGCATCCACGCCCTTGGCCAGCAAGGCCTCGCGCAGACCAACAGCCAAGGTGGACTTGCCGCTGCCGGGCAGCCCCACGACCCAGATGGCCCAGCCCTCACCGCGTTGACCAGCCATAGGCTACTCCAGGTAGCGGTTGACGTTTTCCCAGTCAAAGACGTCGTCTTCAAGTACGTTGGACACGAAATTGAACAGACGGCGGCGGACAGTTTCGGGGTGGTCGGGATACCATTCGGGAGAGGCGATGACCAGTCCCCGAAACACGCAGAACGGGGCCAGGACTTCTAGCACTTCGGTATCTCCGGTGCGGTCCAGATACTCTCCGAAATAGGCCCGGTAGAGTTCCCGATAAGGTCCGTCCAACTTCTCGTGATCGTACAGGGACCAGAGCAGATAATTCACGGCCATGCAGACCAGATCGCCGCCCGGTTCCCCCCACTCGCCCCGGCTGCGGTCAAGCACCGAAAAATCGCCATCATCGGTGACGAGCACGTTCCATGGATGGAAGTCCCCGTGCACCGCGCTCAGCCGATGGGCATACCCCTTCAGCTTCCAACGCCAGTCGATGAGGCGTTTCTCCAATGCCCGGAAGCGATCCGGACCGAAGAAGGAATAATTGCGGGGAAAGGCCTCGTCCACAAGACCGAGAATGCATTCGCTGGCCCCGATCAGATTTCTGATGCGCCGCGAATACAAAGGCGGATCGTCGAGCTTCCGGGTATGCACGCGCGCCAACCATCTAGCGAACTCGCGAGCCGTTTCGAGGTCCTGGGTACGCAGGCCGTTTTCACGGATACGTTCCAGGTCCAGGAAGTAGTCGTGCCCTGCGAGCTTTTCATTGACGATGAAGAACTCCCTGGGACCATCAATCGGCACAAGCGCATCCGAGACGTCCACGTAGCCCAGACCGAGAGGGCGGACATGACGCTCCATGCGGGCCGAGGTCTCGAACTGGAACATGAGAATGGCCGCCCTGTCCCAATAGAACTGGTGGCCGTACTTATCGCCCTTCATGACCGAGAACACGGCCTCACGGACCGCGCCGCCCACCTCGAAGCGGACAAGAAGGGGCTTGCCGTATCCGAACCCCTTCATGCCCTGAGCGTCGAGGTTGCCAATGTCGCCCGCCCCCAAAAGACGGGCGTCATCGCCGTACACTCGCCGCAAGTACGTTTCAATAGCCTGGACCTTGAGTTCGATCATGTCGCCCTCCCCGGCCCCAGCGGGCCACTGTTACGAAAGCGGTCCGAAAACCGACTCGTAACGCTCGGTGAATTCCTCCATGGTGAAGGCGTGCTCCTGGGTCCCCTTGAACTCCACCGCGTAGGTGGCGCAGGTAGCGCCCAGCTTGCACGAATCGGCCACGGTCTTGCCCATGGCCAGTCCTTTGAGCAACCCGGCGCGGAAGGCGTCTCCTGCCCCGGTGGGGTCGAGCACTTCCTTGGCCGGAACAACGCCGATGGTCGTGTCGCCGTCCTTGCAGCTGACCATGGACCCCTTTTCGCCCAGGGTGGTGATCAGGTAGCCCACCTGACCGACGATATCTTCCTTGGACAAGCCGGTAGCCTTCATGACCATCTCCAGCTCGTAGTCATTGACGATCAGGATCTCCGCGCCGTCAATGGCCTCTTTCAGCTTTTCGCCGCCCAGGGCCGGAATCTGCTGGCCCGGATCAAAGATATACGGGATACCGTTGTCGCGGTAGTATTTCGGATGATCGACCATGTCGTTTATGTTACCCGGCGCGATGATGCCCATGGCATCGGACGGGTCGATGCGGCTCATGTCGTACTGGCTGGGATATTTCATGGCACCTGGGTTGAACCCGTTGATCTGGTTGTCCGACATATCCGTGGTGATGTAGCAACCGGCGGTAAACTCCTGGTCGATGGTCCGGATGCCGTCCAGGGCAATGCCATACTGCTGCAGACGTTCGTCGTAGGGGCCGAAATCTTTACCCACCTGACTCAGGATGGTGGATTTCTCACCGAGCAGGGAGAGGTTGTAGGCGATGTTGCCGGCCGTGCCGCCGAAACGCTCAACCAGGCCGTCCACCAGGAAAGAAACGTTCAGAATATGTATCTTGTCCGGCAAGATGTGATTGGAGAACTTGTCGGGGAAGGTCATGATGCGGTCAAAAGCAAGGGACCCGGAAATGTAGATTTGCATGAATACTCCTTAAAAGCTGATTCGGTTGAACGGAACCTACTTGCAGGGCTATCTCCCTGTCAACGGGACCTCCCGTCTGTTGCCCCTCCGGCTGTCTCCTCTCTGATCCAGGCCAGAAAATCCGGATTGCCACCGGTTATGGGCAGGGAGACCACGCACGGGACCTCGTAGCCATGCGCCGCCTTAACCGCTTCGGTCAATGCGTCCACGAGGTCATCCCGGGTCTTGGCGATGAGCACCGTTTCCTCACCGCGCTCCACCTTGCCGTTCCACCAATACAACGAGCGCATGCCGGGCAGGATGTTCACGCAGGCGGCCAGCCGCTTTTCAACGAGCATCTCACCGAGGGTCTCGGCTTCTGATTCACTGGCACAGGTGATATACATGAACGACTCGGGCATGGGTTCCTCCATTTTTACGGATGATACATGGTTCGCCACAGGACGCAACCGGCAGAAGGAGTCTTTGACGCTTGAGCCATACGCCAGCAGGTGCTAACAAGCCTCCGACACGGAGTACATATGAACAAGAAAGAACGCGCAGCCGAAATATTCGACCGTCTCTCGAAACGGTATCCCACCCCCAAACCGGCCCTGGATTACACCAATCCCTGGGAACTGCTGGTAGCCACTGCCCTGTCCGCCCAGTGTACGGACGAGCGGGTCAACAAGGTTACCCCGGTCTTTTTCGAACGCTGGCCCGAGATCAAGGACGCAGCCGAGGCTGACGTATCCGAGATCGAAGACGTGGTCCGCTCCACTGGATTTTTCCGCAACAAGGCCAAGAACATCAAGGCTGCCGCACAGCGCATCATGACCAAATACGACGGCGAGGTCCCCCGGACCATGGCCGAGCTGATCACACTCGGCGGCGTGGCCCGCAAGACAGCGAGCATCGTCCTGGCAAACGCGTTCGGCGTGAACGAAGGCATCGCCGTCGACACGCACGTGAAACGGCTGGCCTTCCGCATGGGCTTGACGACCAAGACCGAGCCCGTGCAGGTGGAAAAGGACCTCATGCCGCTCTTTCCCCAGGACACCTGGGGCGACGTCAACCACCTGCTGGTCTTCTTCGGCCGCGAGGTCTGCCCTGCGCGCAAGCCCAAATGCGACATCTGCGAATTGAACGACATCTGCCCGAAAAAGGGGGTCAAATAATGTCCAAGCCCGGCGATTTCACCATCCACGCCACGGACAACCTGGCCCGGCGGGCCACCCTGAGCACGGCCCACGGCGACATCCAGACGCCCATCTTCATGCCGGTCGGCACCCAGGGCACGGTCAAAAGCCTGACCCCGCTGGATCTTGAAGAGATGGAAGCCCAGATCATCCTGGGCAACACCTACCACCTGTACCTTCGCCCTGGCGATGAGCTGGTGGCCCGGCGTGGTGGCCTGCACAAATTCGCCAACTGGAAACGGCCCATTCTGACCGACTCGGGCGGGTTCCAGGTCTTCAGCCTGGAAGGCATCCGCAAGCTTTCCGAAGAAGGCGTGGAGTTCCGCTCCTACATCGACGGTTCCAAACACTTTTTCTCCCCGGAAAAGGCCATCGACATCCAGAAGAACCTCGGCTCGGACATCATGATGGTGCTCGACGAGTGCGTGGGCTACGGCAACGACCGCGCCTACACCGAGAAGTCCCTGGAAATGACCACCCGCTGGGCGCAGCGGTGCCGCGATCACTACCCCAAAGGCAGCGGCGACCAACTCATGTTCGGCATCGTCCAGGGCGGATTCCACAAGGATCTGCGGGACCGGAGCCTGGAACAATTACGCGAGATAGACTTTGAAGGGTTTGCCATCGGCGGCCTGTCCGTGGGCGAGTCCACCGAAGAGATGTACGACATCCTGCACCACATAACGCCCAGAATGCCGCACGAAAAGCCGCGTTATCTCATGGGTGTCGGCACTCCCTTGGACATCCTTGAAGGCGTTTCCGCGGGCGTGGACATGTTCGACTGCGTCCTGCCTTCGCGCAATGCCCGGAACGGGACCCTGTTTACCTCGCTGGGCAAGGTCAACATCAAGCGGGCCGAATACGCTGAGGACGACTCACCGCTGGATCCGAACTGCGGCTGTTACACCTGCCGCAACTTCACCAAGGCGTATCTGCGGCATCTGTACATGGCAAAGGAGCTGCTCTCCTACCGGTTGAACACCTATCACAACCTGTACTTCTACCTGGATCTGATGAAGCAGATAAGGACGGCCATCGAGGAAGGCACCTTCCGCGACCTCAAGGCCCGATACGAAGCGGCCTACGGTCAACGGAAGGGATAGCGATCAGAAACGCTGCGGGCAGCGGCCCGACTCTTCCTCGGGGACTATGCTGAAGACGGCGCCGGGGTATTCCTCGGCGCACTGCAGCAAGGTCATATTGGCCTCGCTCTTGGCCGTGGCCTCTCCCAGGCCGCCAAGGATGCGGTCCAGGAAGCCGTACTTCTGATCGAACTCGGCAAAGACCCGCTGCTCGCCTTCCATATTCACGGCCCGGATGACGTCGAGAACACGAACGTCCGCGAGTTCCCGCGCCGGGGCAAAGACCTCGCACCCCGACACGTCTGCAGGAACGGTGTAGCCCGCCTGCTGCAGGACGCGGAACAAATCGGAAACCAGGGTGGCCGGAGCCATGAGGCCGTCGGATATTTCCTCCACGGACGGCAGCGGGCTGCCCTCGTGAAACCGTTTGGCCAGCACGACCATCATCAGCACAGCAATCTTCTGCCTCTCATAAGGGGTGGCCGAGCCGAAATAGCGCTGTCTGACAAAAGAATTGATGTTCTGCCAGGCATGGCTGACCTGGGCCCCGAGCAGAACGATGACCCAACTCAGATAGATCCAGACCAGAAGCAGCGGCAACTGGGCGAAGCTGCCGTAGATGGCGTTGTATTTAACCGCTCCGATCTGCCAGTTGATGTACAGCCACTGGGCCATCTGCCAAAGGACACCGCCGACAGCGCCGCCGATGAACGCCGCCCGGACACGCACGCGGGTGTTGGGTATGAAGGCGTACATCATGGAAAATGCCATGATGATGAGCAGGTAGGGAACGGCCTTGAGGAAGACGGTCTCCAGATAGCCTATGGCCTGAAGGCTCATCAGTCTGGATATAAAATCCTGGTTCTGCAGGCTGAAGTTGAAGCTTGAGGCGATAAACAGAAATATCGGGCCAAAAAGGATGATCGGGAAGAAGTCCGTAATTCTTCGCCAAGCGGACCGGCCCTTATCCACGCTCCAGATGACGTTGAAGGCCTTTTCTATGGTTCCCACCAGGGAAAGAACGGTGAAGAGCAATGTAACCACGCCGACCCACCCGAGGGCCTGAACGTTGGTCCGGTCAATGTATTCGATTATCTTGTCGGCGACTTCGGGCTGTCCCGTTGTCAGGTGTAGAATCAGATCACGCATCTTGCCGGTATTCTGAAAGCCGAATCCCTTGGAAATGGAGAAGGCAACGGCCAGAAACGGAACGATCGAGAGGATGGTTGTGAATGTCAGAGCCGCCGCGCGGATGATGATCTGGTCCTTCACGAAACTGACGAACACCAGATACAACAGGCGGCAAGCCCCTCGCCAGGTACGTACCAGATATGGGGTCTCCGGAGTATTGCGCTCCCAGACGTCTTCCACCAGTTGTCTCTTCAGCTGTATGACCTTGCGCGCCAGACTCATGATCGCTCCACGTTGAAATTGGCGTTTTGAACGGATTGACGATTATATCCGTCGGGGGTGTGCAGGCAAGTCCTCCACGCCCCGATCAGAACAGATCCCGCAAAAATTCAAAGGACTTCTTGGGCAGACTCAGAATATTTCGCACCGTGTCGTTGACGATTTTGCCCGTAGGTATGGAGACTTTGGGATCGGTCAGCTTGCCAGTCAAACGCAGGGTCACACTCGGCACGGCCACAAAGTCGTTGCGGATGGACAGGTCAATGGTATTGGCAGGCAGGCTGAAGCCCCCTTCCCCATAGGCCTGCAACACAGGCGGGGCCTCGAGTCGGAATGCATTGAGCGTGAACACGCCCTGCTTCACAATCGCGTCGGAAGAGGCTCGTTGAAAGACCGTGCGCCCGTTGGTTTTTCGCTGGATGTTCGCTCCGATCTGTTCCCTTCGGCTCGAATCGGCCGGATTGGGTTTGAGGTCCCAACCGGTGAATTTGAACGATCCATTGGTGATCCTGACGGAAGCTGTTCCCCCAAGGTTGGCCAAAATATCATCGTCCGTGCGACCATGGCTTCGCAAGTCGGCTTTTATGTCCGTCTCACCACGCAGGTATTCGCGTTGGGCCATATCCTGCATGAACGGTCCGGCCTGCATGTTGTTCACGTTGAGGAGCAGATGCAGATCCAGAGTCTTCTCCCCGACCTCGCCTTGCAGATCCGCCTTGAGAGTCCCCCCGTGGAGCGCACCCTGCACATCGGCCAGATGAATAGACCCGTCGTTGGCCCGAACAAAACCCTCCAGAGACTCGGTGTGTACCCGCGCCAGAGTGAACTCCTGAAAGAGAACCTTGCCGTTGAGCTTGAGGGAACGGAGGAAATCGAGCGGCAGGTTCGTGGGCGTGGACACCGGCTCTCTGTTTGCCCGTATGTCACTCAGGGTGGGAGCGGGCGCAGGCGTCAGGTAGCGGTCCAGATTGAAGGTCCCGGCCGCAAGGGAAAATGCGAACAGTGGATGGTCATACCCCGTGGCGACCACATGGCCCTTGATCGGAGTACCGTCCAGCTCGCCGCTCAAATCGCTCAAGGTGAATCCCTTGTCGTCGGCCTTGAACTGCGCCTTTACGGATGCGTTCCGCAGAGCGTCGGCGTCCCGTGTGCGAAGGTTTTCACCGGTCATCAAATAGACAATTCTTTTGGGGTCGGCCTGGGCCACGGAAAGACTCCCCGCAACCTGCCGGTCCTTGTCCTTACCTACCAGACGCGCGTCACCGGTGACCGTGGTCTCCAGAGCCTGAATCATCGCGTCGGTCAGAGCCGCGCTGTCATCTTTGGAATCGAAAATCCAATTGGCGCCAAAGGTCATCCGCTTGGCACCATTGGGCAACAGAGGAGTTGTCAGATACCCTTTAACTGCCATGCCCGAGCTTCTCACGCGAAGTTCATCTATAGCCGAGGAAACGGGTCCCTCAACCGTGGCGTTGACGCTCTCCAGATCGCCGGTCCCGCGCAGTTTCAACCCGGTGGAAAGGATGCAATTCCAAACCCCGGAGGCACCCTTTCCATTGGGACGGAATTTCATGTCCAGATCGACCTTGGAATAGTCCAGAACGAACGGTTGGCCAGCATCCTGTTCGATCTCTGCCCGGCCTTGCCCAAAGGAAAACCGGACAAGGCTGTCGAGATGTTGCAGAATGTAAATTGACCGTTCCTTGGGCGGACAGGACATGGTCGGAACCGAGAATTCAACATGGGCCGTTGCCGGACCATCCAAACGTACCGGGGTGCGGTGCAGGAATTCAAATCCCTTGCGTTGAGACTCCGCATCCAAAACGCCCTTCAAGGCCATGGTAGTCTGGCCCTTGCCATCCTGACCCAGGACCACGTTCATGTTGCCACCCAGTGAAGCCATGCCCTGGCGGATGGCGCCGGCGTCAAAACTAATTCCCTTGTCCGTAGCGTCCACTTTCAGGCGAATGTCGGAAATAAGGGTATCCAGAACATCAAAGCCATCCGCCCGAATCGTGCCGCTACCTCTAAAGGCCCTGAAGAACGGCAGGCTGAAGTCGTCCCAGATAAACGGCGTGCCGGTCGCAAACAGAGGCAGATAGCGATCGAGATCGATAGTGTCCGCGCGCAAATCGAAATCGAAAACCGGGTGGACCCAATCCTTGAAGCCGCACTGCCCGCGCACGGTGATGTCATCCAGGGTCAGGACAAGGTTCTCGAAATTCGCGCCGTCATCGGTGACGTGCACATAGGAGGCAAGAGCGCTGCTGGTCAGTCCGTCCACGTCCTTGATGGGCATGTCGGGAGCGTATTTGGCTATGAGTTGACGCGGGGCAAAGGGATGTACTGTGATATGTCCCTTGAGATCCAAACCCTTTTGCAGATCACCGCTGGTCACATTGCCTTCGGCAAGCAGACCGAACAAGCTGGCTTTGAATTCGTCAAGAGCTACGGTCCGCTTGTCCCAATCCAAATCAACCTTGGCGATGAATTCTCCGGGTTCGGTATTCTTGGGCAGGAAATCCCCATAAACCTTGGCCTGAATACTGGTTTGAGAAAAAACCGGCGGAGTGCCGTCACCGTCGATCCGAACCATACCCTTGAGAACCAAGTCCGCTATGATCCCCTGATCTGCCCAGGAGAAGTCGCTCTGCAAGGAGAACGGCACATCTTCGCCCAGGGAAACGGTTCCGGTGTTTATATCAATGCCCGAGAGCCGGTACTCGGTGTTCTCCATCTCATCACGAAAGAGGATCTCAGCGTCGGATATTTCCACGCTGTTGACGGCAAAGGTCCAATCCTGATCGGAAGCTCCGTCTGAATCGAGATCACCGGCCCTATCCACCAACGACTGCCAATTGAAGACGCCCTGCTTGTTGCGAACCACGACCCCTTCGACGCCATCAAGTTCCAGGGAAGCCACTTCGATTGCGTGAGCAAAGAGAGGAATGATTTTTACACTGACGGCGATCTCCTCGAATCGAACCGCCGGCTCTTCGCCGAAATCCGGGGACTCGCCTATGGACAAATCCTCTACGGTGAGAGCCAACCGGGGCCAGACCGCAATGTCCATATCCCCCTTCAGAGTCACCGGACGGTCCAGGACCCCCTCCAGGGTTTCGGTAAAACGGGCACGGAATTCTCCGGTGTCGATGTAATAGGACACCCACAGCAACAGGCCGGTACAGACCAGAATGAGCGCCACAAGGCACTCCACCAGTATACGCACCAGCCTTTTCATCATAACCTACCGGTCCCTGTTATCCTGGTGCTCGCGCACGCTCATACAAAGGGCGCTCGAACCAAACTCGAGGCCGGTCTTGCGGGCGATGCGAGGACATTTGACTTTGAAAGCGCAGAATACACCGGGCCATATTCCGTCCAGGGCTTCAAAATTGCCCTGCCCCTTGCTCAAAATGACGTCAGCCTGACGCATGCGTTCTATGAATTCAGGGGTACAACGGCTCAAAACAGTTCCGGGGGTGTCCACTCCGGACTCGACCACGGTGCAGAGAGCCGTCATGCCGACGGTCTTTGCGTCGACCAGGGTTGCGTCATTGAGTACGGGCCGGGAACGAACAGCGTAGGTGACATCGCAGCCAAGACGGGTCAGCTCTCGAACCAACAGGGTGTCCAGGACGATTTCACCGGTATTGTCACCCAGAATGAGCACGGAAGCACCCTCGACCAGCCGTTCGCGCAAGGCCGCCAGGACCTCCGAGGACACGGATGCGGCTACTTCGGAAAGCTCCTTTTCCAGATCGAAATCGAGCTCCACGCCACGGTCGATATAGTTGCCGATGATGGCCAGTTCCAGAGACAGTCCCAGCGGGTCGCCCGTGTCGCGCTGGGCTTGAATCCTTTTTTCAAGGGTTGGCAGCAAACCGAGGACAAAGGAGTTGGCCTCCTGCTTGTCCTGCGCGTACAAATCGGTGCAACCGGATATTTCGCGAACCAATTCAGCAAGACGACGGGCAATGGCGGGTGGCGGCTCTTCCATGTCCAACCGGGGAAGCAATGCCTCCCAGCGGGTTACGATCTCCTCGCGAAGGACAGGGTCGTTCGGGCAGGCAATCTGAGCCTCCCTGACCGCCATTCGTCTGAAACAGGGCATGCATTCGAGGGCTGTATCCATGGTGCATCCAACGTTGAAAAGGCAATACGAAGGTCATGGAAGATACGACAAATCATAACTCCATGACTTCAAAGAGTAATCGCACAACCCCCTGTCATTGGCAAGACGAGGTTGGGAATCGTTTGGAAGATGTCAGAAAGATTCGGGAAAGGAATCAGGGGTAAGGCCGACGACGGTAATGCCAGCCTTGTCAGCGAATTCAATGGCAGCCTCCCGGTCGAAGAACAGACTCTTGCCCGCTTCCACCCCAAGGCATGTGGCCTTGCCCTCGGCCATGATCTTGAGTGTATCCAGGCCGAGACTCGGGAGGTCCACTTCCTTTTGCTGGCCGGGTTTGAAGACTTTGACCACCGTACATTCCGGCCCGCCGTAGGAACAGCCTCTACGCAGGGTTTCGTCCGTACCCTCAAGGGCCTCCACGGCAGCCACGATGCCTTCGCGGACGACCACGCACTGGCCAACATCCAACCTGCCAAGCTCCTTGGCGATATTCCAGGCAAACTTGAGGTCGCCCCACTCCCGCTCGTTAGGCTTGCGACAGGTCATCACCCCTTCGGGCGAAAGGAGATCAGGCATATACTCGTGCGCCGGAACCACGGTCATGCCTTCTTTCTCGAATTCGCCGGCGATAATGCCCAGGAGAGCGGTATCGCCCTTGTCCTTTCGGCCGAGAACGAGCTTTATGGCCCGCATATCCAGGTGACGAATGTCCATGACCTTGGGCTTTTCAATGGTCCCGGCCATGATGATCTTGTCGACCTTCTCATCCTTGAGGAAATTGATCAGCTGGTTGAGTTTGCCGAGCTTGAGTTCCTTGAAGACGTCGGCCAAGGGGACAACGTCCATGTTCGTATGCCCGGTAAAACCGGCCACCACGAGCCGGTGGCCCCTGGCTTTAACGCCACGGGCCACCAGAACGGGAAACTGTTTGCCTCCGGCAATGAGGCCGATTGTGCTGACAGGCTCGGTCATGCAGCTTTACAAAGCCTAGTGGCCGTTGGAGCAGCGCTGCTTGTGGTCGGGAACAACGCCGTTCTTGCTTTCGCGGATAAAGGAGACAAGACGATCCACTGACGGAATGCCCTGAATTTCCTCTTCCACCTTGGCAAGGCTCTGTTCCTTGGTCAGGCCGGAACGGAAGATGATCTTGTACGCTTTCTTGAGCGCCTTGGAAGCCTCGGAGTCGAAGCCGTTGCGCTTGAGACCGATGAGGTTGGGACCGAAAAGCATGCCCCGCACACCGTGCGCCAGCATGAACGGCGGCACATCGAGCTTGTAACCGCTGGCACCGCCGAGGAAGGAGTATTCCCCGATGCGGATGAACTGCTGGACAGCGGACATGCCGGAGATGATCACGTTGCGCCCCACTTCCACATGGCCTGCAAGCTGCACCGCGTTGGCCAGGATGACATGGTCACCGATCTTGCAGTCATGGGCGACATGGGAATAGGCCATGAACATGCAGCCGGAACCGATAACGGTCTCCTGCACGCCCTGCACCGTGCCGCGATGGATGGTCACGCACTCACGGATGATGTTGTTGTCGCCGATACGGGTGAAGGTCTTCTCGCCCTTGAATGCGGCGTGCTGCGGTTCACCACCGATAACGGCATGAGGATGAATATGGTTGTTCTTTCCGATTTCGGTGTTGGCCTGAATGACGCTGTGCGCCTCCAGGAAAGTACCGTCGCCGATCTTGGTGTCGGCTCCAACCACGACGTACGGGTCGATGCGAACATCGGCTCCCAGTTCTGCCGAAGGATGAATAACGGCGCTGGGATGGATCTGACTGGACATTACATGTCCCCCTTATTGGCGATGGCGGCGGAAAACTCGCCCTGGCAGGTCACCTGGCCGTCCACTTCGGCGATGCCGCGCATCTTCCAAATGTTCAATTTTTGTTTTTCAAAATGCACATTCATAATCAACTGATCCCCCGGAACGACAGGTCTGCGGAATTTGACCTTGTTCAGTCCGGTGAACAGAAAAACCTTGTCCCCAAGAGGCTCTTCAAAGGAACGCATGACGAAGACCGCACCGGTCTGGGCCAGAGCTTCGAGTTGAAGCACTCCGGGCATGACGGGCAGCCCGGGGAAATGCCCCTGGAAGAACTCCTCGTTCATGGTCACGTTCTTCATGGCCTTCAGGCGAACCCCCGGCTCATATTCAAGTACGCGATCCACCAACAGGAAGGGGTAGCGATGCGGAAGCATCTCCATGATCTTACGGATATCAAGTGGGAATTGATCACTCATCGCTCACTCCGGCGGCCGCTTTCAGAGCAGCCAGTTCTTTCTCCATTTTCTTCACACGCTTGAAGAGGTCGGGCAGCTTGGGCATGCATACGCCCATGGCCTTGAAGTAGCTCTTTGCGGAGATGGCCGGACTGCCCGCCATCTTGGTCCCGGGTTCAACGTTGCCGAGAATACCGCTCTGTGCCGCGACCATGGCTCCGTCACCGATCTTGACGTTGTCCGGAACGCCGGTCTGACCTGCGAGAACCACACCGTTACCGACCACAGTCGAGCCGCCGATGCCGGTCTGTCCGATGATCAGGCAGTGTTCGCCGATCTCCACGTTATGGCCGATCTGAACCAGGTTGTCGATCTTGGTACCCCGCTTGATACGGGTGGTATCAAGAGCGGCCCGGTCGATGGCCGTGTTGGAGCCAATCTCAACATCGTCTTCAATGGAAACCGTTCCGATCTGAGGGATCTTCATGTGGCCAAACGGAGTCTGGGCGTAACCGTAGCCGTCCCCGCCCAGCACGGCGCCGGGCTGCAGGATGACATTGTCGCCCAAAGTCAAACCGCCCATGACGACGGCATTGGGGGAGAGAATACACCCCTTGCCGATCACGGTTCCCTCACCCACATAAGCCCCGGAGAAAATCACCGTGTCCGGTCCGATCTTGGCCCCCTCGCCCACAAAAGCAAAGGGATAGATCGTGACGGATTCGGCCACTTCGGCTTCCGGGTGGACGAAGGCCAGTTCATGCACGCCTGCGAGACATCCCTGGGGACGCGCGAAGACGTTCACCACTCTGGCCAGGTCCATGTACACGTTCTCGCTGAGAAGCGCGCACGGAACCTTGTCGGCATAAGAGCCGGATGTGAGAACACATCCGGCCTTAGTGGTATCCAGTTGATGCAGATACTTGGGATTGACCAGGAACGACAGATCGTCGGGACCGGCCTTTTCCAGGGTGTTCACCCCGGCAATATCCCTATCCGCACCAGTATATTCGAGGCCGATTTTCTCGGCCAGGGCGGACAGCTTAATGGACATGAATTACTTTCCGGCTTTCTTGGTCTTATCCAGTTCCTTGACCAGAGCATCGGTAATGTCCAAACCGTTGGCGATGAAGGCCAAGCCGGGGGTCTGCTTGTCAAAGGCAATGGTGTAGCCATTGGCCTGGCAGTAATCCATGACGACCTTTTCAAGCTTCTTGAGAACGGGCTTGCCCAGCTCGTTCTGTTCCGCCTGAATGGCCTTCTGGTAGACGGAAAAATCCTCGTTCCAATCACGACCGCGACGGCGCAGTTCAGTCACCTTGTCCTGCAGAACCTTACCCTGGAAGGCGTTGCTGTCGATCTGCATCTTCAGCTTTTCAAGGGCGTCGTGTTCCTTTTTAAGCTGCTCGCCACGTGCGGTGAACTTGGCGTCGAGTTTGTCGCGCACATCCTTGCCGTATTCGGACTGCTGTACAACCTGCTTGGTGCTGAAGACCGCGATCTTGGTTTCGGCGAAAGCGGCCGCCTGGAGCAGAAAGACAAAGCAAATAGTGAACAAACAAATCTTTTTCATTGTATGACTCCTTAACTGATTACTAACAAAGTCGGGTTAAAACTGCTGACCCATGATCAACTCGACGGTGTGCACCTTCGAATCGACCAGATCGTCCAGGGCATAGGCGTAGATCAAGCCTACAGGACCGACGGGGGAATACCAGTTGATACCGGCACCGACACTCTTGTAGAGCCCCAGTGAAGGCTCGGCTACGCCGCCGCGCTTAACGGACTCAAACCACTGCTCCCCTTCCTTCCATGAGTTACCGGCGTCAAAGAAGGCCAGAGCCACAATGCCAAGTTCCTTGCTGAGGGGACGCTTGAGTTCCAGGTTCGTATAGAAGGCCTTATCACCACCAACGCTGGCATCGGAATTCGGCCCTTCCGTAGGAGTGACCAGGTATTTGGAATAACCGCGAATGGTGTACACGCCACCAAGGTCAAACCGCTCCGCAGTCGGCACATCGTCCCCGCCGAAGTTCTTGTGCAGATACCCTGCCCAGAACTTGGAGTGGAAGACGACCTGTTCCAGCACCGGGTTCCACCATTCGAACGAGCCGGTAAGCTTGATGAAGTCATCGGTGCCGCCGAGGGGGCCGCCACCGAACGAGAGGGTCACTTTGCTCGTGGTACCCGTAGTCGTATTGTTGAAGTCATCGCGTGTATCACGCACGATCTGGCTGCTCAGAATGGACGCCAGGTGAGAACCTTCGTCGTCCTTGATGTCCTGGGATGCACGGGAAGTGACATCCTTGATGTCGTAGGCTTCCAGGTTGTAGTCCCATTTGATCTTTGTGTACTCGCCGATGGGATAGAAGAAGTTTACGGTGCCGCCGGTGCCGTCGATGGTATACTGCGAATAATCGGTCGACCGTCTGTAGAGCTTGGAGCCAAAACCAAGGTCGGTGTCGTTGATGTGCGGATTGGTGAAGTGCAGCACGTACTTTGTGCTGGAGCCACCGATCTGACCGTTGAACCCGACGTCATACCCACGTCCAAAGAGGTTCTTTTCCGAAATCTCGCCACCGAAGAAGACGCCGTCATAGGTGGAATAGCCCACGCCGCCGCTGATCTTGCCGGTTGCCTTGTCTTTGACCTTGACCACCAGATCCATTTCTTCGGGATTACCCGTAGGCACCGGGGCGATATCGACCTTTTCAAAGAAATCGAGGTTGGTCAGACGCTGGCTGGAGCGCTTGAGCTTCTCGCCGCTGAACTGGTCGCCGTCCGCCAGACGCATTTCACGCAGAATGACGTTGTCGCGGGTAACCGTGTTGCCCTCAATGAGCACACGACGGATATGCACACGCTGATGCTTGCTGATATTGTAGACCACATTGACGATCTTGGTCTCAGGATCGTCGTCGAGCTTCACACCCACATCGGCGTAGGCATAGCCGTAGTCGTTGTAATAGGACGTCAGGGCGGAGATGTCCTTTTGCATGACAAGCCTGTCGAAGTATTGATCCTCGGCCTTGAGCTCATCAATCTTTGTAACCTGCAAAAGCTTTGACGGATCATCCAGGAGGTCACCGGTGAAGGTGGTGTCACCCATCTTGAAGCGATCGCCTTCCCAGACCTTGTAAATGACGTCTATGCCGTCATCCTTGATCTCCACTTCCGGCTGGCCGACCTTGGCGGTCAAAAAGCCCTTGGATTGGTAGTAGGCCATGATGGCGGAGGCGTCGCGGTCAAGGAGTTCTTCCTTGAGCACGCCGGAATCATCGATCCAGGACAGCCAGCCCCGTTCCTTGAGAGCCAGAATGTCCTTGATGTCGTCAGGATCAAGCTGCTTGGCGCCGTCGATGATGACATGCTCGATATACAGCTGCGGCCCCTCATCAATAACAAAGGTCAACCGGGCGATACCGGTGCCTGCATCATCGATTTCCTGGGTGATATTGGCCTTGTAATATCCTTCCTTGCGGTACATCTCGCGGATGACGCGGATATCGTCTGCCAGGACCTTGGGGTTGACGACGCTGCCCTTCTTGGTGGACACGGCCTCGAGAATGTCGGCGGAGTCGATCTCCTTGGCACCACGTACGCCAATGGCCTGAATACGCGGCTTTTCCTTGACGACGAAGACGACCTTCTTGCCGTCCTCGACATCGTCAATTCGCACACTGACATCATCGAAGTAGCCGAGATCGTAAACGTTCTTCAATGCGGTATTGACGGACTTGGCGGTGATCATATCACCCTTCTGCATGGTCATGCGCATGAGCACGACGTCCTTGTCCAGAACCTTGGTGCCCTCCACGTCGATCTCGGAAACAATGTCCAGACGAAGGAGGTCCATACGCATGTGGTCCACCAAGGCGTCAACTGCGGGCAGCAGGTTGATCAGCCCTTTCTTGGTGACGGAAATTTTCTTGCCCGGTCCCTTGGCATACGCATCGACCAGACGGGCATCGATGGTCAGGTTTTCCCCGATCTGATTCAGGGAGCCATAAACGGAAAACTGGGATTTGGCCAACAAGGCGATCTCGCGCGCCTTTTCAGGATCGTATTGGGCGTAGCCTTTGTCGGCGACAATGCGACCGACTTCTTCGGGAGCAATGACTCTGAACCCGGATTCCTTCAGCCGGTCGGCCAGCAACTCGGGCAGGCTGTCCTTGAGGTAGCTGAGGTCGTCTCCCGCATTAACCTCGAAAGGCAGTACGGCGACGGAGACGTCCTGGTTGATTTTTTCGGCGGCATGGCCCGTACCGGCGGCCAGCAGAATGAAGACGGCGACCATCCCCACTGCCAAACCGCGAGCGAGATTACTGAGCATAGAGTTCTCCTGACCGCAGTTCGAAGCGCCGATGCATCATCGCTGCGAGTTCCGGATTATGTGTAACAACGATGAAGGTCATACCCAATTCAGAGTTAAGAGATGTCAGCAATTGGCCGATCATGGAGCCGTTTTCCTCGTCGAGGTTGCCGGTGGGCTCGTCGGCGAGAAGCACCTTGGGCCGAAGAAGAATGGCTCGGGCTATTGCCGCCCGCTGCCTTTCTCCACCCGACAGGGTTGTCACCTTGTGTTCGAGCCTGTGCGAAAGTCCTACCATGTCCAGGGCCTCTTTAGCCATGCGCAACCCCTGGCTGCGTCCTTTCCCGGCGATGAAGGCGGGCATTGCCACGTTCTCCAGCGTGGAGAACTCAGGCAGAAGATGATGGAACTGGAAAACGAAACCGATTTCCTTGTTCCGCAGTTCCGCCCGCTCCCGGTCACCCAACTTGCCGAGATCGATGCCGTTCAAATAAATTTTCCCGCTGGTAACGGCGTCCAGCGTGCCGAGCATGTGCAACAGCGTGGTCTTGCCGGACCCCGATGCACCCAGGATGGCCAGGGACTCACCCCGGGCGATCTCCAGGTTTACACCACGAAGAACGCGGACCACTTCCGAGGGTCCGTCAAACTCCTTACTGACATCAATCAGTTGGTATATCGCCTCCCTACTCATAACGCAAGGCCTCCGACGGGCTCAGACCCGCCGCCCGACGGGCGGGGTATATGGTGGCCACGAAACAGAGCAGAAACGCTGCGGCACCGATAGTGAACAGATCAAGCGCCTCCAAACGGACCGGCAGATAATCCACCGGGTAAACGTTGCTCGGCAGCTTGATGAATTGGTATTCCTTGAGCAGCAGGCTGAGCGGCACTCCGATGAGAAATCCGATGAACGTGCCAGCCAGTCCGATGAAGGTACCCTGAAACATGAAGATGTTGCGGATACTCTTCTTGTCGGCACCCATGGATATGAGCACGGCGATGTCCTTGGTCTTCTGGATGACCAGCATGACCAAAGTGGTGACGATGGAAAAGGAC
Organism: uncultured Pseudodesulfovibrio sp.; assembly: GCF_963662885.1. Taxonomy (NCBI): domain Bacteria; kingdom Pseudomonadati; phylum Thermodesulfobacteriota; class Desulfovibrionia; order Desulfovibrionales; family Desulfovibrionaceae; genus Pseudodesulfovibrio; species uncultured Pseudodesulfovibrio sp. Next base: position 471,565 of record NZ_OY760065.1, read on the forward strand.
CCGACCAGGACGATCATGGCCAGGATGATGAACATGGCCGTCTTCTCGAGCTCAAGCGCGGCAAAAAGATTGGCGTTCATCTCCTGCCAATTGCGCACGTAAACCGTGAACGAGGAGATCTTGTCGCGCAGGTCGCGGGAGATTGCCTTGACGTTGTACACGTCGTCCACGCTGATCTCGAGACCCGAGACAAGATCGCCCTTGAATCCAAGCAGCTGGCGGGCTGCAGGGATGCTTACGTACCCCATGGACGAATCGTATTCGAACATGCCGGTACGGAAAATTCCGGCCACGGTGAAGCGGCGCACCTTAGGTGTGAACCCGGCTGAACTGGATCGCCCCGAAGGGGATAGCAGGTTGACCAGGGAGCCTTCTGTCAGCCCCAGCCGCTTGGCCAGTTCCGAACCGATGATGATCCCGGGGAAGTCTCCGTCGTCACTCAGGCGGGACACGCTGCCGCTGATCATGTCCTTTGAAAGGGACAGAACCGAGGACGAGGTGTTGGGGTCGATGCCGCGCAGGACAACGCCCTTGACTCCCGTTCGGGTGGAAAGCATGACCTCGGAATAGACAAAGGGCGTCACACCCGTGACGCCCGGAACCTTTTTCGCTTCGTCGGCCAGGCCCTGGTAATCGCTGATACCGCCGCGCATGGATGTTACCAAAATATGCGCGTTGACGCCGAGGATTTTGTCTCTCAGGTCGGTTGAGAATCCGTTCATCACTCCGATAACCACGATAAGCGCGCCCACGCCAATGGCCACGCCGCAGATGGCGAACAGGGATATGACGGAAATGAACGACTGCTTCCGCAGGGCGAACAGGTATCTCAGTGCGACAAAAGTCTCAAACCGCATAAACCCTACCCGGCCTCCGGCCTGAGCAGCGGAAAGAGGATGACTTCGCGGATGGAGGCGGAGTCGGTCAGCAGCATGACCAGTCGGTCGATGCCGATGCCCTGCCCTGCCGCCGGAGGCATGCCGTATTCCAGGGCGCGGACATAGTCCTCGTCCATGAAATGGGCTTCCTCATCGCCGGCCTCTTTCTCCTGAACCTGGATTTCGAAGCGACCACGCTGATCCACCGGATCGTTCAGCTCGGAAAAGGCGTTGCCAAGCTCGCGACCGGTCATGAACAACTCGAAGCGGTCGGTGATGTCGGGGTTGTCCTCGTTTCTACGGGACAACGGCGATATATCCGTCGGATAATGATAAATGAAGTGAGGCTGAATCAGCTTGGGTTCGACCAGGATATCGAACAGCTTGGCCTGGAGCTTGCCGAGCTTCTCGCCGTCGACGACCTTCTCGCCCTTCTCCTTCACCATAGCCGCACACTTGTCGTAGTCGGTATAGATATCGGGAGAAACCCCGCCAATCTTTTCGAGGGACTCGTGGAACGGAAGGCGGGTCCATTTACCTATGGACAGATCAATCATCTCGCCCTGGTACGGAACCACGGTAGAGCCGGTGACCTTCAAGGCAATGCGCGAGATCATCTCCTCGGTCAGGTCCATGAGGTCTTCGAACGTGGCGTACGCCCAGTAGAACTCGAGCATGGTGAACTCGGGGTTGTGCCGGACGGAGATACCCTCGTTGCGGAAGTTGCGGTTGATCTCGTAGACCCGCTCGAATCCGCCAACCAGCAGACGCTTGAGATAAAGCTCGGGCGCGATACGCATATAGAGCTTCATGTCCAGAGCGTTGTGGTGCGTTTCGAAAGGTTTGGCAGTGGCGCCGCCGGGGATGGCCTGCATCATCGGCGTTTCCACTTCCATGAATCCCTTCTCGTCGAGGATGTTGCGCAGCTCGCGGATGATCGCCGTGCGGGCCTGGAATATCTCCTTGGTCCGGGGAGTGACGATAAGATCCACGTAGCGCTGGCGGTACCGCGTCTCCACGTCCTTGAGCCCGTGGTATTTCTCGGGCAGCGGACGCATGGATTTGGTCACCAGCTGGAAATGTTTGGTCTTGACGGTCAGCTCGCCGGTCTTGGTCCGAAACAGGGAGCCGGTCACGCCGACGATGTCGCCGATATCCGTCTTCTTGAAGAGCTGATATTCGTCGGTGCCCAGTTCGTCACGAGCGGCGTACACCTGAATGTTGCCGCTGGTGTCCTGTATATGGAAGAAGGTGACCTTGCCGAAGGAGCGGTACGAGACCACCCGGCCGGCAATGGTAAACTCCACATCCAGTTTTTCCAGGGCTTCGGTGTCGGTCTCCCCATATTCATTCCATATGGACTGAATCTCGGTGTCACGACGGAAATTGTTGGGGTACAGGTCGATGCCGCTATCCATAAGAAGGCACGCCTTTTCCACGCGTGTCTTGATGACGGAATTGAGTTCGTCCTTGGCCTGCAGGGCCTCGAGCATGGGCATGAACCGAGCCGCATTAGGCGACTTGGTAGCCAGCTTAATTTTCTTTGCTTTCTTAGTATCTTGTGACAAAATTTTCTTCCCTGTCTCTCCAAAAATCTAGAAAAATACGAGAGACGTTGATTCCGTAAGCCATATAATGGGTGCCGTCAAGAAAATGGGAACCTTAGCCCCCGGACAAACCTTATTTGCATTTTTCTGAAAAAGTCTACACTTTTTGCTTGACCCCCCGAAACGATTTGTTTAAACCCTCTCTCGCTTCGACGGAAAAATGTTCCCCAGTAGCTCAATCGGCAGAGCGGGTGACTGTTAATCACTAGGTTCGCGGTTCAAGTCCGTGCTGGGGAGCCAAAGAGAATCAAGCCCTTACGAGAAATCGTAAGGGCTTTTTCTTTTGTGCCGATCCACGACCCAATGGCCCGTCCCGCAGCGTGCCGCCCCCGGCTCCAGGGTATAGACCGGCACCGCTAAAAATGGGATTTTTTCCCGCGCCAACACCCTTCACTTTACACGGTCCCTCGCGTAATGAATGAGTCGGCAAACGCGAACGGGAGCATGGCGGCACGGCCGCCGCACGGAACGCGTACCGATTTTGATCACAGGAATGAAACGGATAATGGCATTTTTCCGGCGCGTTGCGCCGATCCTTCTGCTCCTCCTCGTTCTCTCACCTATTCCCTCCAAAGCGGAAGACGGCGTGTTGCGCGTGGCCCTGGACCCTTTTCCTCCATGGAAATACCTGAATAGCATCGGCGAACCGTGCGGCATGGACGTTGATTTCATCGACGTGCTTGCGAAACGCATGGGACTGAAGGTCGAATATTTCATGTACCCATTCAGCCGTGCCCTCTATCTGCTGGAATACGGCGAGGCAGACATGATGTCCGGCGTACTGCGTCGGGAGGAGCGCGAGGCCTACCTCCACTTTCTCCAGCCACCCTACAAGGAGCACAGCGACAAGGCCTTCTACATGCTCCGTGGACGCAAGGACCTCTTGCAAAAATACGACGACCTGCACCGCCTTCGGATCGGCACGCAGAACGGAACGAGCTACTTTCCCGTGTTCGACCATGACCCGAAGATATCCAAGATCGCGACCCACTCTTTCGAACTCAACCTACGCATGCTCCTCGCCAATCGCATTGACGCGGTTATCAACACCGAAGTCGCCGGAGACTTTGAACTAAGCAAGTTGGGCCTGCAGCGAGAAGTCGTCAAAGCCCCATACATCTACCGAGAAAAACAGGACGTCTACATTGTCCTGTCCAAAAAGTCCCCATTGGCCGACCGACTGGACGAATTCAATACGGTCATGGCCGATCTGGTACGCGAGGGGGCTTTTCAGCGCATCGTGACAAGATACATCCACGAAGCGCAAAAGCATTAACGGCCCGGCCAAGCAGTCCGCTCGACGGCCATGCAACACGCGCAGCCCCTCCTTCGCCGTCAAAATGTATTGTTCGCCCACGAGACTCTTTTCGGAACCGCCTGCGAAGGGTGGACTTTTACATTGACCTGTGCTGATATCCTGCAACTTTTACGGCACGCGGCAACTGCCGCGCGAAATCGTATCCCATGAAGAATGTAACTGAAGCCTGGGGGGCCTCGCTTCGGTAGCGTTCACGGGTTTTTCAAGGGTGACCCTGCGGGCAGGATACCACATATCCTTCCAGCGATCTCCGCGGAAACGCGATGTTGACCGATACCGCCTCTTTTCCGATGCGGCTGCTTGCAGCCTGCGAGGGTTGATGGCGATACGGGAATCCCCTTGTTTACATATAGCTTGTGTTGAAGCCCGACCGTTTCCGGCCGTTTCAATCGCGCCGTAGCACGCAGCTTCGACATTCATTTTTTGCTGTGGAGAGTTGGTAATGTTGAATTTCAAACTGACCAAAAAAGCGGTCGCCTTCGCGGCCGTGTTCGTTCTTATGGCGGCGATCACCGCCAACGCCGGATTCAAAAAAGAATACAAGATGCAGGTGACGGTAGGTCCCAAGCTCTACTGGGGCATGGGCGCCACCAAATTCGCTGAGCTGGTCAAGGAAAAGACCAACGGCCAGATCAACGTCAAACCCTACTTCGGTTCCGCCCTGCTCAAGGGCGCACAACTCAAGAGCTCGCAGATGGTCGCCAAAGGCGTCATTGACTGTGCCATTGACTCGACCATCAATATCAGCCCGGTCATTCCCGAGGCCAATATTTTCCATCTTCCGTTCTTTTTGAACGATTTCGACACACTGGACAAAGTGAAATTCGGCCAGGCCGGTGAGGCCGTGTTCGCGGCCATGCGGGCCAAGCGGCTCGAACCCCTTGCCTGGGCAGAGAACGGCTTCCGTCAGCTGACCAACTCCAAGATCGCGGTCAAGACCCCGGACGACATGAAGGGCCTGCGCATCCGCGTGGTGGGCAACCCGTTGTTCATCGATACCTTCCGCGCACTGGGCGCCGACCCTGTGAACATGAACTGGGGCGATGCTGTCGCCGGTTTCCAGCAGGGCGTCGTCGACGGCCAGGAAAACCCGGTCGGCGTGCTCATCCCCATTCAGATCTACCAGTACCACAAGTACGCAACCATGTGGAATTACCTGGTGGATCCCCTGATCATCTACTGGAACCAGAAGGAATGGAACGCTTTCCCCAAGGAAATCCAGGACGCCATCCTCGAAGCCGCCAAGGAAGCGGGACGGTTCGAAACCGCTCTGAGCCGCGGTGGTCTTGACGGCGATAAGTCCCTCAACATCCTGAAGGACGAATTCAACTACACCATGGAAGTTCCGGACCCCATAGCCTTCATGGAGGGCAAGGGCATGGAAATCCACATGCTTACCGACGAAGAAAGGGAAGCCTTCGCTCAGGCCACGCGCTCTGTCTACGACAAGTGGATTCAGGAGATCGGGCCCGAGGTTTACGAGAAGGCCAAGGCCGACATCGCCAACTAATCCCGTCCCCTTCGTGACGACCGCGTCCTGCCCCGGAAACATGATTTCCGGGGCAGGTTCTATCATTGGATTCCGATTATGGAATCCGAATCGTGGAGTAAGTGTGTGAAAAAGTTATTATTCGGTTTTCCTCTCAGTCACTGGTTGGTAGCCATCTGCATGGGCGCCATGGTTGTGATCGCCTTTCTCAACATTCTGAGCCGGTACATCTTCCATTTCTCACTGGCCGCGACGGAGGAAATCACCATCAATCTTTTCGTCTGGATGACCGTCATCGGCATCGGCATCGCGTTCGAACGCGGCGGCCACATGGGCATGGTAACCTTCTTCAATATGTTCCCCCGCGCAGTACAGCGTGTATGGATCATCGTTTATTCCGTGCTCGCCGCAGGCCTTTTCCTGGTCCTGGACTACTACATGATCCAGGCCATCTACGATGAGGTCACTCTGTTCCAGGCTCGTTCAGCGTCCCTGGATATTCCGGTGTGGATCTATTACCTGGGCCTGCCGGTCCTGTCCGTCTTCGTCTTCCATGGCATCTACCGCGACGCCATGACCAAGCTGGCGGAAAGGAAGGAGGATTAGCGCCATGGAATTTCTGCTCATCCTCGCCCTGTTTCTGGTGCTGATGTTCATCGGCGCGCCCATCGGCACGTCTTTGGGCGTTTCGGCCGTGGCTACCATCATGTACTTTGATCTCGGTGCTGAAATGCTCGGGGTCAACTTTGCCTCGGGCATCGCCTCGTTCCCGCTGCTGGCCATTCCCTTTTTCGTCCTGGCCGGAGTCATTCTCCAGCGGGCGGGTATCGCCGCGCACATTGCCAACTTCTTCGAACTGCTTGTGGGACGCGCCACTGGCGGCCTGTCCATCGTGGCCGTGCTGACCTGCATGTTCTGGGGAGCCATGTCCGGTTCCGGACCGGCCACAACGGCCGCCGTGGGCATGATCCTGCTCACTCCCATGCTGAACAACGGCTACGACAAGGCCTTTTCCGGAGCGACCATCGCCAACGCGTCCGACCTGTCCATCATCATTCCGCCGTCCATCGCGTTCATTATCTATGGCAACATCACCTCGGTGTCGGTGTCCGCACTCTTTGTGGCAGGCATCATTCCGGGACTGCTGACCGGCTTGGCCACCATGTTCGTGGCCTGGTACATCTCCTACCGGCGCGGCTATCGCGGCCTTGTCTGCCGTGGCTGTATGGCGGATCTCTGCAAGGCTCTGCGCCAGTCGTTCTGGGCGCTCATGGCCCCTGTGGTCATTCTGGGCGGCATCTACACCGGCATATTCACGCCCACGGAGGCGGCCGTTGTAGCGGTGTTCTACAGCCTCTTTGTGGCGGTGGTAATCTACCGCTCCATCGGCTGGCGGGACCTGATCGAAATCCTGGTCGAGTCCGCAGTGACCAGTTCGGTCATCATGTTCATCGTTGCCTTTGCCGGCATCTTCACCTGGGCGGCTTCGGTAACCGGCGTCATCGACACCCTGGCGGATTTCATCATCAAGATATCCCCCAACGCCGTGGTCATGATCGTCCTGGTCAATATCCTGCTGTTCGCCCTGGGCATGATCCTCGACGCCATCTCCATCTCGTATCTGCTCATGCCGATCCTGATCCCGGTCCTGTCGGCCTTCCATGTCGACCCGGTCTTCTACGGGGTCATCTTCATCTCGGCCCTGGCCATCGGCCAGGCCACGCCGCCTGTTGGCGTCAACCTGTTCACGGCGGCGAATCTTGTAGGCTGTGAAGTGGACGAGATAGCGAAAGAGGCCATCCCCTACGTGGTCATGGACTTCGTGGTCCTGATCATCATCTCGGTGATTCCCGCCCTGTCGCTCTTCCTGCCCAAATGGGCCGGACTCTATACGCCATAACGAACCGCAAGAGGGAAAACGTCATTCAACTGACCGCCCCCACCGACATAACCAAAATCAAAAGCCCTTGCGAACATACGCAAGGGCTTTTCCATTTCTAGCCAATGGCCTGACGCGGCTTGCAAATCGAGCCGCCCTTTGAATGGAGATATATCATCAAACCTTTTTAACCACAGAGGTCTTCAGATACATGAACCCGAACCCCGGTATCTTGCAGGCGATGTCATGAACGCCGTCTTCCGGTTCGATCAGTCTGATATTTTTGACCTTGGTTCCCTTCTTGATTGAAGACGCACCCTTGACCTTCAAATCCTGGATTACGAGTACGGTGTCCCCGTCCACAAGGACATTACCGTTGGCATCCTTGTAGACCTTTTCCTGCGTTTCCCCCTCCTGGAACTCGTGCCCGCACTCGGGGCAAATCAGAACGGTCCCGTCGGAATACACATACTCACACCGGCATTTCGGGCAATCTGGCAGATTTTCCATGACTCTCCAATTTGATTTTTACTTGCTGACAATAATTCAAAGCGAATTGGGCAATACCTAATGGAAGGCCTCCAATCAATGTAAAAGGAACTGCACGGATAACAGGCGATCACCTTTCCCCCCTTCCAGACGACAATAGAGTCCATATTTTCAGGCATATTCCCCACCGTTGCGGAAGACTTTTACATTCCCTCATGCCGACACCGCCGCTTCTCGCGACACATCGATTCAGTAGTCCCGTCCCTGCTGCCCTGGCAGCTATGCGCGTATGATTTTTATAATCGTAGCACGATTTCTCAACAACGATCTGGCACAAACAAAAAAACACATGATTTTAATATGTTGAAAACAACGAATTTGATTTATAAATACTCATCATTTACAATATCTATATTTAACTAATCTTCAACAGCATAACGGTTTGACACCAAAACAGGCCTGGAATCCAGGCCTTGTTCAAATGAACATAATGAAATCATGGATTTTTTGATGATATTTACAGAATCGCTCAACACACTCTTCTGTCTAATGCCCGTGCGGTGAGCGGTACGGCAAAACTCAAGGAGGCATCCTCATGAAATTGGATCGCCGAAACTTTCTCAAACTCGCAGGTACGGGAGCTGCGTGTATGACGCTGGGGCAGCTGGGTTTCGACCTTGCTCCCGTGAAGGCGTACGCCGCGCAACTCAAGATCAGCGGCGCCAAGGAAATCCTGACCGTCTGTCCGTTCTGTTCCGTAAGCTGCAACGTCATCGGATACGTCAAGGACGGCAAACTGGTCAGCTCTGAAGGCGACCCCGACTATCCGGTAAACGAAGGCTCTCTGTGCGCAAAGGGTGCGGCCATGCTGTCCATGACCACCGAGCACAACCGGCTGCAAACTCCCATGTACCGGGCCCCATTCTCGGACAAATGGGAAGAAAAAAGCTGGGACTGGATGCTCAACCGCATCGCCAAACGGGTCAAGGAAACCCGCGACAAGGATTTCATCCTGCGCAATGCCGACGGGCTGGCCGTCAACCGCATCGAATCCATGTTTCTGCTCGGCACCTCGCATGCCTCCAACGAGGAATGTGCCCTGACCCATCAGTTCGCCCGGGCCCTCGGCATAGTCTACATGGATCACCAGGCTCGCGTCTGCCACAGCTCAACCGTGTCCGCCCTGGGCGAATCCTTCGGGCGCGGCGCCATGACAAACCACTGGACCGACATCGCCAATGCCGACTCCATTCTGATCATGGGCAGCAACGCGGCCGAGCACCATCCCATTTCCTTCAAGTTCGTGCTGCGCGCCAAGGACAAGGGTGCCACGGTCATGCACGTGGACCCGAAGTTCTCCCGGACCTCGGCCCGCTCCGACTTCCACGTCCCCCTTCGGTCAGGTACGGACATCGCCTTCCTGGGCGGCATGATCAAGTACATCATCGAGAACAAGCGTTTCTTCCATGAGTACGTTACCGAATACACCAACGCCTCCCTGCTGGTGGACCCGAAGTTCGGTTTCAAGGACGGCCTGTTCACCGGGTACGATCCCATGACCCGGACCTACGACAAGTCCACCTGGAACTACCAGATGGACAAGAACGGGGTTCCCAGGAAGGACAAGGATCTCAAGGATCCGAACTGTGTCTTCCAGCTGCTCAAGAAGCACTACTCCCGCTATGACCTCGACACGGTTTCCAAGACCACCGGCGTGGCTCCCAAGATTCTGGAAAAGGTTTACAAGACCTTCTCCGCCACAGGCCGCCCGGACAAGGCCGGAACGGTAATGTACGCGTTGGGCTGGACCCAGCACACCGTAGGCGTGCAGAACATCCGCACCTCGGGCATCATTCAGTTGCTGCTCGGCAACATCGGCGTGGCCGGCGGCGGCATCAACGCCCTTCGCGGCGAGCCCAACGTCCAGGGTTCCACGGACCACGCCATGCTCTATCATATCCTGCCCGGCTACATGGCCATGCCCGCGGCCCCGTGGCAGACGCTCGAACAGTACAACAAGGACAACACCCCGGTCAGCAACGACCCCGAGTCGGCCAACTGGTGGCAGCACAAGCCCGAATACATGACCAGCCTGCTCAAGGCCTGGTACGGCGACAACGCCACCGCTGAAAACGACTTCTGCTACAACCTGCTGCCCAAGATCGAGAAGGGACACGACTACTCGTACCTGTTCCTCTTCGACCGCATGTTCAAGGGCGAGATCAAGGGCGGTTTCTTCATGGGCCTCAACCCCATGAACTCGGTGCCCAACACGCACAAGATCCGCAAGGCAATGGACAACCTCGACTGGTGTGTCTGCGCCGAGCTGCACAACTCCGAGACCACGGAGAACTGGCATCGCCCGGACGTGGACCCCAAGACCGTCAAGACCGAGATGTTCCTGCTGCCTTCGGCCCACCGTATGGAAAAAGCCGGTTCGGTTACCAACTCCGGCCGCTGGGTTCTGTGGCACCACAAATGTGTGGACCCGCAGTTCAAGACCCGTCCCTTCGGCGAAATGTACGTGCCGCTGTTCAACATCATTCGTGACATGTACCGCAACGAGGGCGGAACCTTCGCCGCGCCCGTGATCAACCAGGATTGGCCCGAAAAGTTCGATCCCGAAGATCTCTGCCAGCGCATCAACGGCCGCTTCCACAAAGACACCGAAGTCAAGGGCAAGATGTACAAGAGGGGCCAGCAGGTTCCTTCCTTCACCGCACTCAGCGCAGACGGTGCCACGTCCAGCCTGAACTGGCTTTACTGCGGCAGCTGGACCGAAGAAGACGGCAACAAGTCCCTGCGCCGCTCGCCGGAGCAGACTCCCATGCAGGCCAAGATCGCCCTGTACCCCAACTGGTCCTGGTCCTGGCCCGTCAACCGCCGCATCCTCTACAACCGCGCTTCCGTGGATCTCAACGGCAAGCCGTACAACAAGGACAAGGCGGTCATCGAGTGGAAGGACGGCAAGTGGGTCGGCGACGTTCCCGACGGCGGATGGCCGCCCCTGTCCTCGGGCAAGGGCAAGCTGCCGTTCATCATGCAGACCCACGGCCTGGGCCACCTCTTCGGCCCCGGACGCATGGACGGTCCGTTCCCCGAGCACTACGAACCCGCCGAGACTCCGGTGAACAAAAACCTGTTCTCCAAGCAGCTCTCCAGCCCGGTCTACAAGTTCACCACCAGCGCGCCCGACGTACTGGCCAAACCCGCCGATCCCAACTACCCGATCGTGCTGACCACCTACAGCCTGACCGAGCACTGGTGCGGCGGCGGCGAGACCCGCAACGTGCCCAACCTGCTTGAGGCCGAACCCCAGCTCTACGTCGAGATGAGCCCGGAATTGGCCAAGGAAAAGGGCATCAAGAACGGTGACGGCGTGATCATCGAGTCCATTCGCGGCAAGGTTCAGGCCATCGCCATGGTCACGGTTCGCATGCGCCCGCTCAAGGTGCACGGCCGCATCATCCATGAGATCGGTATGCCTTACTGCTTCGGTTGGACCACGCCCGGTAGCGGCGACTCCACCAACCGGCTGACGCCTTCGGTGGGCGACCCCAACACCACCATCCCGGAATACAAAGCGTGCTGCGTGAACATCCGCAAGGCGGACAAGATCACCGAACTGGCACGGTAGAGGAGACAGTCATGTCCAAAACGTTCCTGATAGATACATCCCGCTGCACCGCGTGCCGCGGCTGCCAACTGGCCTGCAAGGAATGGCACGGGCTTCCCGCCAACAAGACCCTGCAATGGGGAAGCCACCAGAATCCGCCGGACCTGAATCCCAACAACTACAAACTGGTCCGTTTCCATGACTACATGGATGCGACCGGAACGATCCGCTGGAACTTCTTCCCGGATCAGTGCCGACACTGTGAAGTACCCCCCTGCAAGGAAGTGGGCGACGTGTACCTCGACGGCGCCATCCTCAAGGATGAAAAGACCGGAGCCGTGCTCTACACTGAAAAAACCAAGCAGTTCACTGCCGAGCAGGCCAAAGAAGTCCAGGAGGCATGTCCGTATAACATCCCCCGTCGCAACGATCAGACCGGGTTGCTGTCCAAATGTACCATGTGCTTCGACCGCATCACCAACGGCCTGCCTCCGTCCTGCGTCCGGGCCTGTCCCACCGGCACCATGAACTTCGGCGAACGAGCCGACATGCTCAAGCTGGCCGAGGAAAGACTCGCGCTTCTGAAGAAGAAGTGGCCCAAGGCGTCCCTGGGCGACCCCGAAGATGTCAACGTCATCTACCTGATGACCGACACGCCCGACACCTACCACGAGTATGCAGTGGCCGAGGCAAAGCAGGCTTCGCCCATGACCAAAAAGCAGCTGTTCGCCAAACTGGCGAGCCCGATCAAGGCGATGAAGGCCTAAACCGTCCCCCGCCTGACCCGGAAACTGGCCGGAGCGTCCTCGCGACGCTCCGGCCGCCCGGACGGAGGCGGACTGACGGCAAACCCGCCACCAGACAAGGATAGACGATGCCCTCGACACAGTTCTCCCTGATCATCCCCACTCTGCCTTCCCGAGAGTCCTCCTGTCCGGCAGGGCCGACACAAACACTCGAACTGATGCGTGGAACGTCATTGGAGCACTACTGCGCGGGCACGCTTCAAGACCGCACCGCCATGGTGGTCGTGGAGGAATCCCTGCAAATCTCCATTCGTGGCCGCGAAGACATCTTCCTGGCGCGTACCCCGGGGGATGATGAAAACCTGATCGTGGGCCATCTTTTTTCTCAAGGTCTCATCCGCACCCGGTCGGACATCCTCGACATGACCTTCCGGCATGGCTCTGCCCAGGCAGTAGTCGGATTGCGACACCACCTTCCTCGCCGTCCCCTGCCCGCTATGTCCGGTGTCTCAAATATCGATCCGAAACAAATTTTCCGGCTCCGCAAGCGGTTCGAAGAACACCAGAGGCTGTACCACAGCACAGGGGCCACCCACGCGGCGGCACTGTTCAAGGCGAATGGAGAGTTGGTTGCATACGGCGAGGACGTCAGCCGGCACTGCGCCTTTGACAAGGCCATAGGGTCGGCACTGGAAAGCCGGCTTCTGGCTGGAGTGGAGATAGCCATGCTCACCTCCCGCCTGGCTTCCGAGCTGGCTGCCAAGGCTTCAATGGCCCGCATCCCGGTTTTGTGCGGTTTCTCCGCAGCCACCAGCTCAGGGATGGAACTGGCCGAATCGGACGGCGTCACCCTCATAGGCCGCATCGGCAAGGACAGCTTTACGGTCTACGCCAACGGCTGGCGGCTTCGTTCCTGAACACGCCCCTATCCAAATGCGCAAGCCCATCGTACTGGTGGTCTCCTAACTGTCGCATTTATAATCTTAGAGACTATATTTTTCTGATAACATTCTATCCCTGTTTCGTATGAAAGCTAGAAACCGGCTTGTTACCGCTCTTTCAGCTCCTGGAGGGAAGAATGAGTCTGCGACTTAAATTGTACTCTGCCATCGGCTTACTGCTCGCCGTGGGTCTCGCCATGTTCGTGGCTACACTGATAATCACCTCGGCCCAAAATCATGACGGGCTGGTCATCAATCTTGCGGGTCGACAAAGAATGCTCAGCCAGAAGATGGCCAAGGAAGCCCTGCTCTACCTTGAAGAACGCCGCGCCGGACGGGACGGCGCCGAGATCGGCAAGCAGGTTGAGACCACCTCAAAACTGTTCCGTGAAACCTTGACCGCCCTGACTGATTCCGGTCCGGCTCCGGTTACGGTAAACCCGGACGGCGAGAAACGAGAACTGCCCGCCCCATCGGATGAAGTCAGGGAACAACTCCTCAAAGTCCAGAAACTATGGGAGGCTTACAGCGCCACCCTGGATGAAATACTCAAGCGTCAAATTCTGAGTAACGATTTCAACAAGCAAAGCCTGGCCGTTCTGGTCAACATGAACCAGGCCGTAACCATGATGCAGAAGGAATCGGAAGACCGCGTTGATTTTCTGCTCCTCTCCCAGATTATCGGCATTGGCATCATGCTACTGACCACCCTGTTCAGTTTCCTGGCTATTCAACGCAAGCTTATCCGACCATTGTACAATTTCAACGAAACCATGGAAACGATCTGCAAGGGAGACCTGACTGGCGTATGCGTCAGTGACCAAAACGACGAGATCGGGTTGGTGGCTCGCGCTCTTGCCGCCATGGAGCAACGACTCCATGACGTGGTCAGCCAGGCAAAGGAGTCCACCGTGGACATGGCCGATCGGAGCTCGGAACTCAACGGTATGGCTGCCACCCTGGCTGACAACGCCACCCGACAGGCCGGTTCCATCAGCGAAATAGCCTCCCTGATGGACGGGATGCGCTCCAACATCGCCACCACTGCGGCCAATTCCAGAGAGACGCATACGCTGGCCACAAAAGCGGCCGGGGACGCCCGCCAGAGCGGCGAGTCGGTGGGTACGGCCTTGAAAGCCATCACCACCATCGCTGGCAAGATCACGGTGATCGAGGAAATAGCCAGACAGACCAACCTGCTGGCTTTGAACGCGGCGATCGAAGCAGCCCGAGCGGGGGAGCACGGCAAAGGGTTCGCCGTGGTCGCGTCCGAAGTCCGTAAGCTGGCTGAACGATCGGGTGATGCCGCCAAAGAAATCGGAGAACTCTCCGCAGACACCGTGGATATTTCCAACCAGGCGGGAGAACTCCTCAAATTGCTGGTGCCGGACATCGAAAAAACCGCCGCCATGATCGAGGAAATCAACGCATCCAGCTCCGAGCAACAACGCGACACCGATATGGTCGGCAAGGCTGTCCAGGATCTAGATGCAGGCATACAGGACACGGCCCGCATGGCCCGCGATCTGACTATTACTACCGAGGCTCTGTCCGGCGAGGCGTCCGGACTCCGCCAGGAACTCCGATTCTTCAAAACCGGAAATGAAAGCCAGGGCTCCTCTTCGCATCGTGTCATAAAAAGGGAAAGGGAGTCCCTGCCACCAGCCTACTCCGCGCCCAAACCGGTCCAGATAACGCCCAAGGCAGCCAGAGTCACAACACCCAAACCTGCTGTTACGGCCACTGTCGCATCAACGCAATCACTCCAGGATACTCTGGCTGAGTTGGATGCTGCCAAGCCGCTTATTGTCTGGGACAGTTCCATCGCCACAGGCATTGATGTCATTGATGATCAGCATAAGGAGTTAATCCTCTTGATCAACAGGCTCAACAGCGCCATGCAGCAAGGCAAAGGCAAAGCCGTTATCGGCCCCATCCTCGATGAAGTGGGACGCTACGCAACATACCATTTCGGCGAGGAGGAATCCCTTTTCGACAAGTATGGATATCCCGAAGTCGAGGAGCACAAGGCCGTCCACCGGGATCTGCTCGGACAGGCCAACGAGTTCATCGAGCGATTCCAATCCGGACAGATTGGCATGAGCCAGGACTTGTTCTTCTTCCTCAAGGACTGGCTGGTCAACCATATCAAGGGCGTGGACTACAAGTACGTCCCCTATCTGAAGGAAGCCATGGCAAAAGACGAATAGCCCATCCTAGGCTGAAGGCTTCGGGCCGCCCCGTGCGACCCGGAGCCGACGGCCACTCCCAGGTCGGTCAAGGACGCACCAAACACCCCGGTGAACCTTGTTACTGAATCGGTCTTGGACGCAATAACGGCTGTTCGTAATGACTTGTAACCAACACAGCACGTTGCCCCACCACCAACGACATTCCTATATGGATTTGCACGGTTCGCAGCCCCACCACAAAGAGGCATTGCCCAAAACGGGCGGTCAGGGTAGCCTTGGGCTCGACGGGGCGGTTTCCTGCCGAAAAGGCATCCTCCTCGCCGAACAAGGATAACGAGTACGCCAGTAACACGAAGGTCAACCCACACCCCTGCCGGGAGGCAAGGTCATGAAACAGAATCGGACCGCCCTCATACTCATCGCTTGCGCCGTTTTACTCGCTGTCGGCGCCTTCCTCATCCTGAATCGGGGCAATGAAGAGCCCTCCACCGTACGGTCCGAAGTGACCCCGCCCGCAGCCGAGCCTGCAAAGGCCCCCGACTGGGTGGACAAGGGCCAGGAGTCCAAGCCTGACTACACGCCGTCCACGGCCGAGACCGAGACTGTCACCCCGCCGCCCGCAACAGAGCCCGAAAAGGCCGAACAGCCCAAGACCATTGAAGTCTCCGAGGACAAGGTGGTGACCTTCACCTTCGTGGAATCCCTGGCCGACTTCCTGCTGCACCGCTTCCAGCCGCGCGGCCCGAACGGCAAACCCGATTCTCTGGCGACGGCAGTGGCCCTGAACCGCTACTATGGCCGAGAAATGGATGGGTTCGCAGTGAGCGGCGACGACATCAACGCCTCGCGCAAGGCCGTCTACGATTACGCTTTCAATCCCGCCATGCTCAAAACCCTCTACGACATCTATACTCCGGCCTTCATGGTCCACTTGGTGGATACGGCCGCCAATACCGAACGCGAGTACGTGGTCGGCGACGAGAAGGAGACCAGGACTCTGACCACGGAAGAAATCAAGGTCATGCTCCGGCTCAACGCTCGCCGTATAGAGCGTACCGCAGAAGTCTTCCATGCCTTTGCCGACGACCCGTCCATCGTCGAAATGGCAGGCAAGTATCGCCGCGCTGCCAAGGCCGTGGAACGCGCCAACGGCCAGTTGCAGACGGCCATGGCCGAAGGCAAGGCCACCGGCGAGGCCAGCGACCGGTTGAAGCAGGCCATCCTGTTCCGGGAACGGACCAGGGCCGAAATCGTCACGCACCTCAGAAAGGTTTGCCAATCCTGCCCCGAATCCGAACTCTTCTATCTGTCCCAGTGGGCCTACCGCCGCACGCTCGGCCAGCCGGAACAAAAGCTCAAGGCCTTTGGAACGGCTGCCGACCTGATGGACGACCTGGCTACGCGTTTTCGAAGCAAGGCGGAGGAACTCCAGTAGACATCCTCAAATATCTGTTCACATGTTGCATTGAGACTCCTTTGTGCTTACTCTTGCCCTAGCAAGAAGAGAATTCACCAAGGAGCTCTCAATGTACTTCAAACAGATCACCACCCCCGGACTCGGTTGCTTTTCCTACGTCATCGGCTGCCCCGCCGTCGGTGAAATGGTCGTTGTGGACCCCAAGCGTGATGTGCAGGACTACTTGGACATTTCGCGCGAGGAAGGCATGAAGATCGTCCATGTCATTGATACGCATGTGCATGCGGACCACGTCTCCGGTGCACAGGAGCTGAAATCCCAGACCGGCTGCGACATCATGGTCTACGAAACCTCGCCGGTGGACTACGATTTCACGCCTCTCGTGGAAGGACAGCAGCTGACCGTGGGCAACGCCAAACTTGAGGTGCTGTTTACGCCGGGACACACCCCGGACGCCCTGTCTCTGCTGGTTACGGATACCACCCGCGGCGACGAGCCGTGGATGTTGCTGACCGGCGATGTACTTTTCGTCGGCGACATCGGCAGACCCGACCTTGTGGGCGGAGCCAAGCTCAACGAGCAGGTCCAAAACCTGTGGGACTCTCTATACGTTAAATTCGCCAAGTTCCCCGACAGCCTTGAAGTGTTTCCCGCTCACGGCGCAGGGTCCCTCTGTGGTCGGGGCATGTCCTCCAAGCCGAGTTCCACGCTGGGCTTTGAACGTCGCCACAACCCCATGCTGGGTTTTGACAGCTTCGAGGACTTCCACCTGGCCATGAGCCAGAACTTCCCTGCCCGGCCAAAATCCTTCACGCACATCATCTCCACCAACGCCTCGGGCGCGCCCCTGCTTGAACGCTGCCCCCTGGACCTGGCCATGAATCCGTTCAAGTTCGAGGAAAGGATGCAGGACGGCGCGGTGGTCATCGACGTGCGCGACGCTGCGGCTTTTGCCGGGTATCATATCCCCGGTTCACTGAACATCGGCTTTGAGCCGAGCCTGGCCAACTGGGTGGGCATGACCGTGGAGCCGGACGCAGACATCCTCCTGGTGGTGGACACCCGCGACGACTACGAACGCATGCGCATTGAACTCCACCGTATTGGCTACGACAATATCCTCGGCTACCTCTCCGGCGGCATTCAGGCCTGGGTCTACAGCGGACGCGCGGTGGATTCCCTGGCCATCGACTCGGCCCAGGTCCTGCAGAACGTTCAGGACGAGGGCAAGGAGATCAGCCTTATCGACGTGCGCACTCCCGTTGAATGGGAAGGCGGCCGTATCCCCGGGGCAAAGCACATCCCCCTGGTGGACATTCTTGACGGCAAATTCGATCTCGATGAAAACGCCCACCACCTGCTCTACTGCGCAGCGGGCTATCGGGCGAACATCGCCGCATCCTACCTGCAAAAACACGGCTACTGGGATGTCCGCAGCCTGGCGGGCGGCTATCTCGCCTGGAGCCGCGCCGGTTTCAAAACTGAAAAATAATTCCAAAAAAAAATGAAAAGGGCCCTGCAACCGCGAGGCCCTTTTCATTTTCCAAGATTCATTCCGCCTTCCCTTCATGCTATGTCTCTGCAAACACAATGGATCGAGCCGGGAAAAACTCGCCGGACAACTCTGTGAATTACATCACAAAATAGACAATCACCCTCTGGAAGTCTGAAAAATTCGGTAAAAGGCGTCGATTGATCGGGGAACGGAGGGCAAAGGGCTTGACCCCGGCACGATAAATCGCGAAACAACTACGATGGAATGTGTATTTTAATGCATGATCCGGTCCCCGCGGACCGCACGGGCCCCGACAGTCGGGGCCCGCTATATGTCCCCAGGCAGATACAGGTCAATTCAAAACACTTGGAGAAACAAATGCCCAAGAAGACCATGAAAACAATGGACGGCAACACCGCTGCCGCGCATGTGGCCTACGCCATGAGCGAGACGGCCGCCATCTACCCCATCACCCCGTCCACGCCCATGGGCGAAATCGCCGACGAGTGGGCCGCCCATGGACGGAAAAACATTTTCGGCCAGACCGTACAGATCCGACAGATGCAGTCCGAAGCGGGCGCGGCGGGCGCTGTGCACGGCTCCCTGGCCGGCGGCGCGCTGACCACCACCTTTACCGCCTCTCAGGGACTGCTCCTGATGATCCCGAACATGTACAAGATTTCCGGCGAACTCCTGCCCGGCGTCTTCCACGTGTCCGCCCGTGCCATCGCGGCCCACGCCCTGTCCATTTTCGGCGACCACCAGGACGTCATGGCCACCCGCCAGACCGGCTTCGCCATGCTCTTTTCCAACTCCGTCCAGGAAGTCATGGACCTCTCGCTGGTGGCCCACCTCGCCGCCGTCGAGGCCTCGGTTCCGTTCATGTCCGTGTTTGACGGCTTCCGTACCTCTCATGAGATCCAGAAGATCGCTGTCATCGACTACGAAGACATGAAGCCTCTGCTGAACATGGACAAGGTGGCCGAATTCCGCAAACGGGCCATGAACCCCGAGCACCCCGACACCCGCGGCACCGCCCAGAACCCGGACATCTACTTCCAGGGCCGCGAGGCTACCAATACCTATTATGATGCCATCCCGGACATCGTCACCAACGCCATGAAGCAGGTGGGCAAGATCACCGGCCGCCGCTACAAGCTGTTCGATTACGTTGGTCACCCCAAGGCGGACCGCATCATTATCGCCATGGGCTCCGGTTGCGAGACCATTGAGGAGACCGTCAACTACCTCAACGCGCAGGGCAAGAAGGTCGGCCTGGTCAAGGTCCGTCTGTTCCGGCCCTTCTCGGTCAAGCACCTGCTGGCAGCCATCCCCAAGACCGTGAAGAAGATCGCGGTTCTCGACCGCACCAAGGAGCCCGGCTCTCTGGGCGACCCCCTGTACCTCGACATCTGCGCCGCCTACGCGGGCAAGCGCAATGCCCCGGTCATCGTCGGCGGCCGCTACGGCCTCGGGTCCAAGGACTTCACCCCGGCCCAGGTCGAATCCGTATACAACTCGCTCGGTCGGCCCAAGAACGGCTTTACCGTGGGTATTCTGGACGACGTCACCCACACCTCGCTGTTCGACTGCGACTGTGTGGACACCGCTCCCGAAGGCACGGTCCAGTGCAAGTTCTGGGGTCTGGGCTCCGACGGCACGGTGGGTGCGAACAAGCAGGCCATCAAGATCATCGGCGACAACACCAATCTCTACGCCCAGGGTTATTTCGCCTATGACTCCAAGAAGTCGGGCGGCATCACCATCTCGCACCTGCGCTTCGGCAAGAAGCCCATTCAGTCCACCTATCTGGTACAGAACGCGAACTACATCGCCTGCCACAACCCGAGCTACGTAAATCTCTATGACGTGCTCGAAGGCATCAAGGACGGCGGCACGTTCGTGCTGAACTGCGCCTGGACCGCCGAGGAAATGGACAAGAAGCTGCCCGCCGCCATGCGTCGGACCATCGCCGAGAAGGGGCTGAAGTTCTACACCGTGGACGCGGTCAAGATCGCGGGCGATGTCGGCCTGGGCGGCCGCATCAACATGGTCATGCAGACCGCCTTCTTCAAGCTGGCCGACGTCATCCCGTTCAAGAAGGCAGTTGAACTGCTCAAGGACGGCATCGAAAAGGCCTACGGAAAGAAAGGCCCGAAGATCGTGGACATGAACTGCGCCGCCGTCGATGCCGCCACCGACGCCATCGTCGAGATTCCGGTGCCCGATTCATGGAAGACCCTGACCGACGACAAGGCGCCCAACCGCCGTGAACCGGACTACGTCAAGAACGTCATGCGTCCGGTCCTGGCCCAGAAAGGCGACTCCCTTCCCGTTTCGGCCTTCTCCCACGACGGCACCATGCCCAACGCCACGTCCAAATACGAAAAACGCGGTGTAGCCATCCTGGTTCCCGAGTGGATCAAGGACAACTGCATCCAGTGCAACCAATGCGCCTTTGTCTGCCCGCACTCCGCCCTGCGCGCCGTGCTGGCCACCGACGACGAGATGAAGAAGGCTCCGGCCACCTATGAGACCATCGACGCCGTGGGCAAGGACGTCAAAGGAATGCACTTCCGCCTCCAGGTCAACACCCTGGATTGTCTGGGCTGCGGCAACTGCGCCGACATCTGCCCGGCCAAGGAAAAGGCCCTGGTAATGAAGCCCATCGCCACCCAGACCGAGGTCCAGGTGCCCAACTTCAACTTCTCGGATACCGTTTCCTACAAGGACGTCTTCGGTCGCGAGACCGTCAAGGGCTCCCAGTTCCGCAAGTCCCTCATGGAATTCTCCGGAGCCTGCGCGGGCTGCGGCGAAACCCCGTACGTCAAGGTCATCACCCAGCTCTTTGGTGAGCGCATGGTCATCGCCAACGCCACCGGCTGTTCGTCCATCTGGGGCGCATCCGCACCCACAGCGCCGTACTGCGTCACCCCCGAAGGCCACGGCCCGGCATGGGGCAACTCCCTGTTCGAGGATGCCGCCGAGTTCGGCTACGGTATCGAGATGGCCACGGACCAGCGCCGGACCCATCTGGCTCAGCTCTGCAAGGAGGCCGCCAATGCCGAAACCGGCGAGCTCAAGACCAAGCTGAACAAGTGGGCCGAGGTCATGAACGACCCCGAGGAGTCCAAGGCCGCGGGTGAGGAGCTCAAAAAGGCCCTCAAGGGTACGCGCAAGAAGGCCCTCAAGGAAATCCTGGACATGTCCGACCTGTTCACCAAGCAGTCCATCTGGGTGTTTGGCGGCGACGGTTGGGCATACGACATCGGCTACGGCGGGCTGGACCACGTGCTCGCTTCCGGCAAGGACATCAACGTCCTCGTCCTGGACACCGAGGTCTACTCCAACACCGGCGGCCAGTCCTCCAAAGCCACTCCGCTCGGCTCCATCGCCAAGTTCGCCGCGGCAGGCAAGACGACCAACAAGAAGGATCTGGGCCGCATGGCCATGACCTACGGCTATGTCTACGTGGCCTCCGTGTCCATGGGCGCCAACAAGCAGCAGTTCCTCAAGGCCGTCAAGGAAGCCGAGGCCTACCCTGGCCCGTCCCTGATCATCGCCTACGCCCCGTGCATCAACCAGGGCATCAAGAAGGGCATGGGCAAGACCCAGATGGAGCAGAAACTGGCCGTGGATTCCGGCTACTGGCCGCTCTACCGCTACAATCCGCAGCTGGCCGACGAAGGCAAGAACCCGTTCATCCTGGAATCCAAGGCGCCCGACGGCACCCTCCAGGAGTTCCTGTCCGGCGAAAACCGCTATGCCATGCTGGAACGGTTCTACCCCGAGTTCTCCAAGGAATACCGGGCTGAAATCGAAAACACCTACAACAAGCGTTACGAGACCCTCAAGCACATGGCGGGCGAGGACTGCAAGGAATAACCCCGCAAAGACCGTTAACTGTAAGAGGCCGGAGCATTCGCTCCGGCCTCTTTTCGTCTTTAACAACCAAGATTGGCATACCGAAAGGAATAGCATTTTTACCCGACCAGCCATTGACCTTGAGAGGGAATGGGTCAATCCTGTGCACCGGCCGTCCGGCGGCCATGAACGAATCAATCTACAAGGAAGGATACCATGAGCTGTGTAGCCACCTTCAGTCTTTTTCCTCTGGAGCGTCCCGACCAGGGCTCGTTCGCGCCCTATGTGGCCCGGACCATCGAGATCGTTAGAGAGTCCGGCCTGCCTCATGAACTCGGGGCCATGGGTACTGTGCTCGAAGGCGATTTGGACGACATCATGCGGACCATCAAGAAATGCCACGACGACATGCGCAAAGGATGCGACCGGGTCTACCTGACCCTGGCCGTGGATTCCCGAGAAGGCGAATCCGGCCGTATGCGCGGCAAGGTGGAAAGTGTCGGGGAGTTGTTGAAATGAGCGCTCCCGAGACCTTGATCCAAGCAGTATGGCAGGACATCCAGGCGGTCCGCGAAAAAGCGCCGCTCATCGTCAACATCACCAACTACGTGGTCACCAACAACACGGCCAACTCCCTGCTCGCCCTGGGGGCTTCGCCCGCCATGAGCCATGTGGCCGAGGACCTGCCCGGCATGGTCAACCTGGCCGGGGCTCTGGTGGTCAACATCGGTACCCTAGCCGAAGACTACGTGGTCGGGATGCATACGGCCATGGCCCAGGCCAACGATCTGAACACCCCTGTCGTGCTCGACCCTGTGGCTGCCGGAGTGAATGCCCTGCGCACCGACATCTCGATAGAATTTCTTGAGAAGTACCGCCCTGCCATCCTCCGTGGCAACGCCTCGGAGATCATGGCCGTGGCCGGCGAGGACGGCAAGACCAAGGGCGTGGACACCTGCATGGGGGTGGACGAGGCCAAAGGCGCCGCAAAGGTCCTCAACGAGCGTTACGGCTGTGTGGTCCTGGTCAGTGGCGAAACCGACCTCGTCGTCGGCAAAGACCGCGAGATGCGTCTGGCCGGAGGCTCGGCCATGATGCCGCGCGTGACCGGACTAGGCTGTACCTGTACCGCCTTGGCAGGTGCGTTTGCCGCGGTTCAGCCTGACTTCTTCCAGGCCGCCGTGGACACGGCGGCGGTCATGAACATGGCCGGAGAATGGGCCGCCGAACGCTCGCCCGGCCCGGGCAGCCTCCAGATGCATTTGCACGACGCGCTCTACCTTCTGGACGAAGACACCGTGCGCGCACGGCTCAAGGTGGTGGCATGATGAAACCTCAAGATCTGCTCGTCTACCTCGTCACCGATCGCAGTCTTTGCCTGGGCCGTCCTTTGGAAGAGATCGTGGCTCAAGCCGCCCAAGGAGGCTGCACCATGGTCCAGTTGCGCGAAAAGGAAGCCGACACCGGTGAATTCGTGGAACTGGCCCGCGCCCTGCACAAGCTGCTCAAGCCCCTGTCCATACCCCTGCTCATCAATGACCGCGTTGACGTGGCCCTTGCCGCCGGGGTCGAGGGTGTACACGTGGGCCAGTCGGACATGCTTGTAAAGGATGTCCGCAAGCTCATGGGGCCGGACGCCATCATAGGGCTGTCCGTGGAGACCGAAGCCGAACTGCTGGACGCCCAAAACCGCCCGGTGGACTATATTGGCATTGGACCGGTCTATCCCACGCAAACCAAAAAGGACGTCAAAGGTTCCCCGTGGGGGCCGGAGGGACTCAAACGCGCGGTGAAGCTATCCTCTCTTCCGCTGGTGGCAATCGGCGGGGTGCAGCGCGAAAACGCCCGCGCCGTGGCCGGTTCAGGCGTGGCAGGCATCGCCGTGGTCTCGGCCATCTGCTCCGCGCCCTCGCCCGCCGAGGCGACGCGGGAGCTGGTTTATTGCATGAGAGAAGGGGCCCGGTAAAAACCGACCCCCTTCATCGAGCCCTGTATTATTGGGCGTATGCGCGGCCTCCTTATGGGGGCCGCGTTATTTTTGATCGGCCAATTCCCGTGGCTCGCCCCCGCGTGGCTGCGGCGGTCTCTTGAAGGCCATGATGTGCAGCTTGCGTTGAACATCCTCAAGGATCATGTACAGGGCCGGGACCAGAATCAGGGTGATAAGCGTGGCGAACAGGATGCCGAAGCCAAGCGACAGCGCCATGGGGATGAGAAACCGGGCCTGCATGGAGGTCTCCAGGATCATCGGAGCCAACCCGCTGAAAGTGGTCAGGGTGGTCAGCAGGATAGGCCGAAACCGTGCTGTTCCAGCATCCAGCATCGCGTCGTGAGCGCACTTGCCAGCGCGGGCGAATCCGTTGGCGCTGTCGATGAGCACCAGGGAGTCGTTGACCACCACGCCGGACAAAGCCACGATGCCGAGCAGACTCATCAGGCTGATGGAATAGCCGAAGGCCATGTGGCCGAGAATCGCACCCACCGCGCCGAACGGGATGCTGACCATGATGATCAGCGGCTGGACATAGCTCTTGAACGGGATGGCCAGCAGGGCATACACCGCGAGCATGGCCAAAAGCAGGCCCTCGAACAGGGTGTTGGTCGATTCGTTCAGATCGGCCTGCTTGCCCTGCATGCGGCAGGACAAGCCCGGATACTTTGCCTTGAGCTTCGGAATGATCTCAGCCAGCACCGACTGCATGACCTGGGTGGCCTGATTGCGCGGGTCCACGTCGGCCGTAACCGAGAGCACGCGACGGCCGTCCGTGCGGTTGATGGAGGTATAGGCGCTGCCCCGTTTCACATCGACCACGTCGCGCAGAAGCACTTCCTTGTCGTCAGGCGTCTTGAGCATCAATTCTTCCAGATCATACTCGGAGATGCGCTCGCTCTTGGGCCTGCGGACCACCACCTTGACCTCGTTGCGGCCCCGCTGCTGACGCAGCACCTCCTTGCCGTAATAGGCGGCGCGCACCTGGGAGGCCACGTCCTGGGCGGTCAGCCCAAGCGCCCTGCCAGCCGGCGTCATGGTGAAGTCAAGCTGGTCCTTGCCGGGGGAGAACCCGTCGTCCACATCCTTGACCCTGGGGTACTGCTCCAGTGCATTGGCCAGCTCACGGGCCGCCTGCTCAAGAATCTTGGTGTCCGAATGGCTCAGCTCGAACTCAAGGGCGTTACCCGCGCCCGGTCCGCCCCGGTCCGAAGCAAACGACAGGACCTCGAGACCGACGATGTCGCCGACCTCGTCCCGCCATTTGTCCACGAACTGCTGGGTGGTGATGGGCCGAATATCCGCTCCGGCCAGATAGACGTTGATCTTGACCACGTGAGGGCCGGAGAGTTCACGCCCCGCACCGCCGATCTTGGAGTCCATGCCCACGACCAGCTTTTTCCCGCCGTTTTCGGCCGCCACCTTGCGGGCCGCGGCCAGGAGCCGGTCACGGACCACCTCAGTCTTTTCCACCGGCGAACCATAGGGCAGCTCGGCCGTGGCATAGGCGAAGTCCGACTCCACCTTGGGCATGAGGGTGAAGCCCAGCCTGCCGCTCAGGACATACGCCGTGCACAGAAACAACAGGGCAATGCCCACGGCCACGGTGGCGTAACGCCAATGGAGGCACCAGTCCAGAAACGGACGGTATACACCCCGGATAAATCGCAACAGGCCTTCGGCGGCCTTCTCCTGATACCGCGTGATCCAGACCATGACCCGACTCTTGTGCTCACCCAGATGGGAGAGGTGGGCGGGCAGCACGAACAGGGACTCGATCAGCGAGACGGAAAAGACCGCGATGACCACCACCGGAATGGACCAGAAGATCTTGCCCATGACACCGGGAATGAACAGCAACGGCATGAAGGCGGCGATGTTGGTCAGCACGCTGAAGACAACGGGCATACTGATGCTCTTGGCACCGGCAATGGCCGCATCAAGCGGAGACATGCCCTCCTGTCGCATGGTGAACACGTTTTCACCGACCACGATGGCGTCGTCGACCACGATGCCCAAAGCGATGAGGAAAGCGAACATGGTGATCATATTGATGCTCACGCCAAAGAGCGAAAGAATCAAAAAGCTGCCCAGAAACGAGGTCGGGATACCCATGGCAACCCAAAAGGCCAGCCTCGGCTCGAGGAACAGGGCAAGAAATCCGAAAACCAGGGCAAGGCCCAGGTAGCCGTTGCCGAGCAGCAGGTCCATGCGCTGGGCGTAGACCTCGGACATGTCGTTGAGGATGTCCACGGATACGCCGGACGGCAACCGTGTCCTGAAGGTTTCCAGCGACGCCTTGACTGCGTCGGACACGGAGATGGGCGTCTGGTCGCCCACGCGGTATACGTCCACGCGCACTGCGGGCTTGCCGTTGTAGGTTGTGACGATGTCGTCGTCCTCAAAACCGTCGATGACCCGCCCCAGATCCTCCACTCGGACCTGCGTGCCATCGTTGCCGGTGACCACCGGGATACGGGCGAAGTCGCGGCCGTAGTCACGGCGCTCCTTCATGCGCACCAGCACCTCGCCGGACTCGGCCTTGATGGCGCCACCGGGAAGGTCCACCGAAGCCTCACCGATGCGCTCTGCCACCTCGCTCAGCGACAGGTTGTGCGCCCGCAAACGGCTCTGCGGTATTTCGATGGAAATCTGCAGGTCGCTGACCTCTGCCAGCTCGGCCTGGGTGATGCCCTCATTGCTGATCAATTCCTCGCGCAGCTGTTCCGCCAACTCACGCAGAGTGGTGTCCGGCTGATCGCCGGAAATCATGACCGACAGGACCTGGCGCTGATGCGAGACTTCGGAGATGACCGGGTCCTCGGCCTCCTCCGGGAATGACGTGATACGGTCGACCTCGGTTTTGATGTCCTCGGTCAACTTCTGTACGTCCGCTCCTTCCAACGCTTCGACCACAACAGAGCCGCTGCCTTCGGATGACGTGGAAGTGACCTCCTTCACGCCGTCAAGCCCCTGCACCGCCTGTTCGATGGCGAGCACGCATCCCTGCTCCACTTCGGACGGACTGGCCCCGGGGTAGGAGATGGAGACGGTCACCGTGTCCAGCGAGAACTCGGGGAAGACCTCCTGCTTGATCTGCATGGCGAAAATGAGTCCGCCCACGAGAAACACGACCATAAGCAGGTTGGCGGCCACGGAATTGCCCGCCATCCATGCAATGGGTCCTTTGGGCTTTTCATGCGGTGCGTTAGCCATTATCAGCCTCCCCGGCCTTCGTCTCGACCGTTGCCGGAACCGAACTGTCGGTCTGGCCGTCGTCGACACCGTTCAGCAGCATACCCTGCACAGGGGCGGCAAGGTCGGACATGACGATATGTTCCCCCGGGGTAATTCCTTGCTTGATGACGATGCTGTTCTCATCCTTCCAGACCGGATCCACAGTGCGGATATCCAGGGTACCGTCGTCGGCCAGAACCCAGATCCGGCTGTTGTCGCGAAAAGCGGTCCTTGGAACGGCGATTACATCCTTGAGGTCGTTGCCCTCGATCTTTACCGAAACATAGCTGCCAAGCAGGAGCGGCTCGACGCCGGGCCGACCTTCCAGGTTGAGCGGATCCTTGACCGTGATCAGCACCCGGGCCATGCGCCCCTCGTCTTCAAGAGAAGGCAACAGGCGGACCACCCGGCCCTGGCGCACGCTTTTCGTCGCGCCGCTACCGGAAATGATCTCGGCCCTTGAACCCTCCGGACGGGTTGAAGAAGGCAAGTTGATCCAGCCCAGCCGGTCCACCGGCACCGAAGCCTGTATCCAGAACTCGTCCGTGCCCACCAGCGTCGCCAGGCTCCCCTGCTCGGCCACGGCCGCACCCAGGTCCGTGTCCTTGGACTCGACCATGGCCGCGAACGGAGCACTGATTCTGGTACGCGAAAGATCGATCCGTGCCTGCTCCAGTTTGGCCTGAGCAGCGCGCAGGTCGGCCTTGGCCTTGGCCAGATGCGGCTTGCGCAGAGCAAGGTCCGCTTCGGCCTGGGTGGATTTCCCGGCCTCCTGCAACAGATTCCACTCACGGGCCGAAACTTTCTGGTATCCCTGCTCCACCTTGAGATCGTACTCGGCCTCGGTCACTTCCGCCTCGACCTCCTTCACCGCCAGTTCATAGTCTTTGGCGTCGATGCTCAAAATGGGTTCCCCTGCCGCAAAGAATCCGCCGGGCACAAAGTCCGGGCTCACCTCCAACACCTTTCCGGAGACCTGGGACTTGAGATCGATCTCGCGTGCAGCCGTGACCGTACCCATAACGTCCACCACTACGCGATGGTCGGTTAAAGTTGCCGCTCTGGTCTCCACGCTCTGGCGCACGACCTGCGGCGGCTGCATTCTGGCCTTTGGAGCGGAGACCATGATGCTGTAGGCACCGGCTCCGGCCGCGATGACTATGGCCAATGGAACAATCAACCTGAGTCGGAAAACAGCGCGCAATTTATTAAAGTAACGGTTCATGATTTATCCCTTAGCTTCGATATTATTACTATGATTGGTATTGGTTACGTCTTCACCTGCACCCTGAACCGTCTCGGATGATGGATCGGTCAATGTGGCGGTCCACGTCCCTCCCAAGGCGCGATACAAGGCAACGCGATACAGCATCAGGTTGTTCCGCTCCGTAGCCATGGTCACTTCAAGGTCCTGTACGGACATGAGCGCGCTCAGGACCGGAAGGTAGTCGTCCAGCCCCTGGGCATAACGGGATACGGCCTCGCGCAGGCTGACTCGCGATGCCTCCAGCTGAGCCGAAAGCGCGACCAGATATTCCTTCTGCCACTTCTCCTCGGTCAGTGCGTCCTCCACTTCCTTGAAAGCGGTAAAGACCGTCGACTTGTAGGCGGCGAGACGCTCGTCCACCACGGCCCTGGCCTTGTCCACCTCGGCCTTGCGATAGCCGCCGTCAAAAATGGGGCCGGTCACGGCTCCGGCCAATGTCAGGATCCAATTGTCGAACAGGGTGCCGAGCTGGGCTCCGGTGTACTGGCCGGAACCGGACAGGGTCAGAGAAGGCAGACGATCGGCTCTGGCTGCGGCCACCCCCCAATCTGCAGATGACAGGGCCAATCCGGCGGAACGAACGTCCGGACGATTGGCCAACAGATCGGCTGGCAGCCCCAGGCCGGGCAACTTCGCGGGTTCGGGAACCTCGGCGTCAGGCACGGTCACGGACCCGGCGGGTTTGCCCATGAGCAGGGCCAGTTCATTGAGCAGAAGTTGTTCCTCGGATTTGATCGGCGGCAACAGCGCCTTGACCTTGGCCAGGTTCTGGCGTTGCTGATACACATCGAGCGCCGTGGATATGGAGTTGCGGAACCGCAGTTCTATGAGTTCAAGATACGTCTGGTTGGTTTTGATCTGCTCCTCGATGATCCGCTCCTTGCGCCGCTGGGACTGTATTTCCAGCCAACGGGAGACCACCTCTCCTGCCACTGTCATGGCCGAGGTGCTCACGTCCTCGCGGGAGGCCTGATAGTCGAGTTGACCGCCCTTGGCCTCGGCCTCGATTCGGCCCCACAGATCAAGTTCATACCCGGCCTCCAGCCCGACGGAATGTGTTTCTTCGGTGACGGTTCCACCGCTGGTTCCCTTGGTATGGGAGCGTGTGTGTTTGTAGTCGCCCGAGGCATCCAAGGTGGGATACTTGTCCGCGGAGGACTGGACGGCCACGGCACCGGTCTGACGCAGCCTGGCCCAGGCCTGTTCGAGGTCGAAGTTGGCGGCCAGGGCGGTCTCAACCATGTGGTTCAGATCTGCGTTGCCCAGACTCTCCCACCATCTGCCGGTCTCGGTCGGCTGTTCGGAATACAGGGTATACGCCGCGGGCAGCCCTGCAACGCCGTCTGTGCGCGCGTCCGGCCTGAATGGTGAGCAGGCAGCGAGAAACGCTGCAAGAAGGATGATCGCCGCAGGAACGGCCGCCGTATTGAATTTGCCTTTCACGTTATTCTCCATGGATGGTTTCGCTGGAAACGAAACTACTGGAAAAACGTGGGACAAGTGTTGGGGGGATGATAAAAGTTGTTAAAGATTGTAAAAGGAAGCGTAGGAACCTTTTCATTCGACCCGACATGCGGGTAAGGGGAAATCATGAAGAACAACGGCCCGGTGCTGATCATCGACGACGACCAGAAGCTGCGCGAATTGGTGGTGGAATACCTGGAAGAGTACGACTTCTCCACGGCCACCCTGCCCTCGGGCATGAAAGCGGTTGAAACCATCCGCTCGCTCAACCCTAGCGTGATCATCCTGGACGTGATGATGCCGGGCAAGGACGGGCTTGAAGTCCTGCGTGACATCCGTACCGAATTCGTCACCCCGGTGATCATGCTTACGGCCAAGGGTGAGGACACGGATCGCATCGTCGGGCTCGAACTCGGAGCCGACGACTACATGGCCAAACCGTTCAACCCGCGAGAACTGCTGGCCCGAATCAAGGCGGTGCTTCGACGGGTGGAGACCTGCGGTGAACGCCGGGCCGACGCCGAGGCTGTCCGCGCGGGCGGACTCATACTCAACATCTCCCGCCAGATACTGATTGTTGACCGCGACGAGATCGAACTGGCCCCTACCGAATTCCGCCTGCTCAAGGCGTTGATGACCCATTCGGACCGCGCCCTTACCAGAGACGAACTCATGGACATGGTCTGGGACAAGGACTTTGCGGCCTACGATCGATCCATCGACGTACATATTTCCAAACTGCGCTCCCAGCTCAAGCCATACACCGCTCACTCCAAACGGATTCGGACCGTATGGGGTACGGGCTACATGTTCGTGGGTGAATGATGAAAGTCAGCCGCTTGTACCTCAAGATTCTGGTGGCCTTCATTCTGGTCCAGGCAGTGGCCATCGCCGCCATCGGCGGTCTGCTCAAAATGGGGCATATGCGACCGCCATTTGCCCGACACGCCCTCAACAGAAGTGAGGCGTTGCAACAGATCATCGGCATGGAAATCGACGGCGTGGACACGATCACTCCGGCACTGCATACCCGCCTGGACCGACTGTTGACCGTCTACGCCGACGCATACAGCGGTCAGGCATGGATCACCAACGAACGCGGCGAGGTCGTGGCCCAGTCATACAAAACGCCACCGCTGACCGGCGAGGAAGAGCTGGACCTCAAGCTGACAACGGACAAGGGCGACCGCATCTATTTCGTCCGCAAGGGCGATCAGGGCTCCATCTATGCCTATGGACCGCTGGTAACGCCCATGGGCAATCTGACCGTGCACCTGCTCAATGCCTGGATCACCCGCAACGAGGAAGTCTGGTTCATGGAGGGGCTGGCTTTGATGGCTACGGTAGCCGCTCTGCTGCTCATACCGGTGTCGCGACGTATCACCCGACCCATGATTCAGATGACCGAATCGGCGCAACAGCTGGCCCGAGGGGACTTCTCACCGAGAGTCGAAGCCAGGCGCAAGGACGAGATGGGCACCCTGGCCCGGACCTTCAATCACATGGCCAACAGCCTGGAAAAGATGGTCCGGGGCGGTCGCGAACTGACCGCCAACCTGTCCCATGAGCTGCGATCCCCCCTGGCGCGGATTCGCGTATCCCAGCAGATTGTCCGGGAGCGGCTGGAAGCGGGGCGTACGGATGGCGTGACCAAACACGTCCGGCGCATGGAAGAGGAAATCGACCACATGGATTCCCTCATCGACCAGATCATCAAGCTGTCCAAGTTCGATCTGCAAGAGCCGCCGCCGCGCGACGACATGGTCGATATGAACGACATGCTCGAGGCCGCTGCCGAACGGGTCAAGCCACTCATCGGCGACCGTGCCGTCCGGCTCAACCAGCACCTCTCCCCTGTGCCCCTCTACCGCTGCCGCAGGTCGGACATGCGCATCGTCCTGGACAATATTCTGTCCAACGCCGTCAAATACAGCCCCGACCAGGGCACGGTGGACATCCATTGCGATTCCGACGGGGAAGCCGTGAACATCCGCGTAACCAACCCCTATCCCGCCCTGACAGACAAGGAACTGGAGGCCGTGTTCTCCCCGTTTCGGCGGCTGGGCTACGACAAGGTGGAAGGAAACGGGCTCGGGCTGGCCTTTGCCCGCCGTATCGTGGAGGACCACGATGGAACCATCCGCGCGGACAGCGTAAGCCAGGGGTTCGCCATCACCATAAGGCTTCCACTGGCGTGACGCCCCGCCCTCTGCTCATTCAAGAAAAGTGCAGAATGACCGGCGGGTTCCACGACTTGTAAATGTATCTTATCATCGGCGGCTCACATAGAGGAGTTCTATAGCCTTCTTGAGGCTCACTCGCTTTTATCGATTCGTTTTTTGCCGTATCTACAGGCAACACTTTGATTATCCAGAAAAAAACAAGGTTGTGCAAAAGCGCGTTTCAAAATTGATATAACGGTTGGCATCGCGTACTGTCTTTTCCCTTGAAGCCCGGCAAGTTGCTCTGGCCGGAAACGAAAAAACTGAGAATACGCATACGACCATGTTACATACCGTACGTTTGCCCAAGCACGCGCTTTGGCGTTTATTTCTTCTTCCGGCCCTGATCCTGCTCGCTCAGGCCTGGCCCGGAATCGTCCACGCGGAAACAGCCCCAGCCGAGGAACCTCAGGGGTTTACCCGCCAGGTAGTCGTTGAAAAAGCCAGGGAACTAAGCCAGGCACCTTTCAATCCGACTCAGGGCGAAGTGCCCCAGGCCTTGCTCAATTTAAATGATGCGGCCTGGCACGACATCACCTACCGCCCGGAAAAATCCCTATGGCAAAAGGAGAACCTGCCCTTCCAGGTGCAGTTTTTCCATCCAGGCCTCCTCTATGACCGCCTTGTGGACGTCAACATCGTAGACAAGGGAGCGGTGGAACCCGTCGCCTTTGATCTGTCCATGTTCGACTACGGCAACAACCACACCCTGCCGGAGCAGATCCCTCCCCAGTTCGGATTCGCCGGATTCAGCATCGAAGGATGGGGAAAGAAATCAAAACAATTCCATGAAGTCGCCTCCTTTTTGGGTGCGAGCTACTTTCGGGCCATTGCCACAGACCAGGTCTATGGTCTGTCTGCACGGGGTTTGGCGGTGGACACGGCTATGCCCGACGGCGAGGAGTTCCCCTATTTCAAGGAATTCTGGATCGAAAAACCGGTCAAAAAGAGCGCAAGCCTGACGGTGCATGCCCTGCTGGACAGCAAAAGTCTGACCGGGGCCTATACCTTTGTCATAACGGACGGCAAGACAACCTCCATGGACGTCACCGCCACTCTGTTTCTGCGCGTGCCGGTGGCCAAGATAGGCATCGCTCCGCTGACCAGCATGTTCCTGTTCGGCGAGAATACCGATCAGCGCAAAGTTCGGGATTTCAGACCCGAGGTCCACAACTCGGACGGGCTGCTGATCAAAAACGACTCGGGTGAATGGTTCTGGCGGCCCCTGGACAATCCCGAAAGCCTGGACATCAACGCCTTCAAGGCGGACAACGTGCGCGGCTACGGCCTGATCCAACGCGACCGCGAGTTCAACCACTACCAGGACCTCAACGCTGCCTACGAGCGCCGCCCGACCTTGTGGGTGGAACCCGTTGGCGACTGGGGATTCGGCCACATCGAGCTGATCAACATTCCCACGGACCAGGAAATTCACGACAATATCGTGGCCTTCTGGTGCCCCAAGGACGCCTTGCCTGTGGGCGTTCCGCAGACCTACGAATACAAGCTGCTGTGGTACGAAGGCGGCTTCACCCACCCGCCGCTGGGCTATGTGGAGGCCACACGCGCCGGTGACGCCGGGAACGGCGGACAGCGTTTCGTCATCGATTTCATGAGCAAGGCTCTGAACCTCCTCCTGCCCCCATCCAAGGTCGAGGGTGTGGTCACCTGCGGCGAAGGCGCTGTCGTGTCCGAACAACAGGTGGAAAAGAACGAGCACACCGGAGGCTGGCGTTTGTCCTTCGTGGTCAGCCCTGACCAGGCGCCTTCGGCTCTGGAAAAGGTTCTGCCCAAGCGCAAGCCGCCCATCGACCTGCGCGCGTTCCTCAAAATCAACGACATCACCCTGACGGAAACCTGGAACTATGCTTACCGCCCCTGAGTTCGGCCGAAACGCCGACAGTGAACGTGAGCGGACAGCACGCTGCCTGCTCAGTTATGCGGAGCAGCTTCCCCTGACAACGGAGGAGCGGTTGGAGCTGGTCCTCGCGGCTTTGCGCAAGCTGCCTGCCGAGGCCACTCCGGAGCAGGGCCTGGACGCGCTGCTTGCTCTGCTGCCTGGCCATGACCCGTCGTCCTTTCCGCCGGACCACCCGCGTATCGCCCGCCTCCACATGCCCTGCCAGTATCTGGGCCGCCCGCGCTCCGGCCTGAGCGGTTTTCTGGCTCAGTGGGGCTGGCTGGCCGTGGTCGGCTTGCTGCTGGCTCTGACGCTTTTGCTGAACATTTCCCAGTGAGGCCTTCGATGCAACGCGATCCCCGCGATTCCCGCCTGAACTTTTCCACCAGAAAGCGGCGCCTGATTCTGACCCTGCTCATTCTGATCCCTTCTGCCTTGGCCAGCGCCTACGTGGGGTCTGTCCTGCCCGAAAAGGGCTCCAACCCGCTAGAACTGGCCATCATCATCGTCTACTCCATCCTGTTTGCCTGGATATCCGTAGGATTCTGGACAGCCATCATGGGCTGGTTCACGATCATGCGCCGGTTCGACCGTTTCGCCACCAGTCGCGCCCTTAACGAGCCGCTGGAACCAGGCGAAAAGCCTCGCACGGCCGTGCTCTTCCCCATCTGCAACGAGGACACGCCCCGGGTCATGGCCGGGGTCAAGACCACTTACCTTTCTCTGATGGATACGCCTGGAGCGGATCAGTTCGACATCCATATCCTCAGCGACTCCGGCGGCGCGGACAAATGGATGGAGGAAGAGGCCGCCTGGGCCGCGCTGGTGGAGGAATTAGGCGCGCAGGGACGCATCTTCTATCGTAATCGCAAGGTCAACCTGAAACGCAAGAGCGGCAACGTGGCTGATTTCTGTCGCCGCCACGGCAAGAACTACAAATACATGGCCGTGTTCGACGCGGACAGCGTCATGCGTGGCGACACCCTGAACAAGATGGTCCACATCATGGAGCGGCGACCCAGGATCGGTATCCTGCAGACCGCGCCAGCCTGCTTCGGCCGGGACACCCTGCTCGGGCGGCTCCAACAGTTCGCTAACCGCGCTTACGGCCCCATGTTTGCGGCCGGATTGCATTTCTGGCAGTTGGGCGACGCCCAGTACTGGGGACACAACGCGCTCATCCGCGTGGAACCGTTCATGCGCCACTGCGGCCTGCCCCGGTTGTCAGGCAAACCGCCGCTGGGCGGCGATATCCTCAGCCATGACTTCGTGGAGGCCGCGCTCATGCGCCGCGCCGGATTCGAGGTCTCGCTGGCCTTCGATCTGACCGGCAGTTGGGAAGAGTGCCCTCCCAACCTGCTCTCCGAACTGAAGCGCGACCGCCGTTGGTGCCAGGGCAACCTGCAGCATCTGCGGTTGTTGTTCACCGAAGGACTCTTCCCGGCCCACCGGGTGCTCTTCCTGAATGGAGCCATGAGCTACGCCTCGGCCCTGCTGTGGTTCCTGTTCCTGATGCTCTCCTCGGCAGAAGCCGTGATCCAGGCCGTGGTCGGCCCTAACTATTTCACGGCCACGCGCTCTCTGTTCCCGGCCTGGCCCGTGTGGCAGCCTCTCTGGGCATTGGTCCTGCTCGGGACCACAGGCATACTCCTGTTCTTCCCCAAGGTGCTGAGCTACCTGCTGATCGTCTTCAAGACGCGCAACTCCAAGCTGTTCGGCGGGCCGCTTCGGCTCATGGGCAGCATGATTCTGGAAGTGGGCTTCTCCACCCTGCTGGCCCCCATCCGCATGCTCTTCCACAGCAAGTTCGTGTGCATAACTCTGCTCGGACGCAAGATAGGCTGGGGATCGCAACAACGCGACGACCGGGCGACCACCTGGGGCGAAGCCCTTCGCTTTCACGGAACCGGGGTGTTGTTCGGTCTGCTTTGGGGCGGAACCATCCTGCTCTATGCCCCGCACTTCTTCTGGTGGATCGCGCCCATCGTCCTGCCCATCGTTTTCTCCATGCCCCTGTCGGTTTTGACCAGCAGCGACGGCCCTGGCCGCTGGCTCCGCAAGAAACGTCTGTTGCTCATCCCGGAAGAGACCTTCCCGGACCGGGAAATCAGGGACGTGGTCCGATATACCGCAGAGATGGAGAACACGCCTGTACCGCTGGACCTGCCGCGTGAAGCGGGCTTCCTGCGCGCCCTTCTGGACCCGGGCGTCAACGGTCTCCGCCGCGCCCTGCTTTTGCGCCATGAACGCCATCCTGGCGACACGGCTCGCGCCCGTAGCGCACGCCTGGTGGAAAAGCTCTTGGAGCAAGGTCCCACTGCGCTTTCCGCAGGCGAGAAACAATGCCTGCTGCGCGACCCGGATTCCCTCATGGAGATCCACACACGCGCCTGGACCGCTGACGGGGACAGCGTGCGCAAGGCATGGCTCAAACGCGCCTGAGGCAATCCTGGACTGAATTCAGTAGACATCTGCCACGAGCCGCTTTCCACCAGTCACGCCAGAGCCCAGCGAATCAGTTCTGGCCCACGATCCTGCTGATCGTTCCGTCGTCCCGCATTTCGCCGAGAATCCGGTTGAGCTTTGGAATGATGGCAACGTTAGGGGAACGTTTGGATATGGCTATGTAGACGCGGCCGACGGCAATCGGTTTATACGACCGGGACAAGCGCCCCTGATACTGTGGATGCGTCTGCATCAAATAGTCGTATCTGAACTCGTTGGTCAGAACGAAGTCCACCCGATCGAGCAAAAGCATCCCGACGCCCTCGGCGACATCCGAAATCTCGACGACCTTCAATCGGTGGCGCTTCAACGCCTCCGTAAATTCACGCCCGTATTTGAACCCGCGCTGGACGCCCAGCCTGTAGGGCTTGAAATCCTCCCACCGCTTCCACTCGAAACAGCCGAACCTTTCGGATGAGTAATATACATACGTCGGAATACTAAGATACGGCTCCGAAAATTCCGCGTAGGATTCCCGCTCAGCATTCTTGATGGTCATGAAACAGCCGTCCAGCTCGCCGGACCGGGTATTGTCGAGACAACGCTTGAACGGAAGGGCCACCATTTCAACCTGTGCATCGGCCCGCCTGAACAATTCCAGCATAAGGTCCACGGCCAATCCCTTGATTTCTGAAGGAGAACTGCCGGTCTTGATTGTCCAGGGTGGAGAGTCGGCGGAACAAAGCGTCAATTTCTCCTGTGCGCCCGCCAAGGAGGCCCATAGGAAGAGAATGAGAATCCACAAACTGCCCATGACCATTTTCATAGCGCACCTTTCCCCGCCGGATGAGCGACGAACCGGACCTGTCCGATTCTCCCCTTCTGGCAGACTTCAACTATGCGCGGCCATGATAATCTTGGCAATAGATGTCCGATCTATGAGCAGGTTATCATCCCATTGACCTGACGTCCGCGTAAGGTAATATGGTATCCGCGCCGGACAGGCCGCCCGACCTCGGGCGACGCGAGTCCGGCACCATTCAAACACTGACGCAACGACGAGAAACATCATGACCGCAACTGCCGCCTTTCAAGCCCTCAGGAGCCCAAAACGAAAAAACCCCGCCATTTCTGACGGGGTGTGTTTTTCGAGTGGTGGGTCACCAAGGAATCGAACCTTGAACCTCCGGATTAAGAGTCCGCTGCTCTGCCAATTGAGCTAGTGACCCACTCGTTCGTGGCGTTGTTCGTCACGACGGAGAGATAACTATAAGTCGGACCCGGAAAAGTCAACAACAAATTTTCACTTTTTTCACATAGGACCTAAATGCCCATAAACAAGTTGTTTTTTTCGCTGCTCCTGAGTGCACTCCTGTTCCTGCCCGCACGGGCCGCAAACGCCCTGGTGCAGCCATCTTCCCTTGCCATGACGACCTCGGTGGCCTCCTTTTCCATAGCTCCCGACGCGTTGAACCCCGGTTCGCCCGGCGGCGTCCTGTTGGCCATGACCATGCATATCGACAAGGACTGGTACACCTATTCCAACATCCCGGGCGAGACAGGCAAGCCCACTCGGCTGACCGCCAAGTCGGCAGACGGCACCGCGCTGACCGTATTCTACCCCAAGGGCAAGGAAAAACCCGACAGCTATGACCCGACCATAATGGTACATGCCTATCAGGATGGAACCATGTTGTATGTTCTGGTACCCGACAGCCTGGACAATCCTTTTCCGGTGAGCCTTTCCCTGGACCTGCTCCTCTGCCATCCGACCAAGTGTGTCCCCGCGCGGTTGGAGCATTCTTTCGGAAAGACCGGGATGAACACTTCGGCTCTGCCCGCAGCGAGCGTACAACCCTGGTGGGACGATTTCCTCCATATGGCCCACGGCAAAGATCAGGCCCAGGCGAGTCAGGACGAGACCGACGAGGGCGAGGCCATAGTGGATTGGCAATTCACCCCTACCTACTTCCAGCCGGGACTCGAAGTTCGCGGCCTGCTCTCGGCCATCCTCATGGGACTGCTGGCCGGGCTGATCCTCAACGTCATGCCGTGCGTCCTGCCCGTGGTCAGCCTGAAACTCTCCTCCCTGCTCGGAGCCGGGGCCGAGGATGATCCCCATGCCCGCATCCGTGCCTTCCGGCAACACAACGTCTTTTTCGTGCTCGGGGTGCTGACCTTCTTCCTGTTCCTGGCCGTGGTCCTTGGAGCCACCGGATCGGCCTGGGGCGCGCTGTTCCAGAACCGCTGGCTGGTAATCACCATGGCCGCGGTCATGGGCGCGCTGGCCCTGAGCCTGTTCGGTCTGTTCCATCTGCCGGTCATCGACCTCAAGTTCGGGGCCGGACACCAGGACCCGCGCAAACAGGCCTTTTTCACAGGGATGCTCACCACCCTGTTGGCCACACCGTGCAGCGGCCCATTCCTGGGCGGCGTGCTCGGCTGGGCGCTCATCCAGGGGCCGATGGTCATCGCCACGGTGTTTATCTCCATTGGGCTGGGCATGGCTTCGCCCTATATATTGATGATCATCAGCCCCGGACTGTCGCGCTTCCTGCCCCGGTCCGGTCCGTGGATAGAATACGTGGAAAAGGGCATCGCCTTCTTCCTGCTCGGAACGGCCTTCTATTTGGCGGGTATCGCCCTGGGTGGGGCGAGCCTGCGTATTCTGGCCCCGCTGTGGGTCATCCTGTTCGGCGGCTGGCTGTGGGGCCAATCCCGAACCGCCCGGCAAGGTACCCAGCTTGTCCTGCGCGTGGGTATGCTCGTGCTCCTGGCCGCCACCGTATACTGGACCACGCCCATGCAGGCCGAGGAAGACCCATGGGAATACTTTGACGCGGCAGCCCTGAACCGCGACCTTGGCAGCGAAAACATCCTTCTGGACTTCACCGCCGACTGGTGCCCCACCTGCAAGGTGCTTGAGGCCACCGTCCTGACCAGAGAAAACGTGACCGCATGGAAGGACCGTTACAACGTCCGATTCATAAAGGTGGACATGACGGAACGCGATCCCGAAACCGAGGCCTTGCTGGCCGCCCTGGGAAGCCGCAGTCTGCCCACTGCCGCCGTGTTCCGCATAAACGGCCGCGAGACACCGGTCGTCATCCGCGATCTGTACACCACCGATCAGCTTGAAAAGCTGCTGAAATCCCTATAGGTAACCGGGAAAAAGAGGAGACATTCCGTGCTCGACTTCCAATACTACATGCCTACCCGCATCATCTTCGGTCCCGACAGCCTGAACAAGCTGGGTGTTACCCCGCACCTCCCCCGCGGCGACAAGGCCATGATCGTCATCGGGGAGTCCGGCGTGATGATCGAACAGGGTTATCTGGCGCGCGTACAATCCCAGCTCTCCAAGCAGGACGTCCAGACCATCGTCTATGACAGGATCAAGCCCAACCCCGAATCCGACGCGGTGGACGAAGCGGCGGCCATCTGCCGCGAAAAAGGCGTCAAATTCGTGGTCGGCCTGGGCGGGGGATCCACCATAGACTCGGCCAAAGCCATCGCCGCCATGGCCACCAACCCCGGAAAATACTGGGACTACATGCAGTCCGGCTCCGGCGGCGGCCAGACTCCCGAAAACGAGCCCCTGCCCATCGTGGCCATTCCGACTACGGCGGGCACCGGTACCGAGGCCGATCCCTGGACGGTCATCACCAAGTCGGGCACGGACGCGCGCGAAAAGGTCGGCTGGGGGTATGACGGGACTTTTCCGGCTGTATCCATAGTGGACCCCAAGCTGATGCTCTCAGTACCGCCGAGGCAGACCGCCTACACCGGTATGGACGCTTTTTTCCACGCCACCGAGGCGTATCTGGCCACCTGCCGCCAACCCGCCAGCGATGCGCTGGCCTTAGAAGCCGTGCACCTCATCAGCCATACCCTGCCCCAGACCGTGGCCGAGGGGGACAACCTAGAGGCGCGGACCGTCATGGCCTGGGCCTGCACCGCTGCGGGGCTGTGCGAGACCTACTCCTCGTGCATCTCACAGCATTCCCTGGAGCACGCGCTCTCCGCCTTCCACCCCAATCTGCCCCACGGAGCCGGTCTGGTACTGTTGTCCAAGGCGTATTTCGGATTCCTGGCCGCACGCGGCGAGGAACGTCTGGCGGACCTGGCTCTGGCCATGGGGGACACCCTGGCCGAAGACCTCGACGAGGAAGTGGCCGGCGTGGCCTTCCTGGACGCTCTGGACACGCTTATCACCGAGGTGGGACTGTCCGACGAGAAACTGTCCGACTACGGCGTGACACGCGAGGAGATCCCGGCTTTGGCCGAAAACGCGCTGTCCGTCATGGGCGGGCTCTTTGACGTCACCCCGGTGGATATGGGCGTGGACGACGTCATCGCCATCTTTGAGGCCGCCTATGAGTAGACCGCTCATAGTACCGCACACAAAAAAGGCTCCCATAAGGGAGCCTTTTTTCATTTCTGCGTATGCGGTTCGCGGAGGAGCCACTCCTTGGCCTCCACCTGATTATGGAAGCTCTTGTAGGAGGCGGAACGGTTGACCAGGGCGGTTTCCACCATACGGCTGCTCTCCGGGTTATGTGGGTTGGACAATACGGCCAACCGCAGGCCCAATTTGGCCGCCCCCTTTTCCTCCATGAAATTGGCAAAGGTGATGATGTCCAGAGAGGATAGTTTCAGGCTGAAAGTCCTGTTGTCCACCAACACCTTCATCCTTCGCATCTCATGCGCCTTGGCCACAAGGTTCAACCCCCACTCGATGAAAGTCTCCGCATCGGAGACTTCGCCATCGGTGATGCAAAGAAGGTATTCCTCCGTGGACGTAAAAATCTGCGAATAGGCCATGTTCCCCTCCCCGGACACGAACGGTGCCGAGACTATTCCACACTCTAAGAGTATACTATATTCGAGGGGAACCGTCCATCGCGTGGAACATCATTCCACGGGAACCATGTCGTATTTGTCTCCCGAGATGCAGCGGCAGCCGTCGGCAGTAATCTCGAAGGTGTTCTCCACGCCGACCATGGCAACGCCTCTGATACCCTGTTTGGGTTCAAGAGCAATGACCATACCCTGCTCCAGAGGTTGGGTGAACCCTTTGGCGATGGGCGGAAATTCGTCGATTGTCAGACCGATGCCATGGCCGACAAATGGGACCTGATTCTCGTCCAGCCCCATGAAGCCCTCGGCATACCCCAACCGGTCCGCCTCATCCAGGCAGTGCAGGTAGAGCTCCTCCGGGGTAACACCCGGTTTGGCCGTGGCGCACATCCAGTCCTGCAACTCGATGCAGAAATCGTGGGCGCGGCGGATCTCATCGGGCATGGAAGATGCGGGGCCGGCGAAGTACGCCTGAGTCTTGTCCGTATGGTAGCCCTCGATCTGGAAGCCGATGTCGAGCATGAGCGGTTCGCCCGGTTGCCAGACCTTGTGCACATTGCCCATCAGGGCCGAGCCCGGATGTTCGCCCCGCAGTCCGAGCGGGCCGTTGAACCCACTGGGGTAGTTGCCGGAATCACCGGCCGACACGTGACCGAGAAAGGCTTCCTCATCGTGGGCCTGCATGCGAAGGATGCCCATGTGGCCTTCATTGAAAAAGGCCTCCCAGGCCTTGTGGGCGACTTCACGCTCGGTCATGCCGGGATGGATCATGGTCGGCAGGATATCGTACAGGCAGCGATGATGCTTCTCGCCGCAGCGACGCAGGATATCCAATTCATATTCAGATTTGACCATTTTGGCCAAGGCCACGGCATGATCGCCGGGGACCATGGTATAGTCCTTCAGCTTTGCCGCCAGCATGGTTCCGAGCTGCCAGGTGAGCCCGGCCATGACCGCGGCCAAAACCGGCGTGAACGGACTGCCCGCGTCCGCGCACAGACTCGGCAGTTCGGAGTAGGACTTGTACGGCAGGATGTGCTTGATCCCCGCCTCCAGACGGGCGCGATTGACGCCTTTGCGGATGAGCAGCACGGGTTCCCCGTCCAGCGGCAGCCAGAGCACACCCTGACCGAAGGTACCGGTCAGGTAATAAATATTCAGCCGGGAGAAGACGAGGATGCCTCCCGCCTCCGGCGCGATGGTGTTAAGATGGTGCCGGACCGAGTCCTGGCGACGCTTGAGTTCCTCTTCGGGGATGCGGGCGATAGCTTCGAACATGGCGGCTCCTTGGGGATATATCGACTAGGCAATTGGATGGCTTTGCTGTACAACGGCCTTCTCAATCAACGAGGTATCGAGAATGCTGATCGACATGAAAGAGCTAGCCCCCCTGCTGCGCGAGGTCAAGACCATCGCCGTGGTTGGGGCAGTGGACAAACCGGGCCGCCCCGTGGACATGGTCGGCCGCGCCCTGATCGAAATGGGCTTCACGGTCATCCCCGTCCATCCCAAACGGACCGACGTCTGGGGGCTGACCACCTACCCTGCTCTGGGCGACATCCCGATGCCCGTGGACCTGGTTGACGTTTTCCGGGCACCTCAGTTCTGCCCGGACCATGCCCGCGAGGTCCTGGCCATGAATCCGCTCCCCAAAATTTTCTGGATGCAGTCCGGCATCACCAGCCCCGAGGCCCGCGAAATACTGGCCGAGAGCGGGATCACGGTTGTCGAAGACCGCTGCACCAAGGTTGAAATGCAGGCCATGGGGATCAGCCGATGACCGAAAACGCCTTTGAATGCCGCATGTGCGGCCACTGTTGTCAGGGCGAGGGCGGCATCGTCATGACCGCCAAGGATCGCGAGCGATTGGCCGCGTTCCTGAACATCTCCGAGGAAGAGCTGGTTGAACGCTATGCCCACACGCGGGGTGGAAAGATCCATCTCAACGTGGGCGTGGATCTGTTCTGTATCTTCTACAAGGAAGGTTGCGGCGTGCACCCTGGCCGCCCCGACATCTGCCGCGCATGGCCGTATTTCCGCGGCAACCTCATCGACGAGACCAGTTGGGAGATGATTCAGGACTACTGTCCCGGCGTGAACCCCAAGGCGGGACATGCGGAATTCGTCTGCCAGGGACGAGCCTATTTGCGTGAGCACGACCTTTTGCGCTATGATCCCGACTCGTCTCCCAACGCACTGATTTCCGACGAATAACCAAGGACGCAGGCCATGAATCTCCAGGAGTGCCTCAGAGAGCTCAAGCTCGCCCCCGGGGCGAACCTGGACGAGGTCAAGTCCGCCTTTCGCAAGCTGGCCTTCAAGTACCACCCGGACCTCAATCCCGGCCCGCACGCAGCCGAGAAATTCCGCGTGGTCAACGAGGCCTACGTCACGGCCAAGAAGCTCATGGAGCCAAGCGGCCCCACGGCATCGGAAACCCGCGACAACGAGCCCAAGGGACCTCAGGCGAGCCAGGAACAAGGCGCGCGGGCCTACCAGCGCCAACAGCGAAAAACGCCTCC
Source organism: uncultured Pseudodesulfovibrio sp. (assembly GCF_963662885.1). Lineage (NCBI taxonomy): Bacteria > Pseudomonadati > Thermodesulfobacteriota > Desulfovibrionia > Desulfovibrionales > Desulfovibrionaceae > Pseudodesulfovibrio > uncultured Pseudodesulfovibrio sp. Next base: position 515,403 of record NZ_OY760065.1, read on the forward strand.
GCCCCGCCCTGAGAAAGAACGGCAACAGCGTTCCACACGGGCCAAAAACCAGAAATATTACTATAAGGAAGAGGAGGTCCTGCGGACCATCCTCAACGACCCTTTCGCCAAGAAGGTCTTCGAGGATATCTACTCGCAGATCCGCAAGGACAAGCCCGGGTACAAGGGACCGCTCGAACTCAAGAAGCGCAACCTGCAACTGCACTGGGGTGAGAGGACCATCAATCTGGACTTCTCCAAGGGCATCAAGGGATGGCTGAAAGGCCAGATGGATTTCGAGCAGACCGTCTACTATCCGGCCTCCCATCTCCTGCCCGGGCGCAAGGTCCGCATCACCATCGAAAGGCCTTTCTCCAAGGGCTCGAAGACGGTCGAGGTCACGTTGCCCCGGGACTTCGTGGTAGGCCGTCCCATCCGACTCAAGGGGCTGGGACGCAAGCTCGGCCCGTTCAAGGGCGACCTGCTTCTGCGCATCCTCGGGAAATAGCGGTTCGATCATCGAGCCTATTTCTTCAAGCCCTTGACTCGACGGGCGTTTGCCAATCCTGGCATACATTTTTGCCGCTGAAATAAAAGCCTTGTTTTCCCCTTGTAATTTTACTAGTCGCTGTATCATACCGAGTTTTAAATGGAGGAACCCATGCTCGCCATTTTCGATTACAAGGCGGGAAACCAGACCAGTGTCCACCGGGCTCTGGAACACCTGGGCATCCCCAATGAGATCACCAACGACCCCGAGAAACTTGACCTGGCCAAGGGAATCATCTTCCCCGGCGTCGGCGCAGCGGGCCAGGCCATGGAAGAGCTTGAATCCGGCGGCCTCGACGAGGTCATCAAGAAGCTCATAGGACAGAAAAAGCCCGTGCTCGGCATCTGCGTGGGCTGCCAGATTCTCCTGGACTACTCCGAGGAGAACGACACCAAGGCTCTGGAAGTCATCCCCGGCGAATGTCGTCTGTTCAACCCTTCCTGGGTTGATTACGAAGACATCCAGATTCGCGTGCCGCATATGGGCTGGAACCAGGTGGAGCTGCTCAAGGAGTGCGAGCTGTTCGAGGGCATCGAGCCGGACGCGGATTTCTACTTCGTGCACAGCTACTACCCCGCCCCCAAGGAAGAGTTCATCATAGGCACTACGCGCTACGGCATCGACTTCTGTTCGGTGCACGGCCGCAAAGGGCTTTGGGCCGTCCAGTTCCACCCGGAAAAAAGCGGACGCCCCGGCCTGAAGATGCTGTCGAACTTCTACAAATACTGTCAGGAGGCCAGTGATGCTGAGTAAACGCGTCATCCCCTGCCTCGACGTGCGCAATGGCCGTCTGACCAAGGGCATCAAGTTCGAGGGCAACGTGGACATCGGCGACCCTGTCGAGTCCGCCAAGAAATATTACGAGGAAGGCGCCGACGAGATCGTCTTTTACGATATCACCGCCTCCCACGAGGCGCGTGGCATCTTCCTGGACGTTGTCGAAAAGGTCGCTTCCCAGATCTTCATCCCGTTCTCTGTGGGCGGCGGCATCAACACCGTCGACGATATGCGCGACGTGCTCGTGGCCGGGGCCGAAAAGGTTTCGGTCAACTCGGGCGCGGTCAAGAATCCGGATATCATCAGTGAAGGCGCAGCCCGGTTCGGCTCCCAGTGCGTCGTGCTCGGCATGGACGTCAAACGCGTCCCGGTGAGCGAGGACATCCCCTCCGGCTTCGAAATCGTCATCCATGGCGGCCGCAAGTACATGGGTATGGACGCCATCGAATGGGCCAAGACCGGCGAGGCGCTCGGCGCGGGCGAGATCTGCCTGAACTCCATCGATGCGGATGGCGTCAAGAACGGCTACGATCTGGAACTGACCCGGCTGGTGGCCGAGGCCGTGACCATTCCGGTCATCGCCTCCGGCGGCGCGGGCAACCCCCAGCACATGGTCGATGCAGTGACCGAGGGCAAGGCAACAGCCGCGCTCATCGCTTCCATCGTCCACTACGGCGAATACACCATCCCGGAACTGAAAAAATATATGTCCGAGCACGGTGTCCAGACCCGCACGGTCTGGTAAACAGCCTGCCCAAAAGATTAAAAAAAAGCCCCGCCGGAGATTCCGGCAGGGCTTTTTCAGTACAGAATATAAATCTACTCGGCGGTGAATGTCCCGCTCTTGCCTCCGGACTTGAAGACCAGGCGACAGCCATCGATGACGATGTCTTTCTGGACGGCCTTGCACATATCGTAGATGGTCGCGGCCGCCACTTGGCAGCCGATGAGGGCCTCCATCTCCACGCCGGTCTTGTAGGTGGTGCGCACCTCGCATTCCAGCTCGATGGTCGATTCCGCGTCGTGCACGGTAAAGCGCACGTCGATGTAGCTGATGGGCAGCGGGTGGCACATGGGGATGAGATCGCTGGTCCGCTTGGCGGCCTGGATGCCCGCGATCTTGGCAGTGGTCAACACGTCGCCCTTGGGCAGCGCGTCCGCCTTGAGCAGGCGCATGGTCTCTGCTGACAGACGAACCAGTCCACGGACAATGGCCGTGCGGCTCGTATCGTTCTTGGCGGAAACATCCACCATGCGTGCGTTGCCGTCCTGATCCATGTGCGAAAAGCCATCTGCCATCGTCTACTCTCCCATGACCTTGTCTTTGGCCTTCTTGAAGAAGCCCTTGGCCCGGTTTTTGAGTTTTCCAGCCTCGATCTCGGCGAACTCCTTGAGAAGTTCTTCCTGGCGGCTGTTCAGCTTGGACGGCGTCTTGACGCGAATCTCCACGAGCAGATCGCCGTTCTGGCTGGAGCCGAGATGGGGCAGGCCCAGACCGCGAAGCCTGAAGACCTCACCGGACTGCGTGCCGCTCGGAATGTCCAGGTTGACCGGTTCGTCCAGAGTGGGCACCTCCATGCGGTGGCCTAGGGCGGCCTCGACCATGGAGATTTCCCGGCTGATGATCAGGTTCTGGCCCTGACGCTCGAAGGTATCGTCCGGAGCAACACGGATGACCACGTAAAGGTCGCCCGGAGGGCCACCGTTGACACCGGCCTCACCCTCACCGCGCAACCGCAGGCGAGAGTTGTTGTCCACGCCGGCCGGGATACGGACGTTGAGGTCCTTGTCCTTGATGACCGAACCGCGGCCCATGCAGGTGTCGCAGGGGTCGGTGATCAGCTTGCCCGCGCCGCGGCACTGGGGGCAGGGAGCGGAAATGCGGAAAAAGCCCTGGGACTGCTGCACGGTTCCGGAGCCGCCACACTGGGGACAGATCTCGGGCGTGGAGCCGGGAGCCGAACCGCTCCCGCCGCAGTTCTCGCAGGTACTTTCCACCGGGATCTTGATGCCCACCTCGGTGCCTTTGGCCGCGTCCCTGAAGGATATCTCCAGGTTGTAACGCAGGTCGGAACCGGCCCGGGGACGGTTGGACCGTCCGGCAGACGAAAAACCGAAGACTTCACCGAAGATATCGCTGAAGGCACCGAAGATATCTTCGTTACTGGAAAAACCGGAAAAACCATTTCCGTTCACGCCGTCGTGACCGAACCGGTCATAGGACTGGCGTTTCTCGCTGTTGCCCAGGATCTCGTAGGCCTCGGCGGCCTCCTTGAACTTGGACTCGGCGTCGGGATCATCCTGATTGCGGTCCGGATGATACTTGAAGGCCAGTTTCCGGTACGCCGTCTTGATCTCATCCTGGGTGGCGGTGCGTTCCACCTCCAGGATTTCGTAATAATCGCGTTTGGACATGGTCAGCTACTTAGACTTCCTCGGTTTCGGAAGCGTGGAGGTGGAGGTCGTCGGAGGTTTCGGGGACAACCTTGCCGGCCGCGATTTCGCGAAGCGCGTTGACCACTTCCTTGTTCTTGGTATCGACCAGCGGATCGTACCCTTCACGGTACTGCTTTACCCTCTTGATGGCCATCTGGGTGATGAGAAAACGATTGCTCACTTTCGCCAGACAATCCTCTACGGTGATCCTTGCCATGCTATTCTCCTTGAGACTTCGTTTGAAGCGTCGTTATTCCGTCTTTACGGACCCGCCGGGGAACATACCCTGCAAGTCCTTGAGAAGCCGAGCAGAAACGGGATAATACATGCCGTCTCCGTTTTTCATCCAACATTGCCCAAGTGGCAGCTTCGGGTCAGCATAGAAGGTCACTGCCTTCAATTCGTCCCCGTCGCCGTCCAGCAGGCGGCAGTGCATGAGCTTCACAGCTGTGGCGGCCAGATTATTCAGGGGCAACGCCTCAAACTGTAACTCAGTAAATCGCCAGAGCGCCATGTCAATGCCCGGGACGTTTTTTTCGCCCCCTTCCACGCGCCAGCCGGAGTGTTCGCGGCGGACAACATAACGACGATCGCCGTTAATGATGACAATGACGGCGACCTGACCGATATCCAGGGAAAACACATTGCGCCCCTGGACATCAAAGGCACTCTTGACCAACTGGCTGACACTCTCCGCATCGAGCAGAAATGGCACGGTCAGCCAGGAAGAGCGTCCGAAATAATGTTTTGGATCATCCTCGATGGTGAAGAACTCCACCGTGGACGGCTCCTTGTCTTTTCCGGCCCAGACCTTAATGGTCAGGGCCGCCATGCCCCGTTCAGGCTCGGCCGGCTCCAGTAGCAGCTTGTTGGCCCGTAACAGGGCCAGGGCGTGCAGGTAGAGCTTGAGCTCTGAGCCGGATGCAATCTTGTCCTTGAGGTAGCCGGGCAGGACAAAGCTGAACCCGTTCGCCCCGCGCTTGACCAGCCAGCTTGAACCGAAAGGCTGGACAAGCTGTACCTGATAGACCCGCTCCTCTTCAAAATGAAATATCTTGGTATCGAGGAAATGGACGGCCGGTTGGGCGAACTGCCCGTAAACCTCGCCTCCGAATTCGTAGGCCCGATCCGGCGTCACCGAATTCCAGCCATAGGTACGGTCGGCGTCATCCTTCGAGAACCGAATCTCAAGAGGCGCAATGCCCTCATCCTTGAATCGCACCGTAATCCTTACGCCGGGTTCGTCCAGACCGTGCACCTCGGGACCATCGTCACCGCGCTCTTCAAAGGAAAGCAGCGGGATAAGCTCCGACAACCGGTTCAGGTAGTCCCGAACCCGGTCATTCAGGGCTTTGGTCGAAACATTGGAAGAGGCATCAGGAACTCTTGTCTCCCAACCATTATCCACGGCGACCAGCGCATAGGACTCCTCTTCGCCGCTGACATACACGGACTTGACCTTGTCCAGGGAATATGACAGCCAGCGTGACGCCGAGACCTGCTCTTCCATGTTGGTTCGATACCAGTACGTGCCACCGGCCAGCATGGCCAAGAGCACGATGAAGACAAGGAACAGAATCCGTCTCAAAACAGGCAGCCTCCGAGGGGACCTGGTTTCTGGCCGCGAAGGGGCGATCCCGACCATGACGCGAAAGCTTGTAAAGCTGCCCCAAAGGGGCTTGCAAGTCAAGCGGGAATAACCTATCTGCCTGACCTGGTCCGCCTTCCATACCAAATCATACGGGAGAATGACAGATGGCCTCATGGGGCAAACTCACCTTTGCGCAAAAAAAATGCGTCACCGCCACGGGCAAGCTCATGCAGCAGACCGAAATGGTCTCCGGCGGAGCCCGTATCGGCCTGGCCATCTCCGGCGGAGTGGACAGCTTTCTGATGCTCAAGGTCATGACCATCCGGCAGGCGATCATGCCTTTTCCGGTGGAACTCATGGCCCTGCACGTCAACCCCGGGTTCGACACCTCCTCCCACGCACCGCTGGTCCGCTGGTGCGCGGATCACGGCATGGCCGCACACATAGAACTGACCGATTTCGGTCCCCGTGCGCACTCCGAGGAGAACCGCAAGAACTCACCGTGCTTCTGGTGCGCCATGCAGCGCAGAAAAAGACTTTTCGAGCTCTGCCGCGACTACAACCTGACCCACCTCGCTTTCGGGCATAACGCAGACGACAACGTGGTAACCTTTTTCATGAACGTGGCGCAGAACGGCCGGGCCGATGGCCTCTCGGCCAACGAGTCGTTCTTCGGGGGCAAGCTGAAAGTGATCCGCCCGACCATGCTTCTGGACAAAAAAACGGTCATCAAAGCCGCCACACAATGGGAGCTGCCCATATGGGAAAACGTCTGCCCTTCAAATGGTTACACAAAAAGGGATGAAATCCACGAATGGCTCCGGACCCTTTGGAGGAAGGATAAACGTATAAAAAACAACATCTTCAATGCCATAACGCGGCAACAAGTCGACTTGACAAGCAAAAAAGTCTAGACTAAAAGTACTCAAAGTCCGCATCAGGCTGCTCAACAAACTTATAACTTCCTGGAAAGGTAATGCTTTTCCGAAAATACCACATAGTTGTCTTCAAAGACAAACAGGGTTCGTGCAAGAAATTCCAGCTTCGTGGCTGGTTTATCGTATTTTTGCTGCTCATGACCGTCTCCATGGCGGCGGGCAATGTCATTCTCTGGAAGAAGTATGCCGAGCACTCCCGCATTGAACAGGGGCTGAATATTGCCGAGAAGACCGTGCAGGAACAGAAGACCCAACTTCTGAGCCTTTCCCAGAAAATCACCTCCCTGCAGGGCAACCTGAACCGCATCCGGGACTTTGACTCAAAGCTGCGGGTCATGATCAATCTGGACCAGGACGGCAGCCAGGCTGCCGCGCCCAAAGGCGGACCGGCCAACGAAAATTTCTCCAAGGGGTATCTGCCCCTCTACCGCCAGGAACTTCTCGCCCGCAAGATGCATGAGTTCCTTCGTCAGCTGAACGTGGAGGCGCGCCTTGAAGAGGTTCGCCAGCAGGAGATCATGCACACCCTGCGCTCCAACCAGAACATCCTCGAAGCCACTCCGTCCATCTGGCCGACCTCCGGCTGGGTAACTTCCGGCTTCGCCTGGCGCACCTCGCCCTTTACGGGCAAACGCGAGTTCCACAAAGGACTCGACATTTCCGCACCCAGAGGCACTCCGGTATACGCCCCGGCCAGAGCGTCCGTTACTTTCGCAGGACGTGACGGGTCTTACGGCCTGTCCATCCGTTTGAAGCACAACGCCAGCCTGTCCACCCGGTTTGCACACCTCAACCGTATTGCCATCAAGAGCGGCCAAGAGGTCACCCGGGGTGAGCTTATCGGCTATGTCGGCAACACGGGCCGTTCCACCGGCCCCCATCTTCACTATGAAGTCCGCCTGAACGGCGTGCCGGTGAACCCCAAGCGGTACATCCTCAACTAGACAGGCCCCATTTCGTGAATGCTCCAGGCCCTTTTGGAATGCGACGTTCCAGAAGGGCCTGTCTTTTTCGGTCCAGACAAGTTGACCACCCTGTTGGTTCAGGTTTTGCAAAGAGCTGGTAATGGAGATATTCGGCTTCACCCCGAGCGATATGCTCAGCTATTTCCTGACGCTGTTCCGCCTCAGCGTCGTGCTCTTTCTGCTGCCTTTTTTCGGAGGCCAGTCGATCCCCAAGACGGTCAAGGGAGCCCTGGTGCTGGTCCTGTCCCTGGCGCTCTGGCCGCAGCTTTCATTCCCGGCGTCCATGATGCCAACGGGCTGGAACATCGTCATCATGTTCATCGGGGAACTCCTGCTCGGCCTGATCCTCGGTATGCTCGTCAATTTTCTGTTCGCGGCAGTCCAGTTGGGCGGTCAGATCATCGGCTTCCAGATGGGATTCGCCATGGTCAACGTCGTGGACCCGATCACCGGCACCAGCAACGCGGTTTCCGCTCATTTCCTGTACATGTGCACCATGCTGACCTTCCTGGTCCTCAACGGCCACCTGTACCTGCTCCAGGCCGTGGGCACGACCTTTGAATACATACCGCCGGGCACCCTGCTCCTGCAGCCCGAACTGGCCAACGACATCTTTCATTTTTCCAACCTGATGTTCACCCTGGCCATCAAGATCGCGGCGCCGGTCATGGCGGCCCTGTTCCTGGTGGACCTTTCCCTGGCACTCATCTCGCGGGCAGCGCCCCAGATGCACGTGCTTGTCCTCGGGTTCCCTATCAAGATCACCGTGGGCTTTTTCTTCCTCAGCTTCATCTTCTCCATCATGACCATCTACGTGGGGGACTTCCTCGCAGGGTTGAACAATATGGTTGAGAATGTCATGAAATTCGGAACTTCCGTCATTCCCTAGGAGTTGCCATGATCGGCCAGGAAGATCCGAGTAAAACAGAAAAAGCCACCCAGAAACGCCGCGACAAACAGCGCGAGGAAGGCAACGTCGCCAAGGGGCAGGAAATCCCCAAGGTGATGAGCCTTCTGTCCGGTGTCCTGGTTCTTCGCTTCATGATCGGCTTCTACAGCGACCAGTTTACCGAAATCTACCGCTGGACATTTCTTGAGGCCATCAATTTCAACGTCGACAAGCCCATGGCCTATGCCCTGTTCACCTGGGGGGTCCAGAAGATGGCAATGCTGGTGGTGCCGTTCATGGTGGTCATCGCCTTTGTCGCCTTTCTCTGCATGCGACTGCAGGTCGGCCCCTTATGGACCACCAAACCGCTTGAGCCGAAATTCGGAAAGCTTTTCAATCTGATGGCCGGGGTCAAAAAACTGATGCTCAGCCCGGACGCGCTCATCAAGCTGGCCAAAAGCCTGCTGCAGGCCATGGCTGTGGCCGTGGCCCCGTACATAGTTATCAAACAGGAACTGCCCAACCTGCTCCCGCTCTTCCACGCCAACGTTCAAGGCATCATTTCCTTCATTCTCGCCGCTGGTTACAAGATGGTCTGCTACGCACTGATCCCCATGCTCATCATTGCCGTGGCCGACCTTGTTTACGAGCGATGGAACTACGAAGAGCAAATCAAGATGACCAAAGACGAAATCAAGGATGAACGGAAACAGGCGGAAGGCGACCCCAAGGTCAAGCAGCAACAACGTCAGAAGATGATGCAGGTCATGGCTTCGCGCATGTTCCAGGACATTCCCAAGGCGGACGTGGTCATCACCAACCCCACCCACTACGCCATCGCCCTGCAGTACGATCCATTGCAGGCCCCCGCCCCCCTGGTCCTGGCCAAGGGAGTGAACAAGGTTGCCGAACGAATCAAGGAAGTTGCGCGGGAAAACTCCATCCCTATCGAAGAAAACAAACCCTTGGCACAGGCTTTGTATAAACAGGTTGAGATTGGAGAAACCATCCCGGAGGAATTGTTTCAGGCCGTGGCCGCAATTCTGGCAAAGCTGGAAAAGTTCAAGCGTCGCCGGTAGTTGCAAAGCCTGACACCCTCCCCGGAACTCACAGCCCAACTGTCCGAGAGGTGTCAAAAACATGGCCCAGCCTAGCGCAAAGACCGGTATCCCGAAGATAGACTACAGCAAGTTCGCCAAACAGGGCGACGTGCTCCTCGCTGGCGGCGTGGTAGTCATCCTCTTCGTGATGCTTATCCCCCTGCCCACTCCGTTCATCGACTTCATGCTCTCGGTCTCCATTTCGCTCGGACTGGTTATCCTGGTCACGTCCATGTTCATGACCTCTCCGCTGGAATTCTCCATCTTCCCGTCCTTGCTGCTGGTCACCACCCTGCTTCGCCTGGCCCTGAACGTAGCCACCACCCGTGCCATTTTGCTGCACGGCGACGAGGGTACATCGGCGGCAGGCTCGGTTATTCAGAGTTTCGGTGAATTCGTTGTCGGAGGTAACTATGTCATCGGCATCGTTATCTTCATGATCCTGTTCATCCTGAACAAGACCGTCATCGTCACCGGTACAACGCGTATCGCAGAAGTCGCGGCCCGGTTCACCCTTGACGCCATGCCCGGTAAGCAGATGGCCATTGAGGCAGACCTCAACGCCGGACTCATCGACGAAGAAGAGGCCACCAAGCAACGAGAGAACCTGCGCCGGGAAGCCGACTTCTACGGCGCCATGGACGGTGCGGGCAAGTTCGTATCTGGAGACGTAAAAGCGGGTTTGATGATCACGGCCATCAACATCATCGGTGGCTTTCTCATCGGCGTTCTTCAAAAAGACATGCAGTGGATGGACGCGGCCCATACCTACACCCTGCTGACCATCGGTGACGGCCTGGTCGCCACCATCCCCTCGCTGATCATCTCCACCTCTGCGGGTATCATCGTTTCCCGTGCGGCGGCCGAAGCCAAGATGGGCGAGGAATTCATCGGCCAGCTCTCTTTCCATCATCGGGCGCTCAAGCTTGTTTCCGGCATCCTGGTCATCTTCGGCATTGTGCCGGGCATGCCGACCATTCCATTTTTGACCCTAGCCGCCCTTGTCTTCACGGTGGGCCAGATTTCCTCCAAGCAGCAACAGAACCTGAACATCGAGCTTGAGGAGAAGGAACAGAACCAGCCCTCCACCCTGGACACCCCGGAGGAGGTTCAGGCACTGCTGCCGCTCGACCAGTTGGAACTGGAAGTTGGCTACGGGCTCATCCCGCTGGTGGACGAAGAACAGAGCGGCAACCTGCTGTCGCGCATCCGTTCCATCCGCCGCCAGTTCGCCCTGGACATGGGCGTGGTCGTCCCGTCGCTGCACCTGCGCGACAACCTCCAGCTCAAGCCCGGAGAGTACCGCGTACTCATCAAGGGCAACCCGGTGGCCAGCGCAGAGCTGCTCATCGACCACTATCTGGCCATGGACCCGGGCGACGCCAAGCAGCGTATCGACGGCGTGGAGACCGTGGAACCCGCCTTCAACCTCCCGGCCGTCTGGATACCGGAAGCGCAGAAGGAGGAGGCCATGCTGGCCGGCTACACCGTAGTAGACCCGTCCACGGTCATCGCTACCCACCTGACCGAGGTCTTCCGCCGCAACCTGCACGAGTTCCTCGGACGCCAGGAAACCCAGGAGTTGCTCGACAACCTGTCCAAGCGCGCCCCCAAGGCCGTGGAATCCCTGATTCCCGCCGTACTCAGCCTCGGCGGGGTACAGAAGGTCCTCCAGGGATTGGTTCAGGAGAATGTGTCCATCCGCGACCTGCTGACCATCGTCGAGACTCTGGCCGACTACGGCGTAGCCACCCAGGACCCAACCCAACTCACGGAATACGTTCGTGCACGCATGGGCCGGACCATCGTCAAACCGTATCTGGGAGACAACGGCGTGTTGCCCATCATAACCCTGAACCCGCAGATCGACGAAATCCTGAACGGTGCCATGCGCCCGGCGGAACAGGGAGGCTACTTGGCCCTGGAGCCCGGCGTTGCCCAGCAGATAATCCAGGCGATCAATCGTTCAACGGAAGAAGCCATGGTGGCCGACGGCCAGCCCATCCTGCTGGTCACCCCGCAGATTCGGTCGCAGTTGGCCCAGCTCCTTACCCGGTTCATCCCCACCCTGCCGGTCATCTCCCAGGCCGAGATCCCGGCGGATGTCAAAATTCAGTCGGTCGCAACCGTCGAACTCTAGGACCAGATTATGAGAATGAAGACTTATCGGGCCGCCACATCCACGGCAGCATTCGCCAAGGTCAAATCCGATCTTGGCAACGAGGCCGTGATCCTGTCCAACAAGACCGTCATGGAGAACGGCTGCAAGTGCTGTGAAATCGTCGCTGCAGTGGAACACCAGCCGGTACGGACCGCGCGCCCGGCACGCGACACCAAGGAAAGCGTCGTGGACGCCGCCCTGCAGGATTCGGTGGGCTGGCAGCGCGAGTGGAGTCAGATCAAGGGACAGATCATGGCTCTGATGAAGCCGCAGATGGACCCTGCCAAGCTCTCTCCCAAGCAGCGCGTGGCCCTGGAGTATCTGGAGCGCGAGGACGTTGACGAACGTGTCCTGACCCACGTCTACTGCACCATGCGCGAAACTGAGAACTGCCCGGTCATGACCGCTCTGGACCCGCTGCTCAAGGCCACTCCGTTCAAGGCTGAGACCTGGACCAACACCTTTCACGCCTTTGCCGGACCTGGCGGCGCGGGCAAAACATCAAGCCTAATTCGCCTGGCCCTGCGCATGAAGAAGGAACGGCCCGGTATGCGGCTGTGCCTGGCCACGGCAGACGGCGGACGCGGTAAGGGCCGTCTGATCCTCAAGCACTACGCTGAGTTGAGCGGTTTGGCATTTCGTGAGATCATTACCCGGGACGACTTTGCTCTGCTCAAAGAAGAAGCCCGCCAGTTCGATATGATCCTTATCGACCTGCCCGGGCTGTCCGGTCAGACGACTTTGAAAGAATGGACGCAGTTGTACGGCCTGAGTGACTGTCCGGACCTGTCCATTCATCTGGTCATGAACCCCTATTACAGCAAGAGCCAGTTCGAGCGGTTCATGGACAAATATAAAAGTGAACAACTAGCCAGCGTTATCTGGACGAAACTCGATGAAGCCTGTACATTCGGGTCAATATTGAACTTGGCATTCGCCGGGGGGCTGCCGGTCTCCGCTCTTTCATACGGACCCGGCCTGAAAAACAGCATCAGCCCCGCCACGGAAGAGATGATCTGGCGACTGCTGTTCATGCGCAGGCTGCCCGACGGCAACATGCAACCGTAAGGAGTGCGACACACGTTATGAGTTCGAATCTTCCCCTGGTCCTCTCCGTCACCTCCGGCAAAGGAGGCGTCGGCAAGACCAACATGTCGGTCAATCTGGCCTACTCCTTGAGCGCCGCAGGCAAAAACGTCGTCCTGCTGGACGCCGATCTTGGGCTGGCCAACGTGGACGTCATTCTCGGGCTTGCGCCCCAATACAATCTCTTCCACCTGTTCCACGAGGAAATGACGCTGGACCGCATTCTCTTCGATACCCCTTACGGCTTCCGCATTCTGCCGGCCTCCTCGGGTGTCAGCGACATGGTCAACCTCGACAAGGGGCAGAAGCTGGATCTTCTGGATGCCATGGACTCCCTGGAGGACAATGTCGACTATCTCATCGTGGATACCGGCGCGGGCATCAACGACAACGTCCTCTATTTCAATCTGGCCGTGCAGGAACGACTGCTGATCATCACCCCGGAACCCACTTCCCTGACCGACGCCTACGCGCTGATCAAGGTCCTCAAGCTGCACCATGGGGTGGAAAAATTCCGCGTGCTGGTGAACATGGTCAAGGACGTGAACATGGCCCGCGAGGTCTACCTCAAGCTCCTGAACGCCTGTGATCACTTTCTCGACGGCATTTCGCTCGACCTGGTAGGCTTCGTGCCGTATGACCAGAACGTGCGCAACGCGGTCATCGCGCAGACCCCGTTCTGCCACAAATTTCCCAAGACCCCGGCCAGCGTGGCTGTCCGGCAGACGGCTCAAAAAGTCAAAAACTGGCAGGTAACCCCTAACACCGATGGCAATATTAAATTCTTCTGGAAGAAACTCCTCTTCCAGGAACGATCCGTGGCTTGAGCTGGAGCAGGGCGTCAAGCGTTGGGATGATTTCTCGCCGAGGGATCGGGAGAATATCGTCCGCTACTACGCGCCCAAAATCCGGATTCTGGCACTGCGGCTCAAAGCGAAGCTGCCTCAGAGCGTTGAGCTGAACGAGCTCATCAGCGCGGGCAGTCTCGGCCTTCTGGATGCCCTTGGGAAATTCAATCCGGAGTTGGGGATCAAGTTCGATACCTACTCGGAGAACCGGATCAAGGGGGCCATGCTTGACGAGCTTCGCCGCATGGACTGGTTCTCCAGGGGGCTCAGGCAGAAGGTCAAGGTGCTCGAAGACTCCATGCGCCAGATCGAGCATGAAACAGGCTCCCCCGCCACGACTGAGCAGCTCTGCGAACTCACCGGCATGTCCGACAAGGAGGTGCAGCAGGGACTTGAAGCGCTGAACAACCAGGTTTGTCTGAGCCTCGACACGTTTCAGGAGAATCTCATCGGCCAGAAGAAGATGACCGACAACGAACCGTTCCAGTCGGCCGCCTTTCAGGAGATTGTTGACAAAGTAGCCAATCTCATTGAAGAATTGACGCCGAGAGAAAAATTGGTCATATCTTTGTATTATGGGGAGGAGTTGAACATGAAGGAGACGGCCGAGGTTATGGACATAACCGAGGGACGCGTCTCGCAGCTCCACTCTCAAGCATTGAATAAATTAAGAAAAACGTTCAGAGCTCGTTACGAAAACGAGTAGCACTCATGTAAAGGAGACTTTCGATGGGTTATGATACCAACATGCGCGTCCTGGTTGTAGACGATTTCTCCACCATGCGTAAAATCATCAAAAACATCCTGCGCCAGCTGGGCTTCAACAACATCGTCGAGGCTGACGACGGCTCCACGGCCTGGGAAGTGCTCAACAAGGACAACATCGACTTCATCGTCTCCGACTGGAACATGCCCACCATGTCCGGCATCGAACTGCTCCGCAAGGTGCGCGCCAGCGAGGAATACGCGGACATCCCCTTCCTGATGGTTACCGCCGAGGCACAGCAGGAGAACATTATCGAGGCTGTCCAGGCCAAGGTGTCCAATTACATCGTCAAGCCGTTCACTCCCGAAACTCTGGGCCAGAAGATCGACAAAATCTTCGCCTAGGCCACCTTTGCCATTTAGGCTTTTGCCATGGTCCTGCTCGTTCCGGATGATGCCGATGATGTAACCGACGCTCCCGCCGAGCGGAAAGCGGAGTTGGACGACGCCGCAGCGAGCAAGGCCACCCAGAAGGTCGATCTCGACCTCGATGACGCCCCGTTCCTTGAAGATGAGGACGAGGAAGAGGAAATTGAGGAGGTCGAGGTCTCGACCCCGTTTTTGACCGAGGACGACAGCAAGCCCAAAACCGGGCTTGTCGCCCTGCTCAAAAACAAGTTCGTTATCATGGGGCTGGGCGTTATCCTGCTCCTGCTGGTCGTCATCGTCATTCTCCTGCTGCGCGCCCCAGAAGCTCCACCTCCGCCGCCTCCGCCCCCCGTGGAGGAAACCATTCCGGAACCGGCTCCCGAGCCCGAGGTTCCGGAGACGCCACAGATTCTCATCAAACTCGATCCGTTCCTCATCGAACAGATGGATTCGGCAGGCAAGATCCGCTTTCTCGAGGTCAGTATCCTCCTGTCCACCGAGGATGAGGGACTGGCCCGGCAGTTCAAGCAGGAGACGTTTGCCGTCCGCAACGCCCTGTACTACTATCTCAAGAATAAGGATCTGCAGTTTTTGTCCGATAAGGAAAACAGTGAGAAGCTGAAAAAGGAATTGCTGGTCATCATCAATCAATACATGGGGTTCGGCCAGTTCGATACATTGATGTTCGAACAATATCTTGTGAGGTGATCCATGAGCACTACGCCTTTGGACCTGCCCATACTCATTTCGCAGCTGCCCTTCGTGCAGAAGATCGCCCATGCGGAAAAGGCCACGCCCGAGATCAACCAACAGCTCTTCGGCCCCCTGATCCAGGAACAGCTCCGCCAACGCGAGGGTACGGTCCAACAGGTCCAGAAGAAGACCGCGACCGATCCTGTGGACCGGGACGGACACCACGACCAACACCAGGAAGCCGCCCCGGAACGGAAAGACCGCGAACCGGAAGCGGATGATCCCGATACCGGTGCCTCCAGCGGCTCCCCCTGGTCCGGCAACATCGTCAACGTCAAGATCTGACCCCCAAAGGGGCGAACCGCATCATGTCCACTCTGCTCATCATTCTCTTCACCATCAGCGAAGTCGTCCTGCTCGGCGTCGTTATCCTGTTCTTCCTTCGCCTGCGCAAATCCGAAATCCTTCTCTCCGGCCTGCACGCCAAACAGGAGGAATTCGTCAAACGTCTTCAGTTCAATACCCAGCTTGAAAACGAACTGGTAGCCACCTTCGAGCAACGCCAGCAGGAACTGGTCGCCTTGAACTCGCAGCTGGAGACTAAGGCCACCGAACTCAAAAAGCTGGTCAAACTCGCCAACGAGTACGCTAAGTCCCCGCAATTCATGCGGGAAATCATCATTCAGGGACATCGATCCGGCAAGACACCGATGCAACTCGCCAAATCTACCGGCCTCGCGCTGGAGGAAGTCGAGTTGATCATCGATCAGTCCTAGAGGCACCGCGTGCGCGTTTCAGGATCAGGGACAGGAGGCTTCTTCAATGGCGGAGGCAGCCGGTCCGACCGATTTCGCAGCCGCCATCGTCCCGGCCAGAAAGTGCGTGGCGTTCTGATCAAGAACCTCCCTGATTCCATGGCCTGGGTGGATATCGATGGCGAACGGCTCCTTGCGCAACTCGAATCACCACGCCCTGAAGGCAGCCGCCTTCTCTTCCTCGTTCAACAGATCGTCCCGCAGATCGTCCTGAAGGAACTGACAGGCGATGCACACGGCAATGCGGCCAATACCCTCACCAGGGTCAGTGACTTCGACTCGGCCCGTACACTCTTTGAAAACAGATTTCGCACCGCCCTCAAGGAGGCTGACCTGTTTGGCCGCCCCCTGCCCCTGCCCGATTTTCTCGGCCTTCTCGCTGCAAACCCGCCGCTTTACGCAGCCTACCAGGATGCAGCCAACTGCGCCGCCCCCTTGTCCAAGGCCCTTCAAGACGCGAACAAAGGCACTCTCCGCTACCAGCCCTGGTTAGCTCCAACCGGACAGCGGCAGGCGACTGTCATTCGACAAGCCGACCGCGAGTCTCAGCTTACTGAAATAGTCATTGAATTCGACCATGCGCGTATGGGCCTCACCCGCGTGCAGTTCCTGCGCAAGGCCGACACCCTGTCGTTTCGCGCGCAACTCCAACACCCTGAATACGCCCACCACCTTGCTGCGGATTTTGAGACCCGAAGATACTCAGACACCGTTTTCCAAATCCGGCACCTGGGCGTCGGCAAGCTACCCCGCACCAGTCACAGCGGTATCCTTGCGGAGTTATTGTTCAAGGGATAGGCCTACGCCTTTCGACATAGTAACGGTGCAGTTACGCATAGAGCTGGTTAGTGAAGAGAGTTTCCAAAACACTCAGCACACCTTTTCCTTTTGAATCTCTATCGCGGAATCACAACGGCTTGGCTAGACCAAATGTTTTTGGGTGTCCCAGTCCATGGTTTTTCAAAGGCCTGGTGGTACCTGTTGGAGAATCCCTGTGCAGGTGCACAGGCCACAAAAAAGCCCGCCTTGCGGCGGGCTTTTTTGTGGCCTTGCGTGAGCAGGCTTAGGCCATAACAGGAGAAGGCATGAGCTGTTCGCGGGCCGGAGATTCCTCAACGGCGGAAACGGACTCGACCTTTTCCTCAAGATACAGATCGCGATTTTCGTCCAGATGGCGAAGGAAGGCGTTGTTCAAGGCGTGACCCGAAGCGAACACCTCGAAGTGGCCCTGGAGCCGAGCGCCGAAGGTGGCGATGTCACCGACGAAGTCGAGCATCTTGTGACGAACGAATTCGTCTTCAAAGCGCAGCCCGTCAGCATTAAGAATATTGTATTCATCCAGTACAACCGCGTTATCAAGCGAACCGCCAAGCGCCAAGCCATTGGCATGCAGGTAGTCAACTTCCTTGAGGAAACCGAAAGTGCGGGCCTTGGCGAGATGCTGAGCGAAATTCTCCGGGGTGATTTCCAAAGTCATGTGCTGGCGGCCGATAAGGGGATGGGCGAACTCGATGGTGTAATCAACGCGCAGGCCATCATACGGACGAGCCTTGATGTACTTGCCATCCTGCTCGAACTCCATGGCCTTCTTGAAGGTCAGGACCTTGCGGGGCTTGTTCAGGGTGCGCACGCCCGCCTGCTTAAGCAGATACACGAAGGAACCGGCGCTGCCGTCCATGATGGGCACTTCCTTGCCCGTGACTTCAATATGGATGTTGTCGATGCCCATACCGTTGATGGTGGCGAGCAGATGTTCGACTGTGGCCACGGTCTCACGGCCGTCACCCAGCACCGTGGCCAGGCTGGTCTCCACGACCAGGGACGGGGCAGGTGTCATGAAGGTGGAACCGGAACCATCGCGTAGCGAAAACAGAATTCCGGTATCCTCAGCTGCGGGCCGGAGAACCAGATCCACCTGCTTGCCGCTGTGGAGACCGATACCGGTGCAACGTACTGATCTATGTATGGTTGTCTGAGACATTATTCCTCCGCTTGATTAACCAATTAGCCTTAAGCAAGAACAATGCCATCAGATTGAACACTTATAACATGCTGAATTATAACAATATTCATGGTTGCCACACATCCAAACACGTGTTGCATTCCAGCAACTCTTTGTTTTTTTACAACAAGGACAGGATGGAGTTGTTGCATTTCTACGATTATTTTTTACGCGCAAAGACCATTCGATCCAGCCCTGCCAGGTCTTTTTGCACCCCAACCACTTCAAATTCCGGATGATTACTATCAATGATATCTATTACCATTTTTGCCTGATCGTAACCAATCTCCATGAAGAAACGTCCGGCGGGTTTGAGCATGGCGGCCACATGGGAGAGCATGGCCCGAATGTGATCGAGACCGTCCGGCCCACTGACCAGTGCGCCTGTCGGTTCGAACCCGGTGACCTCATGACTGGCGGCAGCGAACTCGGGCTCGCTCACATACGGCGGATTGGAGACGATCAAATCAAAGGTCCCTTCCACCGCGCCATGAGTAAAGTCCATTTGACGAAATTCAAGGCGATCAAGGACGTTATGGGTACGCGCATTGCCCTGGGCCATCGCCAGAGCGTCCGGGCTGATGTCTACGGCGACGCCTCGCGCCTTGGGAAAGAGAGAGGCAATGGTCACGGCCAATATGCCGGAACCGGTGCCGAGATCGACAAAATAAAAGGACTGATCCTTGGCGAAAGATGCCTCCACCGCTTCCACGATGTGCTCGGTCTCGGGTCGGGGAATGAGCACGGCGGGTGAAACGGCAAAGTCCAGACCGTAGAATTCTCTGGTTCCCAGGATGTATGCCACAGGCTCCCCTGCTTCCCGGCGGGTCACAAGGGTATCTATGGCGGCGAGCTCGTTGTCCGTAAGTACCCTGCCCCTTTCAAGGTTGAGCGAAAGGCGAGAACAGCCCAAGGCCTGGGCCGCAAGAAGTTCCGCGCTCAAACGGGGCGAGTCCACGCCGGAAAGGCGGGACTCGCACTCCTTGAGCACGTCCTGTATTTTTCGGGACACGGATGCTCCTGCGCGGGGCGGCTAGTCGCCCTGGCGCTTGAGCGCTTCGGCCTGGAAGTGGCTGATCAATGCGTCGGTGAGCTCCTGCAGTTCGCCTTCCATAATCTGGGGAAGCTTGTGCAGGGTCAGGTTGATGCGGTGATCGGACACGCGGCCCTGGGGATAGTTGTAGGTGCGGATGCGCTCGGACCGGTCGCCGGAGCCAACCTGGCTGCGCCGGGCGGCTTCTTCCTCGGCCTTGGCCTTGTCCTGCTCCATCTGCAACAGACGGGAACGCAGAACCTTCAAAGCCTTGGCCTTGTTCTTATGCTGCGACTTTTCGTCCTGACAGATAACAACCAACCCGGAAGGGATGTGGGTTACGCGGATTGCCGAGTCCGTGGTGTTGACCGACTGGCCACCGGGACCGGAAGACCGGAACACGTCGACGCGCAGGTCTTCGGGGCGGATGTCCACGTCCACTTCTTCGGCCTCGGGCATGATCGCCACGGTCACAGCCGAGGTGTGGATACGGCCCTGGGATTCGGTGGCCGGGACACGCTGTACCCGGTGGGTGCCGGACTCGTACTTGAGCTTGCTGTAAACCTTGTCGCCGGAGATGGAGGCAATGACTTCCTTGTAACCGCCGGAACCGGTGCTGTTGGAGCTCATCTCCTCAACCTTCCAGCTGTTGATCTCTGCGTAACGGGTGTACATGCGGTACAGATCGGCCGCGAACAAAGCCGCCTCGTCTCCGCCGGTACCGGCACGAATTTCCAGGATGATGTTCTTCTCATCCATGGGATCCTTGGGCAACAGCAGAACCTTGAGCTCGTCTTCGAGCCCGGGCAGTTGCGCCTCAAGCTCGTCGATCTCGGCCTTGGCCATTTCACGGATGTCCGGATCGGAGTCGTCCATCATCTCGTGGTTATCCGCAAGCTCCTGCGAAAGCGTCTTGTACCTGCGGAAGACCTCGACCACTTCGCCCAGATCGGCGTGGGCCTTGGAGACTTTCTTGTAGCGCTCCTGATCATTGAAAATATCGGGCTCCGCAAGCTCCTGCTCCAACTTAACGTATTTCTCTTCAATCTCTTCAAGCTTGCCAAACATGATCAGCACTCCTCGGCATTGACAGCGCATCGCAGGGCGGCAATGGCCACCTCAAGCTGGCTGTCGTCAGGTTCCTTGGTGGTCAGCATCTGCATCATCAGCCCCGGCCAGCACATCAGCTTGCACAAACCGTTCTTGCTGTATTTCCCGGCGAACTTGATCATCTCGTAGGCCACGCAACTGACGGGGATCATAAGAATGAGTTTCATACCGACGATGTACAGATGTTTGACGATGAAATGTTCCGGCGAATAGAACGTCAGCAGCCAGGGCACCAGCACGGCGTAAAGCATGATGGACACCGCCAGAACGAACAGCAGAAAAGCGGTACCGCACCGCGGGTGCAGGCGGCTATAGAAGCGGCTCGACGCGGGTGATAGCTCCTTGCCCTCTTCCCATGTCCAGATGACCTTGTGTTCGGCCCCGTGGTACTGAAAGACCCGGCGGATATCCGGGATGTACGATATGGCCAGAATATAGCCCACGAAGACGATCATCTTTATCAGACCGTCCCAGGCATGGAAACTGAGGGAATCCACATCGCCGCCCCACCCGAGCAGTTCCATGCCCACGGACAGGAAATGCGGCAAGACCACGAACAGGCCAAGCGCGGCGCCCAACGCCAGCACCATGGTCAAGACCAGATGCCAGGTGGTCAATTCGCAGCCTTCGTCCTCAACGTCTTCGGCGGCCTGTACTGCGGAATAATTCAGGGCCTTGATGCCGTTGACCATGGTCTCCATGAGCACAGGGAAACCGCGCAGGAAGGGCTTCTTGAGCAAGGGATGCTTGACCAGGATGAACCACGGCCTCACATCGGTGACGATCTCGCCGTCCGCCTTGCGGATGGCAATGGCAAGCTTGTCCTTGGCGCGCATCATGACGCCTTCGATCACCGCCTGGCCGCCCACGGCCTGAGGCGCGGCCATCGTCAGAATTCCTCGCATTCTCAATCAGATACCCTCCGGTAAAGGAAACGTTCCTGGGCGGTCCACAAATGGTCCCGCACAGGAGGAGAATCAGTGATTCCCCGCCGATTGTAAAGGCCGGATAAAACAATATGCCTCCGTAGGGCAGACGACCCCAACGAAGGCATATGGTCTCGGCTTACGCCGAAAAAACGTAGCTACTTGGACTTTGCGGCCAGGCTGCTCAGATCGCCATACTTCTTGCGGAAGCGGTCGATGCGGCCGGCGGTGTCCACGAAGCGCTGCTTACCGGTGTAGAAGGGATGGCAGTTGGAGCAGATTTCCACTTCGAACTCCTCACCCTTGGTGGTCAGCAATTCGGCCTCGTAGCCGCAGTGGCAACGAACTTTGGCCTTGTAAGTCTTGGGATGAATATCGTTTTTCATGACTATCTCCTGTCATTCTTTTTGCGTGGAACTCGGTCTTATACGCACTGCCCTACCGCTTGGCAAGGAAAATTTCCGAAAATCTTCGGGTATGGCAATAACTTTGACCGCTATTCCGAACGAGGCCGCCAGGGCGCAAAAAAGGCGGGGGCCGAAGCTCCCGCCTTGGTCAGTCGAGTTCGGTCGAGAACTAGACGCAGCCGGTGGGCTTGGGCAGGCCGGCCATCTTACAGGCGCCTTTACCAGGTCCGGACGGGAACAGTTCGTAGATCTGCTTCAGCTTGAAGCCGGTGACCTTGGAGAGGATGCGCACCATGGGAGCGATGCCGTTCTTCTTGTAGTAGTCCTGCAGGAAGTCGATGACTTTCTGATGGTCCTCGGAGATCTCCTTGATGCCCTCGGATTCCTTCACGTATTCGACCCAAACCGGGGTCCAATCTTCAAATTTCTGCAGGAAGCCG
This sequence comes from uncultured Pseudodesulfovibrio sp., assembly GCF_963662885.1. Taxonomy (NCBI): domain Bacteria; kingdom Pseudomonadati; phylum Thermodesulfobacteriota; class Desulfovibrionia; order Desulfovibrionales; family Desulfovibrionaceae; genus Pseudodesulfovibrio; species uncultured Pseudodesulfovibrio sp. Next base: position 537,283 of record NZ_OY760065.1, read on the forward strand.
TCTTCGTCAACTTCGAAAGAAGAGCCCTGGAATTCAACAACAGCCATTGTATCCTCCTAAGTGGATGTTTGTCTTGCTGTAGCCCCGGAAATCCCCGGAGCGACCTTATCCAAATAAACAGCGATCCGCTGCTTAGCTGCAAATGAAAGACTCGGTCTAAAACCGTGGAGGGACATTACGTCTCCTCCCTAACCTTGTCAAGTACTCGGCACATTTCAATAGGATAAAAAGGAATCCACCAAAACGTCTATAACGGACTAGGATTCCTCAAGTTCAAGTAGATGCTCTCGAGCGTATTCCAAGGTCGGGTCCATGTCGAGGGACGCCTTGAGGTAATCCTCAGCCTCCTGCCGATTACCCATAAACTTGTGGCAGAGGCCGAGATTGGCGAGATCGTGCGGCGATCCGCTGTCGATATCCAGAGATGCCTGGAAGTCGGCTGCAGCCTCTTCGTAACGCCCTGCCTTGAAGTGACCCACGCCGCGCAGGTTGAAGAACTCCCGGCATTCATCGTCCAGCTCCACGGCCCGGTCGAGCAGAGGCAGAGCGTCCTCCCACTCTTCCATCTGGGACAGGGCGTATGCCTGGTAAAAGACCGCCAGGGCACGCTCGGCGTCGGCCGGTTGCAGGTCCACGGATTCCTCGAACTGGGCCGCGGCGTACAGAGGGTCGCCCATGCGCAGAGCCAGAAGTCCTCTGAAGAACGGCAGGAAGTACGCTCCAGGATATATCTCCTCCAGAACGTCGAGTCCTTCCATCGCATCGTCGAAATCAGCGTCCTCGGCCAGAATGCGACCGACGAACAAACCGATGGATCGATGCGGGGTGCGCTCCCGAAAGTCGAAGCCCGGCACGAAGTTGTAATTGGCCGTGACCATCAGATCGGGATGCCGGGTGTCCACCGCATACAGGGTGACGCCCTTCTCGGCGAGCCCCTGGGCCAGAGCCATCAATTCATTATATATGTCACCATCCTCGACCGTTGGCAGGGTATCCAGGGAAACCACGTCCCCCTGCTTGAGCCACTCGATCTGGTCCAGTTCCGTGAACTTGGGCAGACCCGAGGCCTCATAAACCCTGCTGGTCTCGAAATCCCCGGCCAGCTGCGCGACCTCGGTCACGGCACGGATGGCCGCCTTGACCGGCGACGCCGCGGTTCCGGCGGTAAAAACAATTTCGCTCAAAGCCGGAAACGTCTTGCGATCCCAGGCAACGGCAGCCACCGTGGGCACGGGGTACCCCAACGAGAAATCCTTGAGGATGATGCTCACGCCATTGCGGTCGAAGCAGTCCAGCAAACGACGCAGTACGGGGTCTTCGCAGGTTGCCTGGTCAATGGTCGGAGTCGTTTGCCGCGAGCGGTCTATCCGCGCACAAACATGCCGTTCCACCAGTTCACAAGCCCCCTGCTCGATGGATTCCTCGAAGGTGTTACCGGCAGAAGAACCATTGAACTCGTTGAGCTTCTTGAACCAATCGAGGGGTACATACTCGGTTTTTCCGGTATGCACGTTCAGAGCGGGATGGAATTTCCACCGAAGCAGATCCATAAGCCGGACGGCCTTGTCCTGGACGATTTCCTCGTCCACCGACTGGATAACCTGCCTGATGTCCATGACCTGACCGGGCCATTTCTCCTGCGCCTCAGACCAGGTCAACTCCGTAAAATTGTCCGGATCGGCCCAGAAGCTGAAATAGGAATAGCGTTCGACCAATTCCATGAGCGCGGAGGCTTCCGCCTGCTCCGGCGAAGCGCCCTTGCCCATCTGCTTGCGCGTGGGCATGACCGCACGGGCAGCCGGACCGCACTGGCTGACGAAAACCGGGATGCCGAGCCGCCCGGTGTCCACCCGGTCGGTCTGAGCCAGAACGCCCTCGCACTTCTCGGCCAGGGCGGCCTTCACGCGACGCACGGTTTCCACCGGGGTGCAGGCCTTGTCCTGGTCCGTGGTAAAGGATTTGGGACAATTCTTGAGTTCGATCACGCGCCCTTCCTCTTCATGCGGAACATGTTGATGACATTCTCCTCACCGGTCTCGTTGTCCTTGTACTTGGCCTCGGACTTCATCATGGCGAAGAGTCCGTCAGCCTTGTCGAAGAACTTCCTGCCCTGCCGTTTCTTGTCCATGGCCATCAGGACCTCGGCGGAGGGATTTTCGGCCAGGTGGGCGTCAAGGAAGTCCACCAGCGGTTCGTACACGGCCTCTTCGTAGAGGACCTCGCAACCGATGATGTAATCGAAGCGCTTGCCAAGAGAATCCCTGGTGAAGTCGGCACGACTGATGGTCACCTTGTCCTCCAGGCCATTCTTGAGGATATTGATACGGCTGAACAACAGCGCGTAGGGCTCCACGTCGGTCACGGTCACGTCGTGTCCCAATGACGCCATGACCATGCCGTTCACGGCGCAGCCAGCCCCCACCTCGAGAATGGAGCAACCGGACGCGAAGGGGAACCGGGTCAGGGTGTAGCCCAGCACCAGGCAGGACGGCCAGACCTTGGCCCACAGAGGCAGGGAAATCTTCTTGCCGCCCCGGGTTCGGTCCACCAGCTTGTCGAGGTATTTCTGCATCTGCTTGACCTGGAGGACCTCCAGGTTCCGGTCGCCGATGGTCACGGTCTCGAAACCGACCTCGCCGAATTCTCTCACGGCAATGTCGATGAGCGCACCAATAGGCTGGTCCAGGTTGAAAACGGTATCCGCCATTTTTCCCTCCGGAAACGGAAAGCCTCTTTACGAGGCTTCTGATTTTATTGATCTATTGAATTGATTTTTTCCAGGACCCACAGCCCACCGGGCACGGAGTCGTCGCGGCCGAACTCCCATACGGTGCGAAGCTGGACCGGGCGGCCCTCCTCGCCTACGCGAAGCTGGGCATCGTAGTGAACCGAGGCTACGGTTCGCCCACCCGCCGAGTTCAGCTCCGTGAGCAGGGCCGATACCAGCATGACCTCGGTGCGCGGACGCTCCCCGGCGGCCACGGCGTCGCTGTAGACACCGTCGGACAGGAAGTCACGGATCACGTCGAGATCTTCCTTGGCCCGAGCCTGTTGGAACCGGGAAAAGAGGACCTTGGCCCCTTCCAGGAACTCAGCCTCGTCAAAACCGTCCGCACGCGGCGGCGCGCCCGTGGGCGTGGACGGTGCAGGCCTGTCCCCGGTATCGGAGCGAAGCATGTCCCAGGTCTGGCGAGCCGCTTCGTGCCGGTCCATGGTTCGAGGCTGTCCGGCAGGCCGATCTTGGGAAGCGGACCGCGAGTCGGTATCGGAGCTGTCTTCCTGGCCGGGTTTCGTCGGATAATCGGGGCGGGATCTCTGCCCGGGCCGGGTCTTGTCATTGCCGCCGCCGGACCGTCGCCTGAACATGCGAACCAGGAAATAGGCGATAAACACCAACAGGAGGATATTCAGGACGGAGCCGGTGCGGCTCTGCGGCGCGGCTTGCGCCAAGGCCGGGGTGGCCGAAAGCAAAACCAGCACGGGCGCGACCAGCAACAGGGCCGGACGACCGGTCAAACGACCGGCGAAACCGGTCGTGTTCACTTTGTTAGCGTTGTGCATGGATGTTTCGTAAAACAAACTGGCCGTACAGGCAATCAATCGATGAGGGCTAGATTGCGCAGGATGGCGTACAGGCTCTCCACCTCGATGGGTTTGGGCAGGTAGGCCGCGGCGCCGCCCTTGTAATAGGCTCGAACCACGGTTTTGGGATCGTTCAGGGCGGTGATCATGATGACCTTGGCTTCGTCGGCGGCGGAAACGCCTGCTTCCTGCTCCATGGCGCGGATGTCCTTCAAGGCCTGATGGCCGTCCTTGTTGGGCATCATGATGTCCATGCAGACAAGGTCATAGGGACGGCCCTCGTCAAAGGCCTTGCGGAAGGCGTCCACACACTCCACCCCGTCGGAGGCGGTATCGCACTCGCCGAAATCGGACAGGAGCGCGGTCAGCAACTTGCGACTGGTGAATTCGTCTTCTACTATAAGGATACGCATTGATTCTCCTTCTTAAAAGCGGAAATACACCACTCCGGAAAGGATTTCAACGGGCAGCAAACAAACTGAACACAATCTATAACGCCTTCATAGGCTGGACTATCTAAGCGGCCGGGACTTGCCCTGAAGCCGAATGCCACGTAGGACAGGGGCCTCGACGATCCACGCCGTCCCGGAGGAACAACCACATGGACTTTTCGCATATACCCGCCTTTCTCGGAGGCTTCTTCGACTTCTTGGACAGCCCCGAATGGCGGGCCTGGCCCTTCAATTCCGGATATGGAGAGCACATTCTGCCCGCCGTGGCGCGACTGCTCTTCGTTACCATGATCATGGGTGTGATCCTGCTCTTTCTCCGGTTGCTCTTCGGCCCCGGCGGCCCGCTGCGGGACAAGGAGCTTGAGGAGGAAGCCCGCCTCGAGACAGAACAGGAACGGGCCGAACTGCAGAAGCTTTTCGACGAAGGCGAGATCTCCGAAGCGGACTTCAAGGTCAAGATGAAGAGGCTGAAAGACTGACCATGTCCCTGTCCGAACACAAGTTTCTGCTCAAGACTTTTGCCGAGAGCCACCTGACCGGCCAGGAAAATAACGACTACCATATCCGCCTCAAGCTCAACCACTCCATGCGGGTCCTGGACAACGGACTCGCCATCATCGGCAAGGAAGACATAAACGGCCGTACCGGGGAACTAACCGCCATGGCCTGCCTCTATCACGACATCGGGCGGTTTCCGCAGTTTATCCGTTACGCGACATTCCGGGACGCGAACTCGGTCAACCACGGGCGCATGGGGATCCTGGCCCTGCGCAACCTCGACCTGCCCGGCGGATTCTCGGACGGTGAGTGGAGACTCATCAAGGCCGCAGTGGGGCTGCACAACGCCAAAGAGGTGAACCCCAGGCTCAAAGGAACGCTGGCCGCCATGGTCAACGTCACCCGCGATGCGGACAAAATAGACATTTTCTCCGTCATTCTCGAGCATCTCTCGCAACCGCACTCCCCCGATCAGGTGGTCATACACCGCCTGGAAGAACACCCCACACGCTACACTCCGGCGGTCTACAAAGCGGTCATATCCGGTAACTCCTGCGACTACGGACTGCTTCGATACGACAAGGATTTCCTGCTGCTTTTGACCGGCTGGCTCTTTTCCCTGAATTACGGGACCTCGGCCCGACTGCTGAGCGAACGCGGCCTGGTGTCCAAAACCTTTGAGATGTTGCCCCAAAACAGGGAAATCGACGAACTCAAGGGAAAGGTCCTCCACCATCTGGAAACCCTGGGCAAAAACCGTCTTCAGGAGTAAAAACAGACAAGGAGGCGCTGTGACCACGGAAACTCTGATCCGACTTGGTTCATTTCTGGCCATCCTCGCGGCCATGGGGGCGGCGGAGACTCTGTGGCCCCGCCGGCCGCTGTCCGAGAAAAAAGGACGCCGCTGGTTCGCCAATTTGACCACGGCCTTCCTCTCCTCCATCCTGACCCGAGCCCTGATTCCCATCCTGCCTGCGGCTGTGGCCGCCTATTGCGCGGCCCACGGTATCGGTCTGCTCCATGTCATTTCCTTGCCGCCCGTCCCCGCCTGGATCGTTTCCGTGCTCTTTCTGGACATGGCCATCTACTGGCAGCATGTCCTTTTCCACCGCCAACAATTACTCTGGCGCGTGCACCGCATGCATCACGCGGATCTGGATATCGATGCCTCCACCGGCATCCGCTTCCACCCCATCGAGATCTTCCTGTCCATGCTCATCAAGCTGGCAGTGGTCCTGACCCTGGGCCCGCCCGCCGGAGCCGTGATCCTGTTCGAAATCCTGCTCAACGGCTGCGCCCTGTTCAACCATGCCAACGTAAATATTCCTGCAGGCACTGACAGGGTGCTGCGGCTCTTCATGGTCACCCCGGACCAACATCGGGTGCACCACTCGACCAACATGCGCGAAGCCAACATGAACTTCGGCTTCAACTTCCCGTGGTGGGACCGGATGTTCAAGACCTACAAATCTCAGCCGGATCTCGGCCACGAGGGCATGAGTATCGGCCTGAATATTTTTCGTGACCGGGAGTACGGCAAGTTGCGCCGCATGCTGGCAATCCCGTTTCTCTAGGCAAGCCGCTTTACATCCTTGTGCGAATGCTTATCCTTTTCGTTAACGCATTTTCATCCGAACACAGGAGAACCTCATGTCCGATACACTCTACGACGTCGTCATCCTCGGCTCCGGTCCCGGCGGCCTGCAGGCCGCCATCCACGCCTCCCGCAAAAAGGCCAAGACATTGATGCTCGGCCGCATCGACAACTCCAGCCTGTATTGGGCCCACGTCGAAAACTACTGCTGCCAGATCAAGATATCCGGCGAGGAAATCCTGAAAAAGGGTCGCGCCCAGGCAGAAAGCTTCGGCGCACAGTTCCGGGACGAGGACGTCCTTGGCATCGAACCAGACGGCAAGCTTTTCTCTCTCAAGCTCGAATCCGGCGACTCGGTCCGAGCCAAGACCATTATCCTGGCCACCGGTTCCAGCCGCAACAAGCTGGGCGTGCCCGGTGAAAAGGAACTGCTCGGCAAGGGCGTGAGCTACTGCGTGGACTGCGACGCGGGCTTCTATCGAAACGAAGTGGTGGCCGTGGCCGGTTGCCGCAGTGCTGCCGCAGGCGGAGCCGTGGCCCTGACCAATTTTGCCAGCGAAGTACATCTGTACTGCGAGGAACTGGAAGTGACCGACGGGCTGCGCAAGCAACTCGACGAAACCGGAGTGAAGGTTCATGAAGGTGTGTCCATCAAGGAAATCCTGGGCGACAACGCAGTCACATCCGTGAGTCTTTCCGACGGGTCCACCCAGGAAGTCAGCGGCGTATTCATCGAATTGGGAGCCAAGGGCGTGCTGGAACTGACCGCCATGCTCGGCGTCCAGCTTGATGAAAACATGAAGTACATCGAGGCGGACAAGAAGCAGGCCACCAACGTGCCCGGCGTCTACGCCGCAGGCGACATCTGCGGCCCGCCCCTGCAGATGGCCAAGGCCGTGGGCGAAGGCTGCGTGGCAGGCATCGAAGCCGCGTCCTATGCCAAGAAGCTTGGAATCGACGAGTAAACGTTAACGACTATACCCCGGGAATGCGACAGCAAACCTGGGCCTCGATGAAACCGGATATCCGCTTGCGGGCATCCGGTTCATCGTTGTTGAACATGAGCACCGCATAATGCACATGGTCCTTCAAGAAGGTCTTGATCACGGTGCATCCCACGGAGATACCGTCACCGGCCATGTCGAAGGGATGAAAGGTCAGGCGCACACTCCCGCCCGGCTTTGAAGGAAGGTCGTCCTCACCGTCGGTCATGAACCGGACGCGGGTACAGCTGGCGGACATGTCTTCCAAAACCCCTCTCGCAGCGGCGGCGCCATTGACCACGAAGGCCGGAAACGAGCAAGAGCAGCGCGGCTCGCAGCGCTCCTCGGCATTGAAGACCTTTTCAGGGGCGGCCAACTCGAGGATGGTGCCCGGCGTGTCCAGGGTGTTCAGGATTCGGGTGTTGAAGCCGAGCAGCTTGCCGTCAAAAGCGTAACGGACCAGAGCGGCATTGTCGGTCTTCAGCCTTTGCTTGACCGCATCGGGCAGATCGGCAAAGGCCATCAACCGACCGTCGGCCTTGAGCCCGGCGACCATGCAGAGGAAACGGTCCTCGAAAGTGGAGACCTCCAGAATGATGCTGTCGCCCACTGCGATGTCCATGCCACCCTCCCGTATTGTTTCAATAAACCGTGGCGTTTCGGGCTGCAATTATATATACGCTTTCCATGCTCAAAACACTCGGGATTCTCGCCTGGGGCGGATGCCTGCTGACCCTTGCCTGGCAGGGGGCGGCCTGGGTCGTCACAGGGACCTGGACTTCCATAACCCTCATGGACGTCTTCGGCAAACTCTTCGGCCTCAACCTGCTGACGCTTGCCCGTGAGTTGCCTCTGGATATCGCTGCCAAAGCCGCTTACGTGCTCTTCACTACGGAACTCACCCTCTTTTTATGGTGGGCAGGGGTCGCCATGTTCGGCCTGATGTTCGCCCTCGGGATGATTGGCCGAAAATAAATTCGGTCTGCACTCCTATTCTCCGGAGAATAGCCTTAAGAACCCAAAATCACCTTTCCGCTATGGACTAAACACCTCGCTTTCAGCTACAAGTTTGTATTCAGCTCCAAATCGCGAGGTCGATCCATTGCAGAAACGGTATCTCCCCATTGCCATCGTGACCGGCATCCTTTTTCTTGCCGCCCTGGGCGGCTATCTGGTGCCTGCCGGATCGCAAGGACCGCCGGTCAGGGTGCTTCTGGAGAACAAAGGCGGAAAGGTTATCCTGAACCACGCCCAGCACATCGGTGATATGGATGGCCGGTGCGCTGACTGTCACCACACTTCCGGGAACGACCCGAATCCGCCCGCCTGCTCCACCTGCCATGTGGCCAAATTCGGCAATGAATTCGCCGCTGCGCACCAAATAACGCTGAATGAAAAACAGTGCGCGTCCTGCCATCACGCCAAAGCGACCATCGCAAAATTCGACCACGCCGAACACGCTGACGACTACGCTTCCGACGACTGCCGGGCATGCCACCACAGTGAGGACATAGAGCCCACTCCACAGGCCTGCTCCAATTGCCACACAGACGGCAGCGACGCCCGCCCGAGCCTGCGCGACGCGACACACACCAAATGTGCGGACTGTCATGACGAGCTCTTTAAGGAAGGCGCCGTCGGCTGCACCCGTTGCCATGAACGCAAGGCCGAACCGACAGCCAAAGCGGACTACGAAGCCTGTGCCGACTGCCACGCCACGCCCACGGATCAGCTGATTCCCACGACCATGGCCGCCTTCCACAGCCAATGCCAGGGCTGCCACGAGGAGAACGGCTCCGGACCCTTCGGCGACGACGCCTGCTACCAATGCCACATGAAATAAGGGACCCTGAATCATGAGCAATTTCAACTTCAGCCTGTTGTGCGGCGAAACCGGGCCCCTGACAACGGCCTCCCGGCCGGACAGGCTGCGCCTTTCCCTGGAGGGTTCAACTCCGATTCTGGCCGTGGGCGATCAGGTACTGGCAGGGACCAAAGTGGCCGTGGGCAACGGCCCCGACAAGGGTGATCTACATGCTCCCCTGGCTGGAACTATCATCGAGCTTGAGCCCTACTCCATGCTTATTGAAGTGGACAACGGAGGCAAAGCCGAGCCCCATGCTCCCTGCGCCGAGGGAGGCGGTCCACTCAGGCAATGGCTCAAATCCATGGGCGTGGATGTGGGCGCGCTGTACAAGACTCCGACCCTCATCCTCAACGGAGTGCCGCCAGAGCCAGGAATATCCGTGTTCGAGCCCCTGCTGCGCGATTATCGCAAGACCCTGGAGATGGGATTGGAAGCGGTCCAAAAGGTGGTCGAGCCAACCAAGATTTTTCTGGTGGCGGCAAAAGGGAACCGGGCCAATGCGTTCGCCAACTGCACCGTGGTCCACGTCACCCCGGTCTACCCCAACGGACTCGATCCGCTGGTCTACAAGACGGTCCTCAAGCAGGAGGTTCTGCCGGGCTCCCGGCCGGATAACGCGACCATGCTCTCCGTCAAAGACCTGTACGCCATCGGCCGGGTCATGGAGACAGGCCGCCCCCTGACCGAGACGGTCATGACCATCGGCGGGCAAAACCAGCTCGTGCGAGTGGGAACGCCGGTAGGCTTTCTGGCAGCCGAGGCCGGGGCGCAGGTCCAGCCCGGCGATCGGGCCGTCCTGGGAGGCCCCCTGCGCGGACAGGCTGCGGCCAATCTGGAGCAGGGCGTGGACAAGAACACATACGGCCTGACGCTCATGCGCCAGGACGCCAGCCTGGAGACGACCGACAACTTCTGCCTCGGCTGCGGCGCTTGCGAACGCCACTGTCCGGCCCGGATCATGCCGGGCATGATCAGCCGCTGCGCCGAATTCAAGCATTTCACCCGGGCCGAGGCCTACCACATCCACTCCTGCATGGAGTGTGGCCTGTGCGGCTATTGGTGCACGGCCAGACGGCCTTTGCTGCAATATATCCGTCTTGCCAAATATGAACTCGCCCTGTTGGCCGGGGCCCATGCGCCTGTCGCCCCCTCGAGCGAAGATATCAAGGAGCAGACCGGAGACGCACCATGTTGAAACCGCTCAATCCCATTCTGACCGTATCCGTCCCGCCACACGTCCATTGCGGACGATCCATCCGGCGCTACATGATCGACACCCTTATCGCGCTCATGCCTGCGGCGCTCATGGCCGTCATTGTTTTCGGCGTTGGAGCACTCCGGGTCATGGCCCTGTCCTGTGCCGTGGCCGTGATCGCCGAGTTTCTGCTCAACAGGATCATGAAACGCGAACAGTCCGTTGACGACTACAGCGCCTTACTCACTGGTCTTCTGTTCTCCTTCCTGCTCCCTGCTTCAAGCCCATGGTGGCTGGTTGTCGTGGGCTCGTTCGGGTCCATAGCCCTGGGCAAGATGATCTTCGGGGGCCTGGGCGGCAGCCCGCTCTGTCCCCCACTGGTGGGCTGGGCCGCGTGCCGCATCTCCTGGGAAAGCTACATGGACACCAACGCGACCATGCTCTCCTCCCATCTGGCCGCGCCTCTCCAACAACTCAAATATTTCGGTCTGGACGCCATAGGCTCCATCCCGCTCCCGGACCTGCTCATGGGCCACCAACTTGGCGGCCTGGGCGCGATACAGGTGGCCGCGCTGCTGTTGGGCGCCGCATATATTCTTCTGCGCGGGCACATCAAGTGGGAGGTCCCGGCCGGGTTCATCGCGGGACTGCTGCTGACCGCCTGGATCTACCAACTGATTGACCCCACGACCTATGCCCCGCCCCTGTTCCATCTGCTGGCAGGCGGCGCTATCTTCGGAGCCTTTTTCCTGGCAACGGACCCTTCTTCCAGCCCCATCGGCAGTCTGCCCGCCGTGCTCTTCGGGCTCATGGCCGGAGCCATGGTCATCATTATTCGAGTCTACGGCCTCTACCCCGACGGCGTGCCCTTCGCCATCCTGCTGGCCAACCTGTTCACCCCGCTGCTCGACCGCATCCGTCCCAAGCCGTTCGGCGGTCCCTACTCGTTCCTTGACGGCACGGAGGGCGCGTAAATGAAAGACATGTTCAAGATGGTCCTGGTCCTGTCGCTCTTCTGCGGCCTGTCCGGCCTGACCCTGGCCACGGTTCGCCAGGCGACGTCGCAGCGCATAGAAGAGCAGGTCATGACCTATGTCCAGGGTCCGGCCCTGGCTCAGATATTCAGTGATTACGACAACAACCCGGTCAAGGACCGCAAGACCTTCGATCTGCCCGACGGCCCGGTAACCGTGTTCCCGGCCCTGAAGGACGGCAAGCTCATGGGCGTGGCCTTCGAGACCTTCGGCAAAGGGTACGGCGGCCCGGTGGGCATCATGGTCGGCTTCAACACCGACGGCACCGAATTGGCAGGCATCGGGACCACAACCCTCAAGGAAACGCCCGGCCTGGGCATGCGCCTGGTGGAGCCCGAATACCGTAACCAGTTCCGGGGCCATACAACCAAATCCGTGGAACTGACCAAGAACGGCGGCGATATCGCGGCCATCGCCGGAGCCACCATCTCGTCTACAGCCAGCGTGGCAGCGGTCAACCAGGCAATCCGAATTTTCCAACAGATCAAGGACAAAATCCACTCGACGTGGGCATCATAGGACTATCGCCATGAGCACATTGTGGAAGGAATTTTCGAAGGGATTGTGGCACGACCTGCCACCGTTCAAGCTGGTCCTGGGGCTATGCCCTACCCTGGCCGTGACCAAAACAGCCTACAACGGTTTCGGCATGGGCATGGCCGTCATCTTCGTCCTGGCCCTGTCCAACATGCTGATCTCCATGCTGCGCAAGGTCATCCCGTCCAAGGTGCGCATTGCCTGTTTCATCGTGGTTGCCGCTTCCCTGGTGGTTTGTGTGGAGCTGCTCATGCAGGCCTACGCCTATCCGCTCTACCAGCAACTCGGCATCTTCGTGCCGCTGATCGTCGTCAACTGCATCATCCTGGGGCGGGCCGAGGCGTTCGCCTCCAAGAACCCGGTCCTGCTCTCCGTGGCCGACGGGCTGGGCATGGGAATGGGCTTCACCCTGTCACTGACTTTCCTGGGCTCCCTGCGCGAACTGTTCGGCTATGGAACGTGGTTCGGCATGCAGGTCATGGGCGGCTGGTTCAAGCCGTTCGGCTTCATGATCGAGGCCCCAGGCGCGTTCGTCTGCCTGGGCGTGCTGCTTGCGGGCATGAACGCCCTGACCAACTGGCAACGGAAATCCAAAGGACTCGAAGCCGTACAAGGCCCGGTCCATGATTGCAAAACCTGCGGCATGTGCGCCAGCAAGCCGAGGATGTGATCATGAAACGACTGCTCGTATTCACGCTCTTTCTTCTCTTGCTGATCTTGTCCGCCTCCCCAGCTTGGACGGCGTCCCCCAGCGCCAACAGCATGGAGGATCTGATGGATTCATCGGGCTACCGGGAATCCATTGAGTCCATGATGGGCAAACACATTATGGTGGCCAAAACGCAACTCATGCTCTGTGATCCTCCCCTTTCGGACGATGCCATTGATTTCGCCGTAAAGGAAATGAAAAAAGAAATGGCCACGATCATGCAAACGATCATAAACAGCCAAATGAATTACCTTGCCGCACATATGACCCAATCGGATGTAAACGAACTCATCGGAATCTACCATTCGCCGATATGGAAAAAACAAGCTGCCATCATGAAACAATACCAAAAGGATAAATATAGCGAGCTAGCGCGGAGACTCCCCGAACAGATCAAGGAGATCGGGGCAAGGATTGCTTTCCGGCTCAAGGACCAGGGCTTTGTTCACAAAGAGGCCAAGGAGCAATAATGGACTACTTCGTACTCGTCATAGCCGCCATCTTCGTCAACAACATCGTGTTGGCGCAGTATCTGGGCAATTGCCCGTTCATCGGCACGTCCAAGGACTCGGGCGTGGCGCTGGGCATGGGGCTGGCCGTGGTCTTCGTGGCCACCCTGGCTGCGGTCATCACCTGGTGCGTGCAGAAGTTCCTGCTCGCGCCAAACGATCTCGATTACCTGCAGACCATCGCCTTCATTCTGGTCATTGCCGCTCTGGTCCAGTTCGTGGAGATGTTCCTGAAAAAGGCCATCCCGCCCCTGTACAAGTCTCTGGGCATCTTCCTGCCGCTGATCACCACCAACTGCGCGGTGCTCGGCATCGCCATCATCTGCCAGCGCGAGGAGTTCGGCCTGTTCGAAACCTTCCTCTTTTCCATGGCCTCGGGCGCGGGCTTCATGCTTGCGTTGGTACTGCTGGCTGGCATCCGTGAGCGACTGGACCTGTCCCGCGTGCCCATGGCCATGAAAGGCACCCCGCTGGGCCTTGTCATGGCCGGGTTGATGTCGCTGGCATTTTTCGCTTTCAAGGGCATGGCTTCCTAGGAGTTTGACGACATGATCACCGCTTCCGTACTCATCCTCTTCGGCATAGGCTTCACCGCCGCCGTCATTCTGGCGGTGGCCTCCAAGCTGCTGTACGTTTACGAGGACCCGCGCATCGCCCAGGTGGAGAGCGTGCTGGCCGGGGCCAACTGCGGCGGATGCGGATTTCCCGGCTGCGCGGGCGCTGCGCAGGGCGTGGTGGACGGCAAGGCCGGGGCCACGGTCTGCGTCATCGGCGGTGACGCCGTGGCTGAGAAGGTGGCTGCCATCATGGGGTTGGAATTCGCGTCCATGGAAAAACAGATCGCCTTTGTGGACTGCACCGGCGGCATCCGGGCCGAAGAGATTTATCAGTACGCCGGGGTCAAGGATTGCCGTGCCCAGCACATGCTCTACTCCGGCTCCAAGATGTGCCCCGAAGGATGCCTCGGATACGGGACCTGTGTCACGGCCTGCCAATTCGGAGCCATCGAAATGGGACCCAACGGCTATCCCGTTGTGGACCCGAATCTGTGCACCGCCTGCGGGGGCTGCGAACAGGTCTGCCCGCGCGGCGTGATCACGGTCTGGGGCATGTCGGCACGCATCACCCATTTGAATCTTGATACTGACTGTTTGGCCCCCTGCCGTCAGCGCTGCCCGGGCCAGATCAATATCCCCCGCTACATCGAGCAGGTATCGCGCGGTGACTACGCCGGTGCCCTCGAGACCATCCGCGAGCGCATCCCCATGCCCCTGTCCATAGGCCGGGTCTGCCCCCATCCGTGCGAGGGAGTCTGTCGCAGAGGCCATGTGGACGAGTCGGTCGGCATCAACATGATCAAGCGGTTCGCGGCCGACTGGGAGATGAACTCCGGAACCCGGCTGCCCATTTCCTGCGCTCCGGATACCGGGCGCAAGGTGGCCGTTGTCGGCGGCGGTCCGGCCGGTCTGTCCTGCGCCTTCTTCCTGCGCCGCCTGGGCCACAGCCCGACCATCTTCGAATCCATGCCCAAGCTGGGCGGACAGCTGCGCTACGGTATCCCCGAATACAGACTGCCCAAGGCCGTGCTGGACTGGGAAATTCAGGGAATACTCGATCTGGGTATCGACGTTCGCCACGGGCAATTCTTTGGCAAGGATTTCTCCCTGAATACTCTCGGGGAAGAAGGATTCGAGGCCGTATTCCTCGGCATCGGCGCGTGGATGAACATGAACCTGCGAATCGACAACGAAGACGCCCCTGGCGTTTCCACAGGCACCGAGTTTCTGACCAAGGTTGGCCTGGGCCTGGAGAGCGGCATTGGCCGAAAGGTCGTGGTCATAGGTGGCGGCAACACCGCCATCGACACGGCCCGGACCAGCGTTCGCCTTGGCGCGGACGTGACCCTCATGTATCGCCGTACGCGCAACGAGATGCCCGCCAACATCGAGGAGATCGACGGAGCCGAGGAAGAAGGCGTCAAATATCTCTTCCTGGCCGCGCCTACCCGCATCATCAAAGGCGACGACGGCAATGTGACCCATATAGAGCACATCCGCATGGAACTCGGCGAGCCCGACCAGTCCGGACGCCGCCGCCCCATTCCCATCGAAGGCTCGGAGACCCTCATCGAGGCGGACACAGTCTACACCGCCATCGGCCAGAAGCCGGAATTATCCTGCCTATACGAAAACGGAATATGCCAATTGGAGGAAACCCGCTGGCGTACCCTGGCGGCCGATCCCGACACTTTGCAGACAGCCATGCCGCACGTCTTCACCGGCGGTGACATGCACACCGGCCCGGCCCTGGTCATCACCGCCCTGGGCGAAGGCCGCAAGGCCGCCCGTTCCATCAACCAGTATCTCAACGGCGAGACACCTCATGTGGCAGAACGGACCCAGCGAGACCTGCTAGCCTACACCATGTTCACCGATGTACCGAATGTGGGCTACCGGGAACGGTCTCCCCTGCCCCATCTCATAGAATGCGATGAGCGAACCTGTACCTTCGGCGAAATCGAAGGCGCCCTGGACGAAACCCAGGTCAAACACGAAACCTGCCGCTGCCTGCGCTGTGGCCTGACCTGCTACAACCGGGACATGACCGACGGGCAGGAATGTATCAGCGGCGATTGCGTAAAAAATCAGTAAAAAAGGGTTGCCAAGCGCAAATGTTGGGGATATACAGTTTCTCCCTTGAGGCGATGTCCTCAAGCCAGACCAAAGTGGGCGATTAACTCAGCTGGTCAGAGTGCCATCTTCACACGGTGGAAGTCACAGGTTCAAATCCCGTATCGCCCACCACTTTGAGAACAAAAAGGACGCTTGATACAAGCGTCCTTTTTGTTTTGCGAGGTATGGACTCCGCGTCAATGACAACTGGGTTATCCATGTCCCCCAAAAAGCTTAGTGGGCTACCGCAAGTCCGGCTAGAACCGCCGAAACCACTTTTTGCAGCAACAGCTCCCTGTCCTCGTCCTTGTGTTCGTAAACCAGGGCCGGATGGTGGAACGCGACGGTAGACTCGAAAAGAACCTCAGCAGCCCTCTCGGGCAACCCTATGTTCAGTTCTCCGGAATCCGCTCCGCGCTCCAGCAGATGCAACAACTGCTCGTGCAGGCTGTCCAGGTGCCGGCGGACAAAGGGCTTGCGCGCTTCCACCGCCATATTGAACGACCGGTAGAGTTCCGGATCCCGTGTGACCTTGTTCCGTTTTTGACGGTGATACGCCATAAACCATTCGAGGATTGCCAACCGCGAAGGGCCTTCAGTCCGGGCAACTCTCTCCAGCGCTTCATCCATCTCGATCAACCACCGCTCTGAGATGGCGTCGAGAATAGCCTCCTTGTTCGGGAAATGGTTGTACAGGGCTGCATGGCTCACCCCCAGTTCCCTGGCGACATCCACAAGCCGGAATCTATCCAGACCGACACGCCGAATAGTGTCCTTGGCGATTTCCAAGGTCTTTTCGACCATTTCCTCCGAACTCAATCCTGTCTTTGGCATTTTGCCGCCCTCTTCCTCTATTCTCCTGCAAACCCAAGCCGCCCAAAATCCCGTCACAGAGAAAATCATATTACATTTTGAAAAAATGTAATTAACCAAGAACAGGTTGTCAAACCGCTCCGCTCAATGGCTTCCAAAATTGTCCCCTTGTGGTTGACGCACCGATAATTACAACTTATATTAAATGTAATTTGTAATTAATAAAAACAGTATTCAAAAAAATTCATTGTGGAGCAGGGATCTGCAAACCCCGCACAAAGGAGAAAGGCATGATTACCAAGACCAGGACAGCTATCGTCACCGGCGGTTCGCGCGGAATCGGAAGGGCTATCTCGATTCGCCTAGCGAAAGACGGGTACGCCGTGGTGGTGAACTACATTGGCAACAAGGAACAGGCGGACCGGACGGTCGCTGACATCAAAGGCTTGGGCGGTAACGCTCTGGCCATCCAGGGAGATGTCGGCAACGTCGAGGATATGGAACGGTTGTTCGCTACCGCCGTGGAGACCTTTGGCAGCATCGACGTTGTCGTGAACAGCGCGGGGATTATGCCCATGCTGCCCATACAGGAGGCGGATATGGACGCCTTTGACAAGGTAATCAACGTCAATCTGCGCGGAACATTCATCGTCCTGGGACAGGCGGCCCGGCATCTGGAACGTGGCGGACGGATCATCGCCCTTTCCTCCAGCGTGATTGCGCACTCGTTCCCGGGATACGGCCCCTACATTGCCACCAAGGCGGGAGTCGAAGGCCTTGTACGCGTGCTGGCCAACGAGATGCGAGGCCGAGGCATCACCGTCAACGCTATTGCCCCAGGTCCGGTGGGCACCGACCTGTTCCTGGAAGGAAAGTCCGAAGAGCAGATCGCCCGCATCAGCGGCCTGGCCACTCTCGAACCCAGGCTCGGTTCCCCTGAAGAGATCGCTGCCGCAGTGTCGTTTTTGGCAGGTCCCGACGGGACCTGGATCAATGCGCAGGTCCTGCGCGTCAACGGAGGAATGGCGTAATGCACTCGATCGATGGGCAGCTTGGCGCTTACCTTCGATCCTTCAGATCATCCAAGACAGGATAGTCAACGTCCCAAAACCAAGAACGGACACCTGCCAAGGCGTCCGTTCTTGGTCTCAGGAGGAGCCCCACTCCAAGGCCTGGTCCAGTTTCTCCGTCGGGTAAAGCTTGACCTCGCAGTCCATGAGTAGTTCGCCAAGTTTGACGCCCCAGCGAACCCAGGCAGGACCGCCGACAACGGCCAGTTTCCGGAATTCCTTGCGGTGCGCCAGGCCAAAACGGGCGTCATCCCACAGAGCCCTGGGTTCCCACCCCTGAAAATCTGGTTCCATGAACAGCAGGGCATCGGCCCTGCCATATTCAGCGATGATTTTTTCCAGGGCCGGGATCCAAATATCGGAATAGTCTAGATCGGTGAGCTTACCTGTGGCGCGTACCGCCAGCATCCTGTCCGAGGACTGCTCCATAATGGTGATCATACGTAACCTCCCTTTTCAGACAGATCGTCACGCATGAAGGATACCCCATTTACGGGGCCATGCCCAGTCGAAGAAAATCAGGCGAAGGTCACCCGAACGGGTACCTTTCCACTCAGACCTTGAACCCGGGCAATAAAAGCGTCCGCATTCAGCCCATCACCTTCCAGCAACAGGGCCTTTTTCTCGCTCAGAAATCCGGCCAGCAGGTCCGCATCAACCAGAATACCCCGTCCAAGCAACCCTCGCCCACTCTCAACGGCCAGGGTGCTAAAGACCTTCATTGACAGCCGGGCCGGGGCCGCATCGCGACGGCTATGGTCCTTGACCGCAATGCCACTGCGGAAACTTTTATAGAAATTGTCTCTGCCCATGACGATCCCAACCAGACCAGGCATGGCGCTGCCGAGAGCCATTCGGTCACCGTCCTTGATATAGGTCTCGTCCAAATCATCCACCGGACTGTTGTTCAAAAAGATGGTCCGGACCGTAGATTCGATAAATTCGTCGTCGAACCCGAGCGCCTCGTGCAGAAATTGGCGCACGGAAGTCCCGGAGACGCCGTCCAGAGCGAATCCCTTCTGCAGAATATAATTCCAGGCCCATGCCGCCTCGGTAGTCATAGATATTTCCATACAGCCATCCTTACTGATCAATGCCATTTTGCCCTTCCAAGGGTGTTGTTCTGAAAGTGAACATTATGCCGACCGGAACATAATATATTGTTTTTTTTGACATTAATTTTGAAAAAGCGCTATAAAGGGACAGTTAGTCCGTTTAATGACGATGCGTCAAGAAATACGCTTCATATCAAAAAAGACTGAGGGTGAATCAATGTCAAGAATCCTGCGAATCAACTGTAAGACGAAGGAATATTCCTTCGAGGATGATGGTCCCTATGCCGGGCTTGGCGGCCGTGCCTTGACCTCCCGGGTCATCAACAAAGAAGTTCCGGCCACGTGCCACCCCCTTTCCGGGGAAAACAAGCTGGTCATTGCCACCGGCCTGATGGGCGGTTCCACCGCTGCCAACTCCGGGCGTGTCTCCGTGGGTACCAAGTCCCCGCTGACCGGCGGCATCAAGGAGTCCAACTCCGGCGGCCTGTTCGCTCACAAGATGCCCAAGATGAACATCAAGGCCATTATCCTTGAGGACAAACCCGAAGAGGACGCTCCCTTCTCCACCCTGTTCATCACCGAGGACAAGGTTGAATTTCGTGATGCCTCCGACATCGCCGGCCTGGACACCTACCCCGGCCACGACAAGCTCCTGGCCCAGTACGGCGACAAGCTGTGTGCGGCCATGATCGGACCCGCCGGTGAGACCCTGCGCAAGACCGCCACGATCCAGTTCACCGACCCGTACAAGCGGCCCGCCCGCTCCGCCGGTCGCGGCGGCACCGGTGCCGTTCTCGGCTCCAAGAAGATCAAGGCCATCGTCCTCGATCCCGAGGTCAACATCAAGGTCTCCGCGGCTGACGCGGACGCCTTTAAGGAAGCCCGCACCACCTGGGTCTCCATCCTCAAAGGTCATCCTGTCACTTCCCAGGGACTGCCCGGCTTCGGTACCTCCGTGCTGGTCAACATCATCAACGAGGCGGGCGCCATGCCCACCAAGAACTTCCGTCTCGGCCAGTGCGATCACGCAGCCGAGATTTCCGGCGAAAAAATCGCCGACATCATCAAGGAGCGCGGCGGCAAGACCACTGAAGGCTGCCACACCGGCTGCATCATTCAGTGCTCCCAGCAGTACAACGATGCCGACGGCAACTATGTGACCTCCGGTTTCGAGTACGAGACCGTCTGGGCCCTGGGCGCCAACTCCATGATCAAGGACATCGACGACATCGCCCTGATGGACCGTATCTGCGATGAAAAGGGTATGGACACCATCGAGATCGGCAACACCATCGCCGTGGCCATGGACGGCGGCATCATCCCCTGGGGTGACGGCAAGGCCGCCATTGAGCTGCTCAAGAAGGTCGGCACCAACGATCCTCTGGGTATGATCATCGGCAACGGTGTGGATTTTGCCGGCGGCGCTTTCGGTGTCGACCGTCTGCCCACCGTCAAGGGACAGTCCATGCCCGCCTATGACCCGCGTGCGGTCAAGGGTGTCGGCGTGACCTACGCCACCACCGCCATGGGCGCCGACCACACCGCCGGTTACGGCGTCACCGCCAACGTCCTGGGCGTCGGCGGCTCCATCGACGGCCACAAGAAGGAAGGCAACGTCGAGCTGTCCAAGAACCTGCAGGTAGCCACCGCGGCCATCGACTCCATGGGCTTCTGCCTGTTCGTGGCCTTCGCGGTCCTGGATTCCGACAACGGCGTCCAGACCATGGCCGACCTGGTCCAGTCCTGGACCGGCAACACCTTCTCCGTGGACGACCTGGTCGCCCTGGGAGCGGGCGCCATGCAGGACGAGCAGGACTTCAACGAACGCGCGGGCTTCTCCCCGGTCGACGACCAGCTGCCCCGCTTCTTCGAAACCGATCCCCTGCCGCCCCACAACGTCACCTGGGACTACTCCGTGGAAGAACTCCAGGGCGCCAAGGCCTAAGCGACGCACAAAGATGAACGAATCGGGCCGGGGTTTTCCCCGGCCCCTTTTTATGGTTGACCGACACACTCCAACGACCTAGGTTCATGAAATGGGAATAGAACTCAAATGCTTCGCCACCCTGAGGGACTATCTGCCGGAAAACGGTGACGATTACCCGGTTGAGCCGGGTGAGACCATCCGCTCGCTGGTCGCCAAGCTCGGCATCCCGGAAGAGGACGTGACCATCATGTTCATCAACGCCCTGCGCTCCGACCTGGACAGCGAAATCAAGGACGGCGATCGCGTGGGGTTGTTCCCCCCGGTGGGCGGAGGTTAGGCGCATGCCCGCCTCTCTCGAAGACTCCATCCGGAGTCTCGCTTACTCCCGCGCCCTGCCCTGGGGCGATTCGGGGGCGGTTCTTGACGTCCATAGCGTTGCCGAACTGACCCGTGTCCATGGGGTACCTGGCCACGAAATCGAGGCCCTGGCCCTGGATCTGGACATCACCCCTGTCCGCTATCTGCGCAATCGCCAATCCATCAGCCGAGAGGAACAGATCCGTCTGCTCCGGGCGAACGTAGCCCAAGTGGGACTCGGTGGCCTGGGAGGCTCTCTGCTTGAGCAATTTCTGCGCCTGGGCATCGGCCGGGTTCGCGCCGCGGACGGTGACCTGTTCGAGGCTTCGAACCTGAACCGACAGGCCCTGTCCTCACTGGACGGACTGGACCGTGAAAAGACCGATGCAGCCCATCTGCGGGCTCAAGCGATCAACCCCTCGGTCTCCCTGGAGACACACGCCGAGTATCTCACGCCGGAAACACTTCCGGAGTTTCTAGACGGCTGCACAGTGGCCGTGGACGCTCTTGGGGGCCTGACCATGCGCGGTCACCTGCAGGAGGCCGCATCCCGGGCGGGAATCCCGCTTGTGACCGGAGCCCTGGCCGGATGGAGCGGGTACGTTGCCGTCGTCATGCCCGGCCAACTGGGACCGGCCGACCTCATGGGCACGAATAACGGCGGAGAGGAAAGACTCGGCTGTCCAGCTCCTTCCGTGAACGTAGTGGCTTCGCTTATGGCCTCGGAAGTGGTCAATGTCCTCACCGGCGCGCCGACTCTGGCGGGACAAATGCTGGTCATGGATTTGCGCTCGCATACATTCGAGACCATTTCGCTCTGATTTGGTGTCAAGCCCTGCTCCATTATGTTTGTATTGACGTAATTCCAAAAAATCGTCTATTTTCCTCACTTGGTAGAACACCTTTCGCATCTGTTTTTAGACTAGAGAACTCCGAGGTACTTCATGAATCGCAACCCCGAAACCATTCTGCGACTCCGCGTCTGGCTGGAACAAGAGGATCAAACCTACATAGGCATAGGCAGCACTCTGCTGCTGCAGCAGGTGGAAAAGCTGGGCTCCCTACGCAAGGCCTCCGAAGCCCTGGGCATGTCCTACAGAAGGGCATGGGGGAAACTGAAAAACGCAGAAGAGCGTATCGGCAAGCCACTGGTTGAAAAGACCAAGGGCAAAGGACAACGCTTCAACCTCTCGCCCTACGGCAAGGAAGTTATGGAAAGATTCCTCCATTTCTACCTCGACGTGGAGGAATACGCCACCAAGCGCGCCTCGGAACTTTTGGAAATGGATGTCAAGAAATCCGGTGAATTCTACCGGGATGATACGGAATAGAACCTCATGTTGGTTGAGGTCCGCGGATATAACTGTTCATCAATGGAGGAAAAAATGAAACGTTTGCTTATCGCCGCCCTGTCCTGCCTCATTGCCGTGGCCATGGCCCTGCCCGCGCTGGCCGGCCAGACCCTGATGATGGCTACCACCACCAGCACCGCCAACACCGGTCTGCTGGACGAGCTGATCGTGCCCAAATTCCTGAAGGACACCGGCATCGAGATCAAGTTCGTGGCCGTTGGTACCGGCAAGGCCCTCAAAATGGCCGAAAACTGCGATGTGGATGTGGTCCTGGTCCATGCCCCCGCCGCTGAGCAGGCCTACGTGGACAAGGGCGTCCTCGTTGACCGCAAGGAACTGATGTACAATGACTTCGTCATCATCGGCCCGGCCTCCGACCCGGCGGGCGTCAAGGGTATGGACGTGGCCCAGGCCCTGAAGACCATTGCCGAGAAGCAGGCCGTGTTCGCAAGCCGTGGCGACAACTCCGGCACCAACAAGAAGGAGCTTTCCTTGTGGAAGGCCGCCGGAATGGCCGTGCCCGAGAAGGACGCCTGGTACATCCAGACCGGTCAGGGCATGCTCCCGACCATCAACATTGCCAATGAAAAGAACGGCTACACCATGACCGACCGCGGTACCTACATCAAGTACGCGGACACCAAGGGCGGCAACCCGCCGCTGGTGGTCCTGGTTGAAGGCGACAAGGTCCTGTTCAACCAGTACAGCGCCCTGGCCGTGAATACCGCCAAGTGCAAGTCCGCCCAGTACGACCTGGCCACCAAGTTCATCAACTGGATGGCCTCCGACGACACCCAGAAGGCCATCGGCGACTTCAAGCTGCTCGGCAAGAAGCTGTTCATCCCCAACGCCAAATAAGACAATACGTCTGACTCGACGGGGGAGGGAGGCGGCAACTCCCTCCCCCGTTTTTACGAGAATACGCTATGGATTATCTGCTTGAAGGCTTTCGCCAGGGATTCATGCTCCTTTTCTCGGGAAACCCCGAGGCCTATTCCGCCATCTGGGCTACGGTCTATGCATCGACCCTGTCCATGTTCTGCAGTCTCGCCATAGGCGTCCCGTTGGGCTTTCTGCTCGGCTACAAGAAATTTCCCGGAAAGAAGGTTGTCCACACCATCGTGGACACCCTGCTCTCCTTCCCCACCGTGGTCATCGGGTTGGTGGTCTATGCCTTCCTGACCCGCAACGGTCCACTGGGCGGCACGGGTCTGCTCTTCACCATTCCGGGCATGGCCATCGGCCAGACCCTGCTCGGCCTGCCCATCATCATCGCCATGACCGCAAACGCCGTTGAAGGCCTGGACAAGCGACTGCCCATGACCCTGATCACACTGGGCGCCAGCCCTGCCCAAATGATGTGGGCCACGGTCCTCGAGGCCCGGTATTCGATCATGCTCGCGGCCATGGCCGCCTACGGACGCATCGTTTCCGAAGTGGGCATCTCCATGATGGTCGGCGGCAACATCAAGTGGCACACACGAACCATCACCACAGCCATCGCACTGGAAACGGGCAAAGGTGAATTCGCCGTGGGCATCGCGCTGGGCATGGTCCTGCTGACTGTCGCCCTGCTGGTAAACATCGGTGCCGCAGGCCTCAAGAAGCGAGCCGTCCAATGACCATGCCGCTGATCACCCTCAACAACATTCGACAACGATACTCGGACCGGACTGTCCTCGAAATAGAGCACCTGGAGTTCGGGGAAGGAACTATTACCGGTCTGGCCGGCCCCAACGGCTCGGGTAAATCCACCCTACTGCGCCTGCTCGCCTTTCTGGAGCCTCCGGTTAAGGGAACCATCCATTTTCTAGGGCAAGCCGCCACGGCCAAATCGGCCGTCAATCGGCAGGTCACCCTGCTGGTCCAGGAGCCCTACCTGCTCAAACGCACGGTTTTCGCAAACGTGGCGTACGGGCTGCGCATCCGCAAAAAGAACGACATCCCGGCCAAGGTATTCCGCGCCCTGGAAGTCGTCGGCCTCGACCCCGAAGTTTTCGCCAAACGGCAGTGGTACGAGCTGTCCGGCGGCGAAGTCCAGCGAGTCGCCCTGGCGGCGCGGCTGGTCCTCAAGCCCAAGCTTCTGCTCATGGACGAGCCCACGGCCAGCCTGGACGCCAAAAGCGCCGAGCTGATCCATCAGGCCGCCCTGTCCGCCCGCGACGAGTACGGCGCGGCCCTGGTCGTGGCCAGCCATGACATGGGTTGGCTCAAAGCGGTCACGGACCACATTCATTACCTCGAAAACGGTCACCTGGTACGGACCGTCTAAACGTTCGGAGGAACCATGAAGGCAGTCTCCATTGTCGGTCCCAAGAATTCCGGCAAAACCACTCTGGGCGTGGAACTCGCCCGTCACTTCAAGGAACAGGGACTGACCGTGTCCGCGGCCAAGTTCAGCCACCACGAATTTGATTGGAGCGACACGGACACCACGGATTATGCCGCCGTCTGCGACACCGTCGCCGGGCTGGCCCCCAAGGAAACCTTCATCCACTGGACCGGTCACCGTTTTCTGCCCGATCTGCTGCCGCTTTTGACCAACGACGTGCTCATCGTGGAAGGAGGCAAGGAGCTTGGTTTCCTGCCCCGTATCCTCTGCCTGCGCGGAGACCTCTCCGACGGCATCGACTGGCTCCACCCGGAACTGGCCATCGCCAGCGTGGGCGATACGTCCGTTGAAGGCGTTCCGGTGATCAACGACATCCCCGCACTGGCCGACACGGTACTCGAGAAAGGATTCTTTCTGCCGGGCATGGACTGCGAGACCTGTGGCCGTCCGGACTGCCGCACCCTGGCCTCGGAGATCGTAGCCGGCAAGACCACGACCCGGGCCTGCCTGGCCATGCACAACTCCATCCAGGTGGACATCGACGGCGCAGTGGTCGGCATGAAGCCCTTCGTCGAGGACATCATCTCCGCCTCCATCCGCGAGATGATCCGCACCCTCAAGGGGTACGCACCGGGCAAAGCCACCATCAAGCTGGACGTCTAACCCATGCGTATTGTCCTTTTCGAGCCGGAGATTCCACCCAACACCGGCAATATCGCCCGGCTGTGCGCCGCCACGAAAACCCCGCTGCATCTCATCGAGCCGCTGGGGTTCACTATTGACGACAAACACCTCAAGCGCGCCGGGTTGGATTACTGGCCGCATGTTGACGTGACCGTGCACCCCAACTTCGAACAGTTTCTGGATGTCATTGCCCCGCCGCGGCTCGTCATGGCAACCACCAAGGGGAGCATCCCCCACCACCGCTTCGAATTCAGAGCGGACGACGCCATCGTCCTGGGACCCGAGACGCGAGGCCTGCCCATGGACCTCATGGAAGGCCATCCCAAGGTGCGCATCCCCATCTGGGGCGAAGTTCGAAGCCTGAACCTCTCCACGGCCACGGGCATCCTGCTTTTCGAGGCCCTGCGACAGACCGACCTGATAGTGGACGACTTCCCGGCTTGAGTTTTCACACATCGAACGGTAGAGTTCGACAGTCCAAACAATTCCGAACCCTTTCAACAAAGAACGCGTACACTCCATGAAACTACTCGTGACAGGCGGCTGCGGATTCATCGGCACCAATTTCATCCGGCTCATGCTCGCGTCGCATCCGGATTGGTCCATCCTCAATCTGGACAAACTGACCTACGCGGGGAACCGCCTGAACCTCCTCGATCTGGAGGAAAACGAGCCGCGATACGACTTCGTCCAGGGCGACATCTGCGACCGTGAACTGGTCATGGACATACTGACCGGCAACGGCATCGACGCGGTGGTCAACTTCGCGGCCGAGTCCCACGTGGACCGCTCCATCAACGACCCTTCACCGTTTGTGACCACCAACGTGGGCGGAGCGCAGAACCTCTTGGAGTGCGCCCGCCAGTGCGGCACCGGCCGGTTCGTCCATGTCTCCACGGACGAGGTTTACGGCACGCTCGGACCGTCCGGCAAATTCACCGAAACCACGCCGCTGGCGCCCAACAGCCCGTATTCTGCAAGCAAGGCGGGAGCGGACCTCATGGCCCGGGCCTACTTCGAAACCTACGGTTTTCCGGTGCTGATCACCCGCTGCTCCAACAATTACGGTCCCTACCAGTTTCCCGAGAAGCTCATCCCGCTCATGTACCTGAACGCCAAGGCGGACAAACCCTTGCCTGTTTACGGCGATGGTCTCAACGTACGCGACTGGATCTATGTGGACGATCACTGCCGAGGCGTGGAACTGACCTTGACCAAAGGCCGCGAGGGGCAAGCATACAACTTCGGCGGGAACGCCGAGGAAGCCAATATTTCCGTGGTCAAGACCCTGCTGTCCATCGTAGGCAAGCCGGAGTCGCTGATCACTTTCGTTACCGACCGGCCGGGCCACGACAAACGGTACGCCATGGACTACTCCCTGGCTGCCCAGGAGCTCGGCTTTGCCCCGACGCTGCCCTTCGACCAGGGCCTGGCCCGGACCATTGCCTGGTACGAGGCCAACACCACATGGCTGGAACAGGTGCAAAGCGGCGAATACCGGACGTTCATGGATTCCTGGTACGGGGAGCGCGCCTGATGCGCATACAGGACGCACGCGTAGCCATTCTCGGTGGCCGGACCGGTCTGCTCGGCCAAGCCCTGACCAAGGCATTCGATCAGGCGGGGGCTCAAGCCTTCCCCTTGTCCAGGCAGGATTGCGACGTGCTCGACCCCATGTCCGTGGAAGTATGGCTGGACAAGAACGACCCGGACCTGCTGATCAACGCCACGGGCTACACCCAGGTGGACCTGGCCGAAGACGAGCCGGAAATGGCCTTCGCCCTGAACGGGACGGTCCCGCCGCTACTGGCCACTCTGGCCGCCCGCAGGGCCATTCCCTTTGTCCACTACAGCACGGATTTCGTATTCAACGGCCTCAAGAAGACCCCCTACACCGAGTACGACGAACCCTGCGCCTCGTCGGTTTACGGCATCAGCAAGGCGGACGGGGAACGCGGCCTGCTCAAGCTGGGCTACAAACGCACCCTGATCATCCGCATCTCCTGGCTCTTTGGCCCAGGGAGAACAAATTTCGTCAAGAAGATATTAGGCTTGGCAGACGTTCACAAGAAACTGACCGTGGTCAACGACCAGATTGGTTCCCCTTCGTACGCCCCTGACATAGCGGACAATACCGTCAAGCTGCTTGAAAAGGACGCGGCAGGATTGTTCCACCTTGCCAACTCGGGGCACACGTCCTGGCACGGACTGGCCAACACCGCCGTGATGATGGCGAACAAGAACTGCATAGTCTCGCCGATCCCCACCACGGCCTATCCGACCAAGGCCACCCGGCCGCACTACTCGGTACTCGATTTGTCAAAATTCACGAGGACTACGGGGCTGACACCGCGCCCCTGGGAAGACGCGCTCAAGCAATACGTGATGGGCGATCTCGGCCTGGGTGCCTAGAGCATCAGATCCCGAACCCTGGCATTCGAATCCGCCAACCGCTCGGACAACAGATTGATCAGGAACCGGTTGACGGCCGTGACCAGCCTGGGTACGCGGGCCTCGATGGCGTCGAGCTTGCGTAGCGTCATGCGGTACAGGACGCACTTTTCCGCAGCCCGGATAGTCGCCGATCGCGGAGACAAGGTGTAGATCCCCATCTCGCCGAAGACCGCCCCGGGGCCGACTTTCTTGAGTCGGAGGACCCGCCCGTCCGGCATTTCCAACTCCACGTCCAACCTGCCGGACTCCACGAAATACATTGCGTCCGAGCTGTCGCCCTGCCGGAAGACGGCCTCGCCCGCCTGGACAACCTCCCGCCTGAGCACCTTCATCAACGCCGGGATGTACTTGGGTTCCGGGAATATGGGCATGAGCAACTCGGGCAAGGTCTTCTGCCTGATTTCCAACATGTCTTCCGCATCAAGAACCCGGTTCTCGCACCACTCGAGTGCATAGTCCAGATCGAAGAAAATCTTGAATTGACCATCCTCGTCTCCGGCATACCCCAGCGAGACAAGATGCGACTCCAATTCCAGTGGTGCGCTGGTGATGACCACCTGCACCCTGTTCTGCACGGCAAGCTTGTACAGCTTGGCGAATCCAAGACTCGAAGCGGATGCGAACCCTCGGGTCAGCCTGAAGTCGAGGACCAGGTATTCCAGGGAAAGCTGATGAGGTTCTTCCATCCGCGTACGAATACTCCTGAGGAGCTGCTCCATGGACCCCAGAAAGATGAATCCCTGGACGCGCATGATGTGGATATGGTCGCCGTATTCCTTGAGCAGACGTTGCTGAGCCGAGGCCCTGTCCACGTTGCTGGTATGCTGAGAACCGGAGAGCACGTTGCGCACCGCTCCGCCACGGCCCGCACGGCTGACAGTGACCATGAGGGCCAGAACCACACCGAAACCGATGCCTTCAAGCAGACCGAGCAGGATGGTGGCCGCGAACGTCAGCCTGAGCAGCCAGAGTTCCGACCGGCTGGTGAAGGATGACCGGGTGCGCAGCAACCAGTCTCGGATAAGATCCAGCCCGGCATAGACAAGCAAACCTTCGGGTACGAACCGGGGAATGACGGGCAGGACAAAGTCCGCATAGAACAGCCCGACCGCGCAGATCAGCCCGGCCACTATACCGGCCAGAGGCCCTCTGCCGCCCGCGGCGTAGCTCCCTGCGCTGCGGCCGAAGGACAGGGAGACGGGCATGCCGCAACACAGTCCCGAGAGCATGTTTGTCACGCCGAGCGCGCTGTATTCGCGGCTCAGATCGTTCTCGCGCCCCCTTATCAGTTCCAGCCTCGTGATCCGATACATGACCGTGAGCACGGCCAGGACGACCATGGCTCCAATGTACAGTCCATGGGACTTGATCACAGCCCACTGAATGTCGCTGAAAAGCATGGGCGATTTCAGAACCGACACCAAATGGACCAGCAGCGATCCCTTAGGAAAGGCAACCGGTTCGGCCAAATCCTGGAGAGCCGGGGCTGTGGACCAGATGCCCGCAGCGTTGCCGGCCCCCACTGCCGCCAGAATCATGGCGAGCAGAAACAGGGAATTCTTGCTGCGAAACATGGCGAAAAAGAGAATCAGGCCGAAAACCACGCTCGGCCCCATTGTGTAGAGATCGCGCTGAAGATCGAAGTTGGTCACCAGGGACAATCCCAGGCTGTACACGTTGCTCCAATCGGGGTTCAACCCGCCCATCCAGGCGAAGGCCCCGACAAGCACGAAAACGCCCACGCCACCGATGACCCCACCAATGATCTGCAACGGGATATAGCGGATATACTCGCCGAGCTTGAACCGACCGAGCAACAGCAGACTCACCCCGGTCAGGAAGGCCGACATGGCGATGCCAGCGAGAATGGTCGGCAGGATCAACTCCGGGGCGAAAGTCTCGGCCATATATCGGTACATGCTGCCGACAAACAGAAAGAGCACAGCGGTCAGGACCGTCTCCGGGCCGACCAGGGCGAAGGGGATACGGGACAGAAAGGAAAAGAAGATCGAACCGACGACGACACCGGTCAGGGCGACACCGAGCATAAACGGGAGATACTGCTGCATTCCCCCTTGCGACGCGGCCAGCAGGGACAGGGAATAGACAAAGAAGAACGACAGGGCGCCGGAGACGATGCCCGCGTAAAGGTTTAGCGTCTTACCGCCACGAAGCAGCCGCCAGCGATCCGGATCGCTTTCCGCCTCGAGGCTGGTCGCATCAACATCCTGCTTGAAGTCCGCTTCCCAAACCTGCGGCTCATTGGACTCTGCCAAGTCGCTGACGTCTATCTCGCTCTCGTCGATCTCGGGGATTTCCTCAACGGCCTGCAATGGCGCACCACATTTGGAACAGACATCGCCATGCCCAGGCTCCTGAACATGGTCGCAGGCAGCGCAAATGATGTCCTCGGGCTCTTCCAGGTCCACTGTCGGGACGTCGTCAAGATCGATGGACATGGGCGGTTCATCGAAGCTCACGTCAGGGAGCGGCTCTGCTTCTGAAGATTCGGGCAGGTTCGCATGGAGCGGCGAGACTCCGGCCATGTCCTCAGGCTCGTCCGCGACCGCACTGTCAGCCTCTTCTTCCAGGGCAATGGTCACTCCCCGGCCGCAACCGGGGCACTTGGCCTTTTTCCCGGCCAGACCGTCCGGAACGACTCGTTCATATTCGCAGGATTCACACTTGAAAATCGCCACAAGGTACCGCCGGGTTCAAGAGGTGCAA
Organism: uncultured Pseudodesulfovibrio sp.; assembly: GCF_963662885.1. Taxonomy (NCBI): domain Bacteria; kingdom Pseudomonadati; phylum Thermodesulfobacteriota; class Desulfovibrionia; order Desulfovibrionales; family Desulfovibrionaceae; genus Pseudodesulfovibrio; species uncultured Pseudodesulfovibrio sp. Next base: position 567,686 of record NZ_OY760065.1, read on the forward strand.
CATACGACCGGATTAGACGAAACCGGTTTCCATATTGTTTCGCGCATTTAAGTACATACGTCAACCCGGTTCCACGTGCAAGCCGATGCTCCGACGTCTGATGCATATCTTTTTTACGAAAATATGATTCGCGGTCTAAAGTTCCCCCTCCAGTGGTCGATATGTTTGTTGCGAGTGAGGCGAATTGTGTACACGGATCGTACCTGCCTTTCTCGGACTGGAACTTGTAATCCCATGGAAGGGCGACCATGCGCAAGCATACCGTTTCCATAATCGTTTCCGACCTGGAAACCCACCCCGGCCTGCCGCGTTTGCTGCAGTCCATCTCCCGACAGTCCGAAGGGCTGGACCGGACCGAGATCGTGGTGGCTGGAAACGGCGGGCACGCCCCTTCCGACGAAAAGCTCTGGCAGGCCATTACCGGTCTGGACGCTGTCCGGCTGGAAACCTTCGATCCCGACATCACCCCTTCAAGGGCACGCAATCTTGCCGCAGCCCGGTCCATGGGTGATTGCCTCGTATTCCTGCGGCCCGACCACAGGCTGGATCCCAAGTATCTGACCACCGCAGACGCGGTCTTTGCCGACCACCCCGACACTGATATTCTGTATGCCGATTATATCCGGCTCGCGCCGAGCGCCAACCGCTCCATGGGGCCGTCGATGATTCAGCTGCCGTCTTACCGCGACGGTCTGCTCCAGGCACGCGGGTTCCTCGGCCCCGGCGTGCTCATCACCCGCGATGCATTCTCCTGGACCGAGGGTTTCCGTGACAACACCTTCTACCGCGACTGGGATCTGTGGGTTCAGGCCGCTCAGGCGGGCGCGGATTTCTACCACGTCGGCTACCCGCTGACCTCCTGCGAACACCGCAAGGTTTCGTTCAAGGAACGGGCAGAAGATGGCCGGTGCAAGGCGGTACTGGTCATCAACAACCAGCACTTTTTCCACGAACACACCGTGCGCTGGGCGCTCTCCTATCTGCGCGGCGAGGCCTGGGCCGAGGCCTTCGGCTTCATGACCATCCCCGGTCCCATGGACGTGACCCGCATGCTCCACGACCACGCCATGCGTACAATGGGCACAGACACCCTGGCCGAAGAAGCCATCCGACAGTTCGACCAAGCGGTTATCAACTCCCATCTCCTCTGATCAACCATTCATTTACTGAGATAATGGTTCTGGTGACTGACCGACCCTAGCGACACTTCAGCATATTTTCTCCGGCCACCGGAGACAAAAAAAGGGCCACCCATTGGGCGGCCCTTTTGATTTGCATTTGGTATCCGGCTAGAGCGGAATGCCGGTTTCCTGAAGGTCCTTTTGCAGGAGCTTGCGGATACGGGCGGCCACGGGGCCGGGTTTGACGTTATGGATGGGTTTGCCGTTGAAGCGAACCACGGGGATGGCGTCGCCGGTGGTGCCGACGATGATGACCTCCCGGGCCAGAAGAATTTCCTCTTCGCTGATGTTGCGGAATACGATGGACACTTCGTTCTTGATCAGGTCCACGGCCCGCATCAGAGTAGTTCCGGCCAGGGCGTTGGTAAACTCGGGAATGATCAGCTTGCCGCTGTCATCAACAATGCAGACGTTTTCCGTAGCCCCTTCGGCCAGGAACCCATTACGGTCGAAGCAGAACGGGAAATCGTAGCCCTTCTCCTCGGCCTCGTGCTTCATGAGTACGTTGGGCAGATAGTCGATGGACTTGATGGTCGCCAGATACGACTGCTTGGCCGGGATGGAGGTCTTGAAGGCGGTGACACCTTTCTCGTAGACCGATTCCGGTTTGGGATGCATGTCGTAGGAAACCACGTAGAGGCTCGCCTCGGGGCACTCGGACGGATAGATGCCGAAGCCGCCGGGGCCGCGACCGATGAGCACGCGGACCAAGCCACTGTCGCGACCGCCAGCCCGGGCAACATCCTGGATCAATTCCCGAATCTCATCCCAGGAGCACGGCGGGGTCATGTAGATGGCCTGGCAGGATCGCTGCATGCGGGCCATATGCGGCTCAAGCTGGTAGAGCTTCCGGTCCACGAACTTCATGGTCTCGAAGATGCCGTCGCCGCGGTGAACCAGATGGTCGTCCCAGGGCATGACCATGAGCTTGGGGTCCGTGCAGATCATACCCACACGGTGCTCGTAAAACGCCTGGATTTCGCCTGCGCCGGGCCGCTCAACGGCCAGCATGGCTTCCAGATATGTTTTGGAATCCGCTACCTTGGCCACGATAATCTCCTTAGGGTACGCGCACCAGGTCGCGTTCGATCAGGGTCTCGGCGATCTGGACGGTGTTCAGGGCTGCACCCTTGCGGATATTGTCGGAAACGATCCACATGTTGATGCCGTTCTCAATGGTCTCGTCCTCACGGATACGGCCGACGTAGGTGTCGTCCTCGCCCGAGGCATTGATGGCCATGGGGTAGACGAGCTTTTCCGGGTAATCCTCGACGGTAACGCCCGGAGATTTGGCCAGCAGCGCGCGGACGTCGTCGGCGGTCAGCTTGAGTTCGGTCTCGATGTTCACGGACTCGGAGTGGCCGTAGAAGACCGGCACGCGCACGCAGGTGGCGGTGACCTTGATGGACGGATCGCCCATGATCTTGACGGTTTCGTTGACCATCTTCATCTCTTCCTTGGTGTAGCCGTTGTCCATGAAAACATCGATTTGCGGCAGGCAGTTGAAGGCGATCTGGTGCGGGTACACGTCGGCCACAACGGGCTGGCCCGACATGAGGCGGCGCACCTGGTTTTCCAGTTCCTCGATTGCCTTGTGCCCGGTGCCGGACACGGCCTGGTAGGTGGACACAACCACACGCTTGATCTTGGCTTCGTCGTGGATGGGCTTGAGCGCGACCATCATCTGGATGGTGGAACAGTTGGGGTTCGCGATGATGCCCTTGTGCCAGTCCAGGTCCTGGGGGTTCACTTCAGGAACCACCAGGGGACACTCGTCGTTCATGCGCCAAGCCGAGGAGTTGTCGACCACCACGCAGCCGGCTTTGGCCGCGATGGGAGCGAACTTCTCACTGATGGAACCACCGGCGGAGAACAGGGCGATGTCCACGCCCTCGAAGGAATCCTCGGTCAACTCCTGCACGGTCAGTTCCTCACCCTTGCACTCGACCTTCTTGCCCACGCTGCGGGCCGAGGCCAGGGGAATGACCTTGCTGTAGGGAAAATCCCTCTGCTCCAGGACCTTCAACATTTCCTGGCCCACAGCGCCCGTGGCGCCACAGACCGCGACAACGAAATTCTTGCTCATTTTCCTTACCCCTAAAACTATATGGTGAGATTTTTGCCGATTTCCAGAACAGCCTCGGCGCGGTTGAGCGTGTACAGATGCACACCGGGCGCGCCGCCGTCTATGAGTTCCTGGGCCTGTTTTGTAGCGTAGTCGATGCCCAGTGCGTACACGGCATCGTCACCGCCCTCCTCATGCGCCTTCTCAAGAGCGCTCAGGAATTTGCCCGGAATGGCCGCGCCACACAGGCTGAGGATGAATTTGGCCGACTTCAGGCTCAGAAGCGGCATGACGCCCGGAATAACCGGCACATCCGCGCCCATCAGCTTGAGACGCTCCACGTAGTCGAAATACATGCGGTTGTCGAAAAACATCTGAGTGACCAAGAACTTGGCGCCCTTGCGCACCTTGAGGCTGACCATGTCCAGGTCGGACTTGATGGACGGCGATTCAACGTGGGGTTCAGGATAGGCGGCCCCACCCACGCACAGGTCCGGGTAGCGCGCGTTGATGTACTCGATCAATTCCGAGGCGTGCTGGAATTCCTGGGTGCTGAAGTCGAAATCCTCCACACCGCGGGGCGGATCGCCACGCAGCGCGAGAACGTTTTCGATGTCCGCCTTGACCAGGCTTTCCAGAAATCCGTCCAGCTTTTCGGCGGAAGCGCCCACGCTGGTAAGATGGGTGATGGGCTCGAGGCCGTGGTCCCGTTTCATCCGGGTGGCGATTTCCAGGGTGTTGTCCTGGGTGCCGCCGCCTGCGCCGTAGGTCACGGACGCGAACAGGGGATCGAGGACCTTGAGCTTTTCGACCACCCCGAAAAAGGCGGGCCAAGCTTCACGCTCCTTGGGTGGAAAGAACTCCAGGGAGATGAACGGGGACTTCCCGTCGATCAGATCACAAACGCGCAATGCTTACTCCTTCAACAATCGCTTCAAGTAACACCCAATTCGGGCAAGTGAAGTTACATACTCCTTCTCGGCTCAACCTTCAATGGAGAAATGGCGTAAATCCACGCACGGCGGGCATCGCGATCAGCTATGGAGGGCTTCGACGATGACGATATCGGCGGGCAGGAAGTCGAGAGAGACAGGTTTCCTGGCGTCAACCCAGGTCATCTCCTGCCCTTCCATGCTTTTTAACTCACCGGAATATTTTGTGATATGATAGAAATGGAGATGAACGGAAAAATCGTCATAGTCATGACGCAGGTCCCGCCAGTAGGAGAACTCCTCCGGTATGACGTCCAGCTCCTCGCTAAACTCGCGGACCAGAGCACGCTCGCGCGTCTCGCCCTGCTCCACTTTGCCGCCCGGGAATTCCCACCATCCTGCCATGGGGCCGCCTTCGGGCCGCCGAACGGCCAGATACAGACCGTCACTCCAGACAATGCCCGCCACGACCTCCAGGACAGGCTTGGTCATGCCGCCCCCTGGTCGCCGCTGATCGCTTCCATGCGGGCTTCCAATTCAGCCATCTGCTCCATGAGCGTCTCAGCCCACTCGGAGGCGTCCTTGTAAGCGGCATTAAGTTTCAAGGCCTGCTCGGGTTTTTCATAGGTCGCGGGATCGTTCATCTTCTCTTCCAGCCCGGCCTGCTCGTCGAGGACCTTTTCAAGGTCCGCCTCGAGCTTGTCGTACTTTTTCTTCAGCGGCTTGAGTTCGCGGTAGAGGCGATTGCGTTCCTCGGCCTGACGGCGCTTTTCCTCTTTGGTCAGCTTGCGCTTTTCCAGAGCCTCTTCCGCATCGCAGGCGGCCTGGTCGTTGCGACACGCTTCTTCCTGCTTCTGGCGGGCATGAAATTCCTCGAAACCGCCCACATGCTGAGTCAGACCGTTTTCGTCCAGTGACCAGACTTCCTCGGCAACCTCGTTCAACAGGTAGCGGTCATGGGCCACGAAGAGCAGCGTGCCTTCGTAATCCTGAAGAGCTCTGATGAGGCCTTCGCGTGTCTCAATGTCCAGGTGGTTGGTAGGTTCGTCCAAAACCAGCAGGTTTGCCTTGGCCAGGAACAACGTGGCCAGGAGCAGACGGGATTTTTCGCCGCCGGACAACGCCTTGACCTTGCGCTCGAAATACGGCTCGCCCAGCAAGAACAGGCCGAGCACGCTCATGACCTGTTCCTCGGTCAGTCCCGGGCTGGACAAACGCCGGCTCTCGCCGATGACCGAATTGTCCAGATTGAGGATCTCATGCTGATGCTGGCTGAAATAGCCCATCTCGGTACCAGGGCCGATCTTGACGTGTCCCGCGGAGGGCGTCAGCGAACCCGCAACGAGCTTGAGCAGCGTCGATTTACCCGCGCCGTTGGGCGCGACAACAGCCACCTTCTTGCCCCGAAAGAGCTGAAAATTGAGAGCGGGCCAAACTGACTGGCCCCCTTCATAATGGAACTCCAGATCGACGACGGACAAAGCGACCTTGTCGCCCCGCTTGGGTTCGGGCAAACGGAAATTGAGGCTCCTGCCCCGGTGGTGAGAAGCCTGGACCTGCTTGATCTGGTTAAGCTCCTGTTCGAGCTTTTCCACCTTCTTGAGCTTGCTCTGGGCCTGGGCCGCCTTGCGCGCCTTGACCCGAAATTTGTTGATGTACTTATATTCGTTGTCGATCCGGGCAGACAGCTTGTCCGCTTCCTTGCGCCGCTGCTCCCTGTTTTCCTCATCCCAGGCCAGGAACTCGTCAAAGGAGCCCTTGCGCAACAAGGGTTTCGCGCCCCCCAGGAAGAGGACATGGGTACCCACGCGATTCAGAAAGATCCGGTCATGCACCACGAAGGCGAGCGTGCCCCTGAAATTGAGCAGATAATCTTCCAGCCACTCCACGGCCTCCAGATCAAGGTGGTTGGTGGGCTCGTCGAGCAGGAGCACGTCCGCGCCCTGCAACAGGACCCGCCCGAGCTTGGCCCGCTCGCGCCAGCCGCCGGACAGCTCGCCTATGCGCTTGAGCAGATCGTCCTCGGCAAAGCCCAGGCCCGTCAGGATGGCCCGCGCCTTATGGTCCGGATTGTAGCCGTAACGCTCTTCAAATTCTGCCTGTCGGTGAGACAATTTTTCGATGCGAGCATTGTCTTCCTCGTGCACGGCCTTCTCCCACTCTTCCCAGAACTCGTTCCAGGAGGGCAGCGCGGAAAGCACCCAGGCCAGGAGCTGCTGCTCCAGAATCTCGCCTGTCATTTCCTGGGCCACATAGCCCACACGGGCACCCTTGGTCACCGTGACCTGGCCGCCGTCGGGTTCGATCTCCCCGGCCAAGACCTTGAGCAGCGTACTTTTGCCGCAACCGTTGGGGCCGGTCAGGGCCAGACGCATGCCCGGCGAGACCTCGAAGGCCACGTCGGAAAAAATCGGCTCGCCGCCGTAGGACTTTTCGAGACTCTGAACTGTAATGCGCGACATGATAATAATGGACCTTTTGCGTTTGCGGATGAGATATAATGCGGGAAGCGGATTGGCAACTGTTTTGACCGCAAGGGGCTTGGCAGGTACACTGGCCGCATGCAGACATGGCACGTTTATCTTCTTCGCTGTGCGGACAAAAGCCTTTATTGCGGCATCACCAACAACCTGGACAAACGTGTCGCGGCGCATAATGCCGGGACCGCCTCCAAGTACACCCGGGCACACCTCCCGGTATCCCTGGCGGCAAGCGTGGAGGTAGAGAGCAAAAGTGAAGCCCTGAAGCTGGAACTGGCCATCAAGAAACTGCCCGCGAGACAGAAGATAGATCGGCTCCTGGACCACGCCACCTCAGGACACGACACCACGGGATAACCAGAGGACAGAGTCGCATCTCCTTGCCAGCCGCCAAGTTTCCACGTACGTTGCCCGCGACGCAAGGCCCTCTCCGAACCCGACAACCCACAGACACCCAATGCTGGAAGTCAGTACCGTATATCTCCTCCTAGCCATGTTCGGGTTCGTGCTCGTGGGCATTCTCGTCATCCACCACCATAACAGTTCGGATCTGATCCGGCACAAGCGCAATGAGGTCCGTCGGCTGACAGTGCACCTCGAAGCCAAGAACTCGGTCCTTGAGGAGCAGATTGACGACCTCAAGCAGAAGACGAACGAGATAGACGAGCAAATCGGCATTCTGGAACAACGGACGCATTCGCGATGACCTTCAGCATGCTCTTCGGCCTGTTTCTGGCCATCTTCTTCATAGCCTTCCGGATGATATCCAAATACCGGTACGCGACCCTCAACGAACTCAACAACCGGCAAAACGAGTTGGAAACGAGACACCAGTCCCTGCGCGACCAGAAGCGGGACCTGGAACGTGAGTTGGTCAACAAGCAGCAAGCCCTGACCACCCTGCGCAGTTCACAGGGCGATATCCGGGGCATCACCGTAGCCGATCTGGAAGCGGCCGAGGCGGACGACAATGAAAAGATCGCCCGCTACCTGATGAACCAGGGCAAGATCACCAAGGAACAACATGAGCGGGCACTGAAAAAGATGGAAGTCCTCAAGATGGACTACATCGGCGTCTGCATGGCGCTCGGTTTCATCGACCTGGAAACCGGCCGGAAGGCGGAAAAAGCGGGCAAGCTCAGCACTCCATCGGCATGATCTGATTTTCCGAACTAAGAAGGGCCGTGTCGTTTGACGACACGGCCCTTCTTCTTTGTCTATCGGTCAGACTACATATTCGCCAGCACGGCATCGGCCATGGCGGTGCAGCCAACGGCCTTACCGCCCTCTTTGACGATGTCGCCGGTGCGGTAACCCTGCTCCAGGGTCTTTTCAACGGCCTGCTCGATGCAGTCCGCCTCCTCGCCCATGTCAAAGGCATGGCGCAGCATCATGGACACGGACAGAATCGTAGCCAGGGGGTTGGCCAGGTCCTTGCCCGCGATGTCCGGGGCCGAACCATGAATGGGCTCGAACAGGCCCGGATTGGACGCGCCCAGGGACGCCGACGGCAGCATGCCGATGGAGCCGGTGATGGCAGCGGCTTCGTCCGACAGAATGTCGCCGAACAGGTTGCCGGTAACGATCACGTCGAACTGGGACGGATCGCGCACCAGCTGCATGGCCGCGTTGTCCACGTACATGTGCGACAGTTCCACGTCCTGGTAGTTCTTGTGCTCGTCAATGACGATCTCACGCCATACGCGGGACACATCCAGCACGTTGGCCTTGTCCACGGAACAGACACGGCCGGAACGCTTGCGGGCAGCCTCGAAGGCCACCTTGGCGATGCGCCTGATCTCGTGCTCGAAGTAGGTCATGGTGTTGAAGCCGAAGCGCTCGCCGTCCTTCTCGCCGTCAAAACGCGGCTCACCGAAGTAGATACCGCCGGTCAGCTCGCGCACGACCATGACGTCCAGGCCGCGAGCCACGATGTCCGGACGCAGGTAACAGGCGTCGGACAACTGCTGGAACAGCTTGGCCGGACGCACGTTGGCGAACAGGCCCAGTTCCTTGCGGATACCGAGAAGGCCCTTCTCCGGACGGATGGACGGGTCGATGGTATCCCACTGGGGACCGCCAACGGCGCCCAAAAGCACGGCGTCCGCTTCGCGGCATTTGGCCACGGTCTCGGCGGGCAGGGGCTCGCCTTCGGCATCAATGGCGCTACCGCCGATCAACGCTTCGGTCGTTTCAAAGGTGCGGCCATACTTTTCGGCCACCTTGTCCAGAACCCGCAGGGCCTGGGTCACGATCTCCGGGCCGATCCCGTCACCGGGCAATACACATATCTTCATTACTCTCTCCTGTTGTGATGCCTCCGGCGGGCCTACCGGCGGTCGCCTTCGGCGGGACCGGAGAACCTTTTGAAAAAGGTTCTCTGGACTCTCCAAAACTTTTTGTAGCGCCTTCGGCGAAGCCGCAAGGGCGCAAAATCAATACCATTATCTAAATTTAGTTCCCCTACCCCGCGAAGCGGCCCCAAAAAGTTTGGGAAAAGGTGGGGATGGGGGTCCGGGGGAAGGGGAGGAAAGAACCCTTTTCAAAGGGTTTTTCCTCCCCTTCCCCCGGCCGCCGGAGGCCTTCTTAGGCCAATTTTTTCTTGGCGTACTCGACCAGTCCGCCCGCGTTCAGGATTTCCTGCATGAACGGAGGGACCGGAGCGGCCTGCACGGTCGCGCCAGTGGTCAGGTTCTTGATGACGCCGGAGGCGGTGTCCACCTCGATCTCATCGGTGTCGCTGAACTTGTCGATGTCGTCGCCGATCTCGAGCAGGACCAGACCCATGTTAAAGCCGTTGCGGTAAAAGATACGCGCAAAGCTGTGGGCCAGGACAACGGGAATACCCGCGCCCAGGATGGAGATGGGGGCATGTTCGCGGGACGAGCCGCAGCCGAAGTTCACGCCGCCGACCATGACGTCGTTTTCCTTGACGCGCTTGACCCATCCGGCCTCCAGGCCTTCCATGCAGTTGGCACCCAGTTCCTTGGCGTCGGTAGTCACCAGGAAGCGGGCCGGGATGATGGCGTCCGTATCGATATGGTCGCCCACTTTGTGAGCGGTTCCGGTTACTTTCATTATTGCACCCTCCTACAGCTTGGCGGGGTTGATGATCTCGCCGGCCACGGCGGATGCGGCGGCCACGGCGGGGTTGGACAGGAAGACCTCGGATTCCAGGGAGCCCATGCGGCCCTTGAAGTTCCGGTTGGTAGTGGAGATGGCGCGCTCGCCGCCGGCCAGGATGCCCATGTGGCCACCCAGGCAGGGACCACAGGTGGGCGGTCCCACGATGCAGCCGGCGTCCATGAAGATCTCCATCAGCCCTTCCTGCATGCATGCCTTCCAGATGGACGGAGTGGCGGGCAGGATGATGCAACGCACCTTGGGATCGACCTTGCGGCCCTTGAGCACTTCGGCGGCCTGACGCATGTCCTCGATACGGCCGTTGGTGCAGGAGCCGATGACAGCCTGGTGGATCTTGAGACCGGCCGTCTCGTCAACGGGCTTGACGTTGTCGGGCAGATGCGGACAGGCCACCTGGGGAGCCATGCCGGTGACGTCGATGTCGACCACGCGCTCGTACACGGCGTCAGCGTCCGGGGTCATCAGTTCGCCGCCCTTGAACCCGGCGTTGTGCGAATAGTCCAGGGTCTTCTGGTCCACCGGGAACAGGCCGACCTTGCCGCCTGCCTCAATGGCCATGTTGGCGATGGTCATGCGGCCTTCGATGGTCATGTTGTCGACCACCTCCCCACCGTATTCAAGCGCCTTGTACAGCGCACCGGACACGCCGAGGATACCGATCTGATTGAGCACGAAGTCCTTGGGGCCGACGTACTTGCCGGGAATGCCGGTCAGATTCACGCGGATGGTCGGCGGCACCTTGAACCAGGTCTCGCCCAGAGCCATGCCCGCACCGACGTCGGTGGAGCCCATGCCCGTGGCAAACGCGCCCAGACCGCCGTAGGTGCAGGTATGGGAGTCCGCGCCGATGACCACGTAACCAGGGCCAACAATGCCCTTCTCGGGCAACAGAGCGTGCTCCACGCCAACCTCGCCGCACTCGTAATAATGGGTCACGCCCATTTCCTCGGCAAAGTCGCGCACGACCTTGACCTGCTCAGCGGAATCAATGTCCTTGTTCGGGGTAAAGTGGTCGCAGACCAGGGAAACCTTGTCCTGGTCGAAGACTTTCGTCGCGCCCATGGCCTTGAAGGACTTGATCGCCAGGGGGGCGGTGATGTCGTTGGCAAGGACCATATCCACCTTGCACTGGACGATCTGCCCAGCACCGGTGACCTGCTCGTCCGTATGGTTCTGCAGAATTTTTTCAGCTAAGGTCTGACCCATTTGACTATTTCTCCTCTTTCGCTTTTTCCAAGCGGTTCAATGCATTGACCATGGCCAAGGCGCTGGCCTTGACCACATCGCCGTCGTTGGCACGACCCACGGCCTTGACGCCGCCATGCTCGATGCGCACGGCGACACCGGCCAGGGCGTCGGAACCTTCGGTCACGGCGTTGACCGTATAGCTTTCGAGTTTCGGGGATACGCCCACCAATGAGTAGATGGACTGGAACACGGCGTCAACGGAACCTTCACCGAAATTGCTGGTGCGCTTGATCTCGGCCTCGCCTTCCGCGCCAAACTCCATGACCGTGGCGGCATGGGGCGGTACGTCGCCGGTACCGGAAAACACGGACATGTCCACCAACCGGAAACGGTCCTTGCGGCGGTAGACAGACTCAAGAATGAGCGCCTCCACGTCCTCGTCGAAGACCTGCTCCTTCTTGTCGGCCAGATCCTTGACCGCCTTGAAAAGCACGTTGACCTGCTCGTCATCCAGGCTGTAGCCCAACTCCTCGGCCTTTTTGCGCACGGCGTGAGAGCCGGAGTGCTTGCCGATGACGATCTCGTTGTTGGTCAGGCCGATGGAGGCCGGAGTCATGATCTCGTAGGTCAGCCGGTTCTTGAGCACGCCGTCCTGGTGCACGCCGGACTCATGGGCAAAGGCGTTGGCCCCGACAATGGCCTTGTTGGGCGGGATGGGCATACCGATGATCTGGGACAGGCGACGGCAGGACGGGAAGATCTGCTCGGTAACAATGCCGGTCTCGACGCCGTACAGTTCCTTGCGGGTATTCAACGCCATGACCAGGTCTTCAAGAGCGGCGTTACCGGCGCGTTCGCCGATGCCGAGCACGGTGCACTCCACCTGACGGGCGCCCGCGCGGACGGCGGCCAGAGAGTTGGCCACGGCCGATCCCAGGTCGTTGTGGCAGTGGACGGAAATTATGGCCTTGTCCACGTTCTTCACGTTGTCCATGAGGTATTTGATCAATTCATAATACTCAAAGGGCTGGGTGTAGCCAACGGTGTCCGGGATGTTGACCACACAGGCACCGGCCTCGATGGCGGTCTCGCAGACCTTGACCAGAAAATCCCAGTCCGAGCGCGAAGCGTCTTCTGCGGAGAACTCCACGTTCTTGGTGTACTGGCAGGCGTGACGCACAGCCTTGTCGATCATGACGATAACTTCGTCGGCGGTCTTGCCCAGCTTGTGCTTCATGTGGATTTCGCTGGTGGCCAGGAAGACGTGAATACGCGGATGCTTGGCATCCTTGATGGCCTCCCAGCAACGGTCGATGTCGCCGTTAACTGCACGACAAAGACCAGCGATCTGCGGTTTCTCGACAGCCGCGGCGATGGCCTGGACTGCCTCGAAGTCGCCCTGGCTGGCGATGGGGAAGCCCGCTTCGATGATGTCCACGCCCAGGGTCTCGAGCTGGCGGGCCATGCGGATCTTCTCGTCCAGGTTCATGGTAGCGCCGGGAGACTGTTCACCGTCACGCAAGGTGGTATCAAATACATACACTCTTTCTGCCATGGTATCCTCCGGTATGGTTCCCCTCGTGGGGGGATGTTCTAAATGTTTGACAACGGATATGCAACCGCCAAGCGCAAAACCCTCGCGGGCAGCGTGGCGATCAGGAGCAGTACGACGTACTAATATGGGATGCTGAGAGCTAGTTTAGCTCTTTCTTGGAGCTGTCCCGTAGTAGTCGTTTGCCTCTGCGGGATAGTAGAAAAAGGGTGTAGAGCGGGCCGGAAATGAGGTAGCCCAGGAAGAAGACGAACCCGAGCACCTTGGGCCGGGACGCAATGAGAGAGAAGATCAGAATCGCGGTCACCATCCAGCTGAAGGGATGGGCTTTGAACGCGCTGATTTCCTTGAAGGAGTAGAAGCGGATGGTGCTGACCATGAAGAAGGACAACACGTAGACCAGGACCAACGTCCCCACAGAAATAATGGAGTGCAGGTACTCATTCGGCACGTAGTCCGTAAAGAGCACCAGGGTGGCCAGGGTGCAGGCCGCCGCAGGGATGGGCAGGCCCACGAAATGCTTCTTGGAAGTAGTCGCCGCCTGGACATTGAACCGGGCGAGGCGCAAGGCCCCGCAGGCCATGAACAGGAAGGCGGCCATCAGGCCCAGACGACCGAAGTCGTGCAGCAACCAGAGATAGGACATGACCGCCGGGACCACGCCGAAGGCGACCAGATCGGCCAGGGAGTCGAGCTGGACGCCGAATTCGCTCTGCGTGTTGGTAATCCGCGCCACCTTGCCGTCCAGACCGTCGAACACGCAGCTCGCCAGGATGCACAGGGCGCAGGAGGTGATGTCCCCCTGGATTGCCCAGGTCAATCCCAGAAAGCCGACAAACAAGCTGGCCGTAGTCAGCAGGTTCGGCAGAAGGTAGACACTTTTATGGCGCGGCAATTTTTTTTCAACCATAGCAATCAGTTGTTCAATTATCTCCGGATTAGGCGGAACGTTTCTCCGCCAGGACCGTTTCGCCGGCGACGGTCTTCTGACCGACGCTGACAGTTGGTACATAGCCATCCGGAATGTAAAGGTCAACTCTTGAACCGAACTTAATCAGACCATACCGCTCACCGCGCTTGAGTTTGTCGCCCGGTTCGGCCCAGCAGACGATGCGCCGGGCGATGAGCCCCGCGATCTGGACCATGGTGAAGCGCTGGTTGCCCTTGCCGGTGATGACCACGATATTTCGCTCGTTGTCCTCGCTGGCCTTGTCGAAGGAGGCGTTGAAGAACTTGCCGGGGATGTAGCGGATGGCCTCGACCTTGCCGCTCACCGGCATGCGGTTCACGTGCACGTTGAAGACGTTCATGAAGATGGCGATGTACTGACGGGAATCACCGGTCATGGGGTCCACGGCCCGGCCGACCTTGATGACCTTGCCGTCCGCAGGGGCGGAAACGGCCTCGGCGTCCTCCGGACCGACCCGCTCGGGGTCGCGGAAGAAATGCCCGATAAAGGCGGTGGCGATGAGGCCGAGCACGGCTACGGGCCAGCAGCCGATAATGGCGAAAATCAATGTGGTGAATGCCGCGATAACGATATAGGGCAGCCCTTCCAGGGCAACGCCGACGGACGGTTTCAACATGGCGCGTCAAGCTCCTTTTCTTCTAAGTTTCCGCTCCTTACCCTCGGCTCCCCCAAACCGCAAGTTTGTTTTTTACAATATATTCGGCGCAAGGTATACCCCGGGACATGGACCCGGTAACGCACCTCTCCTCGGGAATCATGGGCGGCCTGGCAGCACGCAGGTGGTTTCCCGAATCGAAATTTCTCGTGCCAGCATGCATGCTCGCGGCCTGGATTCCGGACGTGGACATCTTCTTCGGCGACGGCCCGGAGTTCAACCTGCTCTACCACCGTGGCATCAGCACATCCTTTTTCGGCACGCTCTTTCTGGCCCTGATCCTGGCCGGGATATACAAACTCGTTTCCCGCCGCACGCCCTTGGTCAAAATCGCGGTCCTGTTCTATGCGCTTTCCCTGACCCACGTCTGGCTGGACCTGATCACCACCTACGGCACCCAGATTCTGGCCCCGTTCTCGAACCACCGCTTCGCCCTGGACGGGGCCTTCATCATCGACCCGATACTCACCCTGACGGCTCTGGCTCTCATTCTCGCCGCCTGGCTGAACAAGAAACGTCGACACACGCTGGCTCTCATCGGCATGGCCTGGTTTTTCGTCTATCCCCTCCTCAACATGGGCATGGGGGCGGTCCTCCAAAACGTCTACGCCCAAAAGCTCGACGCCGAGGGGATCGCCTATGACCACGTTCATGTAACCCCTGACGCCCTGTCGCCCCGGTTCTGGAAGGTGGTCGTCACAACCGGTCCGGACTACCTTCTGGATACCATGGATCTCTTCGGCGACCTTGCCCCCGACGCGCCCCTGCGCTTCAAACGGGCGGACAAAGCCTTTCTGCGCAAGCTCGGCGAACAGCAGTCCATGTTCTCTACCTATGCCTGGTTCACCAAGTGGCCCTATGTTGAGGAAACCACCACATCCGAAGGTCCTCTCTACGTCTTTCACGACCTGCGCTTCACCTCCACCAATCCGGTCATGACCTGGTTTCAGGGCAACAGGCGACAGCCTTTCACCCTGACGGCGCAACTCGACCAAACAGGCCGTCTCACGAAATGGTCTTTCGAGGGCGGCGTCAGCTCCCGAGCCGACGCTGAAGGCCTGCTTCAGTGACCTGGTTCATACTCTCCATTGGCGCGGCCTTTTTCATGGCCTCCAATGCCGCTTTGATGAAGCGGTTCTTCTCTGATCTTTCGCCCTGGGAAATGAGCATCATTCCCTATTTCTATGCTCTGCCGCTCATGGTCCTGGCCTTGCCCGTTATCGGCATCCCGCCCATCGGCCCGCGATTTCTTTCGACCCTGGCCTGGGTTTTGCCCCTGCTCATGATTTCCATCATCCTGCACTACAGAGCCATCCGCATGTCGCCCCTGTCCCTGACCCTGCCCTTTCTGAGCTTCACCCCGGTCTTCGTCCTGTTTACCGGCGGACTCATCCTGGATGAAACCCTCACGACACAGGGCATTGTAGGCATGCTTCTGGTGGTCCTTGGCGGGTATGTACTCAACCTCGATGCCACCCGCTACGGCTACCTCGGGCCCATCAAGGCCATCTGGAAGGAACCCGGCTCGGCCTTGATGCTCGTCGTCGCGTTCATCTACGGGCTGACCTCCGTGGGCGGCAAGGTCATGATCCTGGATTCCTCGCCCCTGTTCGCGGCCGTGACCATTTTTATTCTTTACGGCCTGATCCTGACCGCCATCCTGCTTCTGACCGGCAAGGCATCCTTCAAAAACATCACCCGCAACCACCAACTCGGCGCTCTTGCCGGACTGATCGTTTTTGCCGAAATGGTCTGCCACAACATGGCCATGAGTCTGGTGGCCGCGGCCTACATGATCACCATCAAGCGCACCACGGGCGTCTTCTCCGTACTCTACGGCTGGTTCCTGTTCCACGAAACCGGCATCCGCTACCGCCTGCTCGGCACCGCCATCATGACCGTTGGCGCCGCCGTCATCGCTCTTTGGGGGTAAGGCAACCTCGGGCCGTCGAAGACGACCGCCAGACGAGGGCCCGCCGGAGACATAAAAAAAGCCCGGCGGACCGGGCTTTATCTCATTGTATTAACAGCTACGTCAGGTATCGATAGAAATCGCTGCCGAGGCGGTGCATGGGAAGGACCTTTCCCTCAAGGATGAGTCCCTGTGGAATGAATCGTTCCGTCAGGTATTCTTCGGGCGGCTGGAAACCGTTTTCGCGGGCCAGAATGACCGAGGCGCGGGTGGCGGTGCTGTGAGCGATCAGCCCTTCGGGAAAGAATACGGCCTCGTCAAGACTGTCTCCCACCGTATCGAGGAAGGCTTTGTACTTGAGAAAACAGTTATCCGCGTCCAGGGATTGCTGGATACCGGCCATGACCTCGTTAGTCACATAGTTGATCGCTCTGCCCCGGACCATGCCGAAGGCGTTTGGCCTGCCGGGATCAGCCAGCATGACGGATCCCGCTCCCAGAGAATGAACCAGATCGTGAGTACGCTCTCCCGACACCGGGTCACACTGATAACCGAGGGTCTGGATGTCGGAGAAACCGCTTCGACGGGCCAGGATCTGGAGAGCCAGGAGCATGATGCCGGTTCCGGCCCCGATATCCACGCCCATGAACGGGCCGCTGCCCGGGCAGGTATCGGCGTGGGCAAGGACCGCGCGCATCACGTGGGCCGCTCGCGGAGCGTCGGCCAAAACGCGCAGCACCGAGGACCACATGCGCAGCCTGTTCATGATCTCGATGTCGTCTCCAGGCTCATTCATGGACTGATGGCGCGAGAACTGCTCGAAAAGCCCGGCCAGTTCACCGTAGGGCACAAGATCACGATGCGCGTCCTCATGCACGTAGGCGAAGAAATATTTCACGGCCACGTTGAGCAGCCGGGTGTCGGATACAGGCTCTGCCGGGTCGCACAGCCTCTCCACGTCCGACACCAGAGCGTCCGGCGTATAGAAGTCCGGAGCTATGGCCGGGGTCGGAGAGCCGACCATGGCTGTGAAGTTTCGGGCCTGCATGCCCGCCGATGCCAGGGGCGAACCGGGCATCCCGCCGGGAACAGGGCCGTGCTCGGGATCGGATATGTGGGGTATGCTCGTCTTGCTCATGGTTGTCCGAACGGTCGAAGTTTGAGGAAATTGTTGCCGTCCAGCCCCATATCTGCACGGACTATACCGGGCGTGCAGGAAATGACGCACAAAAGTAATATTTTCTAAAGAGTGCTGTAAAATCGTGAGGGTATACGGACAGAATACGAAAAAGGCCGATCCCCTGAGGGACCGGCCTGATCGTTTCTGGAGCGGGAAACGGGATTTGAACCCGCGACTTCAACCTTGGCAAGGTTGCACTCTACCACTGAGTTATTCCCGCGTGTGTTCGTCGGCTTGGGCTCCCCTAAAAAAGCCGGTCTCTCGCAGAGACCGGCTTAATTAGCTGGAGCGGGAAACGGGATTTGAACCCGCGACTTCAACCTTGGCAAGGTTGCACTCTACCACTGAGTTATTCCCGCCGAGTGGAGGCGACATCCGGATTTGAACCGGAGAATGGAGGTTTTGCAGACCTCTGCCTTACCACTTGGCTATGTCGCCGACTTTTTTGGAGCGGGAAACGGGATTTGAACCCGCGACTTCAACCTTGGCAAGGTTGCACTCTACCACTGAGTTATTCCCGCCCTCAAAAGCGAAGCACTGTTTAACCCTGGCCCCGTTAGGTGTCAAGCGCATTTTTAGATTTTTTCAAAATTTCGAGTAATATGAAATCCCTGGAATTTTTGGCCTAATGGAAAGACTTTACTTTTTGCGCCATTTTGGTATACCAACGCGCTTTAATTCAGTAGAAAAGGGGTTACACCCTTAGCTCCTCAACAGACTGCTCACTCTCAGAGGGGGAGGTTCATATGGAAGCGAATGATCTGAAGTACTTTAAGGAAACCCTGGACGGCATGCTCGAGGATATCCTCAGGAAAAGTGAGGCTACCATTGAGGATATGACCGAATCGGGTGAGGTCTACGCCGATCCGGCGGACCGGGCCACGGCCGAAAGCGACCGCGCCTTCACGTTGCGCCTGCGCGACCGCGAACGCAAGCTGATCAAGAAAATCCAGCAGGCCGTCAACCGCATTGAAGACGGTGAATTCGGCATCTGCCAGGAATGTGGCGATGACATCTCCATCGCCCGGCTCAAGGCTCGGCCCATGACCACCTTGTGCATCAACTGCAAAAGCAAACAGGAAGAGGACGAGGCTGTCCGCGGCGACTAGCCGCAGGGCTTCACCTGGACGAAGAAGGCCATGGAAGCAAATTTCTTTCGCTTTCTGAGCGCTGAACTATCGTCCACTCTTGTCGGACGCCGAATCGACAAGGTATTCGGTCCGGCCCCCGGCGTATGGGTACTGGCTATCCAGAACACCGGCGAACCCCTTCATTTGATATTCAGGCCCGCCAAATCGGCGGGCCTTCTTTTTCTCTCCCCCGTCAAGCCGGTCAACCCGCAAACCGCTCCCGCCATGGCCATGTGGTTCCGTAAACGATTGCGAAACCGCAAGATCCTGGCAGCACATACCGACTGGCCCAATCTGCGCCTGGCGCTTGAACTGTCCCCGCGGACCGACCCTGACGGCAAAACATTCCTGATCTTGGACTGCCGCACCGGCATGACCCTGGCCGATGACCTGCCTGACTCCTTTGCCGTTGAGCCCGAATGGCCCGCCCTGGAGGACGTTCTGGAAGACCAGGACATCTGGCGCGAGTACCCGCATATCTCGCCGCCACTGCGCAAGACATTGGCCCGGTTGCCCGAAGACGAAGCGCACGCCCTCTATTTTCAAGTGGCCACAGCCTCGGCTGAAGTATTCCATCTCGCCCGGTCCGGCGAAACCTGGACGCCGCCTACAGCCTGGCCGTCGGGCAAAGCCGATGAAACGTACAGTTCGGCTTTGGAGGCTACACAGGCATACGGCGAACGCACCCTTTTCCCCCTGCTCGACATGGAAGAGGACAAGGTCCAGACCGTCCAACTCAAGCGCGTGCGAAAGAAACTCAAGCGCAACCTCGCCAGTCTGGAAGAGGAACAGGCCCGGCTGGAACAACTCTCCGCCGAACAGGTCAAGGCCGAAGCCCTCCAGGCGGAGCTGTACAGATTCAAGAACGCCGAAGGGCTGGAATCCGTGGACGTCACCCATCCGGTGCATGGCCCGATGACCGTGCCGCTGAATCCGTTTCTCTCCCCCACCGAGAACATGGAACGGTATTTCAAGCTGGCCGCCAAAGCACAACGAGGTTTCCCGCATCTGGAACGTCGCCGCCGCGAACTTGTCGCCCAACTAGCCAAGGCCGAAGACGGGACCCTCGAAATCCACCCCGCCCTGGTCCCCCAGGGAACGCCTGAACCCGAAGGCCCGGCCGCCTTACCCAAACGCTTCCGGGGGCTGGCTGTGAGCCTGTTCCGCACCACAGACGGTTTCACCGTCATCCGGGGCAAGAACAAGACCGCCAACCATCACATGCTGAGCAAAGCGGCCTCGCCTTTCGACTATTGGTTCCACGTGGAGGACGGCCCCAGCTCGCACGTCATCCTGAAGCGGGACCATCCCGGCCAGGACGTACCCGAGACCACCCTGACGCAGGCCGCCATTCTTTGCGGCCTCAAAAGCTACCGCAAGGACGATGACAAGGCCGACATCATGTACGCCCTGGTCAAGGACGTACGCAAAGTCAAAGGGTTCAACCTCGGCCAGGTCGCCGTAGACCGCAAAATCGGCACTCTTCGCGTTGACCTGGATCCGTCTCTGGAAGACAGTCTGGCGACCATTGCACCGCCCCTTTCCTGACGGTCCCGCCCTATTCCGGGGCAATATTATCATTGACATCAGACCGACAAAGACGAATTAATAGTAACTCCTATCACAATTAACCTTTCCAAACTTTCAGAACCACTGCTCAAAAGCTCGCCCTGCCTGCTCCAAGCCTCATACCAGTTTAACCGAACACTTTGTTAAGCCTCATAACAAAGGAGATCACTTTGGGCTCCCTTTCTATTCGCGGCAAATTGCTGACCTTGTTTTTCCTGGCCCTGTTCACCGCACTCGCCGTCATCGGCGTGAGCGTCAATTCGCTCTACTCGCTCTCCGGCCTGGCTGTCGAACAATCCCGAGATGCCATGCTCCAGGGGCAGCGCGAAAAGATCAAGGCGGCGACCTCCACCATGGCCCAGACATTGGCCTCGGCCATTCGAGGCGTCGACACCGAGGAAGCCCAGCTTGAGATCTTCCGCGAGCTCATAAAAAACGCCTTTTTTGAAGACGATCGTTCCGGCTATTTCTTCATTTACACGGGCACCACGAACGTCGCCCACCCGGTCAAACCGGCACTGCAGGGCAAGGATCTGGACAATCTCAAAGGTGCGGACGGAGTATACTCCGTGCGCGAACTCGCCAAGGCGGCAAATTCGGGCGGTGGCTTCGTGGACTTCACCTGGGACAAGCCCGGCAAGAACCACCCCGTGCCCAAACTCGGTTACGCCACCATGATTCCCGGCACGAAATACTGGATCGGAACCGGGGTGTACATGGATGACATCCAGGAAAGAACCGCGGCTATCAAGGAAACGGAAGCGACCTCCACCCGGCACGCCCTGGAAATTCAGCTGGCGGCTGCCGCCGGCCTGTGCCTCCTGATCCTGCTCCCCTTCAGCATGATCATCTCCCGCAATATCATCACCCCCATCACCGAGACCAAGGAAGCCGCCAAAAGCATCGCCACCGGCCAATTCGATACCGTGCTGAATATCCGCACACGCGACGAGATCGGCGAACTGCAGCAATCCCTGACCGCCATGGCCAAATCGCTCAAGGACAGCATCCAGGATCTGCAGGCCCACGAAGCCGAGGCCAAGAGAAAGGCGGAGGAAGCAGGCAAGGCCACGCAGATGGCCGAAGCCGCCAATGAACGCGCCAAGCAGAAAACCGATGAACTTCTCGAAGCCGCCGAGGAACTGGACAAGGCCGTGGATGCCGTCAGCAATGCCTCGGGGGGCCTCTCGTCCCGGATCCGGCAGGCTCACGACGGAGCAACAGAACAGGCGAGCCGGGTTGAATCCGCAGCCACGACCATGAACGAAATGAGCGCCACGATCCTGGAAATCGCCCACAACGCCAGCGACACAGCCATGTCCGTGGACAGAGCCAAAGGCATGGCGGACGAAGGCGCAGCTGTGGTCCTGCGCGTCGTGCACGGCATTGAGGACGTGGCCGAAAAATCGAAACATCTCATGGCCGATATGAAAAATCTTGGAGACCAGGCCAAGAGTATCGGCGTGATCATCAACGTGATCAATGACATCGCCGACCAGACCAACCTGCTGGCGCTGAACGCCGCCATTGAGGCTGCCCGTGCAGGCGAGGCGGGACGCGGGTTCGCCGTGGTTGCCGACGAGGTCAGGAAACTGGCTGAAAAAACCATGAGCGCCACCAACGATGTGACCAACGCGGTCAAAAACATCCAGACGGCCACCCAGACGAACATCGACAACACGGTGGAATCGGTCAAGGTCATCGACCACGTCACCGTACTGGCCAACGATTCAGGCGAATCCCTTCGCCAGATCGTGGAGCTTGTCAACGATGCCACCGGCCAGGTCCAATCCATCGCCACAGCGGCCGAGGAGCACAGTGCCGCCAGCGAGGAGCTCAATCTCAGCATTCTCCAGATAAGCGAAATTTCGGAAAAGACCGCCGAAATCATGGACGAATCGAAAACCGTGGTCCTCGATCTCACGCAATTGGTCGACACCCTGAGCGAGCTTACGGAACGAATGAAGGCGTAGCCCTCTGACATGAAAACAAAAAAAGGCGCGAACCTTCGCGCCTTTTTTTATGCCCCCCAACCTAGACCATTCGGTTGACGGACATCTTTTGGAGCATGTTCAGTGCAAGTTGTTTTTCCGACTCCATGCGGTTGACCACGCTATTCCGGACCCGGGCCGTGGACGAGCCGAACTGATCCTTGCGTGACTCATACACGCCCTTGATGAGCTGGGCGTTGAAATCATCGCCTTGCCCCTTGTGCAGAAACCGGTCGATGACCTTGTTGAAAATATTGGCCGCGCCAGTCGGACCGTGTTGCACCGAAGTGGACCACAGGACTTCCTGAAGCGCCGGTGGAGCATTGTTGAAGTCCAGGCCGGTACGGTCGAGGATCATGTTCCGTGCAGGGTCATAGGTCTGACGGGCGATAAAATCATGCTGAACCTGCTCGAACCCGGATGGATCCTCGGCAGCTATGGCCCGCCATACCGAGGGCATGCCGCCCTGCTTCGAGCCCGTGTCGCTTGGACCGGCTTCGCGCAGCCGCCCGGCCCATTCGGGTCGATTGTCATCGAGATAGGAGAGAAACTCGTCCATGGTCCCGGGCTTGGATGCGATCTGGTATTTGCCATAGGAAGTCCCGCCAACGCGGTCATAACCGATGGCGGCAACGCCGGCCTCCCCCGACTCGAACCGAGCGGCCAGCTCCCCGGGAGTATGCGTATTCAAGGCAGGCCCGGGAGATTGCACGGCGGGTTGCGAGGAGGCCTGGGGACGGGAAAGAGGAGCCTTGACGCCAGCCTCATCGCGCATCAACCGGGAAATGGCGGTCAATGCCTCAAGCATCTGCGAGTCGTTGACGATGGATACGTCGAATGTACCGCCCTCGTCGCCGGACTTGTCGTCCCCGTTGCCGAAAAGGGCCCGGGTCATGCTCATCTGGTTCTCAAAGGCGGTCTTCATAGCCAGCCGCTTGCCGTCGCGGGGTACGGTCCCGTTCTGGGCCGCGTTCTGGGTCTCGTACCCGCCGATCTTGCCAATGGACATATGCTGCTCCTGCGCTGAAAACGTCAAAACATTGACCCCGCAAGGGGGCGCGCAAGGACTGAAGCAAGGGCTGTGCCTATGGACACAGCAGATCGGATTTGTTGGAGATCAGTCTTTGAAGAGATGAGAGAAGCGCATATCGGCGAGCATACGGTCCACCAGCTTGCGGTGGCCTGAAGGCAAGGCGTAACCGGACAACTCGGCGGGATGGACGAACCCGCCCTTGACCGCTTCGTGGAATACCGGCTCCGAGGGATCGCCCTCAAATCGGCACAGGAAGCAGTCCATGGTCACCCGGTAGCGCGTGTAGCTGTAGCGAACCACGGTGATCTTCTCCACCGGTTCCACGGCGAGTTCCACCTCTTCCAGATATTCGCGCCTGAGAGCCTGTTCGGCGGTTTCGCCCGGCTCGACGCAACCGCCGGGGAACTCCCACAGCCCTGGCCAGACGTCGCCGGGCTTGCGTTTCTGGATCAGCACCCTGCCCTGATGGACCAGAAAGCCTGTGGCCATGTCGATACGAATGATTTCCTTGGAGGCTGGCAGAACAGGCCTCAAAGGCACTGTGCCCTTTTCGAATGCCCGGCAAAATTCACGCACAGGGCAAGCCTCACAGCGAGGATTCTTGCGGCAGATCAGGGCCCCGAACTCCATGACGGCCTGGTTGAAATCGCCGGGACGATCTTCGGGAATAAGCCGCCTGACAGCGTCCTCAACCATGTTGCGCCCGGCCCTGTCCCGGACCGGTATATCCATGTCCAGCAAACGGGCAAAAACCCTCAGGACGTTGGCGTCCACGGCCGGCTCGCGCTGCCCAAGAGCGATGGAAGCCACGGCACCTGCCGTGTACTCGCCCACGCCGGGCAGAGAGCGTATATCCGGAAAGTCTTGGGGGAATTCTCCGCCGAACTGATCCTGGATCAGCACGGCGGCACGGTGCAGGTTGCGGGCGCGGGAATAGTACCCGAGCCCTTCCCAGAGGTTGAGAACATCTTCCTCATGGGCTTCGGCCAGGGAATGGAGGTCCGGGAAGCGGTCCATCCACCGTTTGTAGTATTCCACCACGCGGTCCATCTGGGTCTGCTGGGCCATGATCTCCGAGACCCAGACCCTATACGGGGTCGGGTCGCTCCGCCAGGGCAGGTCCCTCTGTTCGGCGTCGTACCATTGCAGCAATGCGCGGGTGAATCCGGTCTGGTCCATGACCGCTGTTGTTTACCTGCCCTTGGCCTGATTGGCAACCGCTTCGGCTGCCTTGGCCGCGGCCTCCTGGTCGCCCAGGTAGTAGTGACGAATGGGAGTCAGATCGTCGTTCAGCTCATAAACCAGAGGCAGCCCCGTGGGTATGTTCAGCGTGGTGATGTCCTCGTCGGACATGTTGTCCAAATACTTGACCAGACCGCGCAGCGAATTGCCATGGGCCACAATGAGGACCTTCTGCCCGGCCCGCACCTGGGGAGCGACGGAATCGAACCAGTAGGGCATGGTCCGGTCGATGGTCAGCTTGAGACTTTCGCAACGCGGCAGCTCGTCGGGAGTCAGGTCAGCATAACGCGGGTCGTTGCCCGGGAAGCGCTCGTCACCGGGCTCCAGCTCGGGCGGCGGGGTATCGAAGCTGCGCCGCCAGACAAAAACCTGCTCGTCTCCGTACTTCTGGGCGGTCTCGGCCTTGTTCAGCCCCTGCAACGCACCGTAGTGGCGCTCATTGAGCCGCCAGGTCTTGAATACCGGCAGCCACATGAGGTCCAATTCATCCTGAACGAGCCACAGGGTGCGGATGGCCCTCTTGAGCAACGAGGTGTGCGCCACGTCAAAGGTGAATCCTCCCTCCTTGAGCAGTCGCGCGCCGTCCACGGCCTCGCGAACCCCCTGTTCGGTCAGGTCCACGTCGGTCCAGCCGGTAAACCGGTTTTCCAGGTTCCACTCGCTCTGTCCGTGTCGGATCAATACCAATTTATGCATGATGCCTCCGCTGGGATTTCGGTTCGTGAGATGGAAGCATAACCCGAGAACGGGATTATTGGAAAGGGATGGAGTGAAAAGATCAGTACCGCTTGGGTGCGGACTTACGCTTTTCCTGGTCGATCTGATCGAACAGTTCCCGCTTACGCTTATCGAAGGTTACCGCGCTTTT
This sequence comes from uncultured Pseudodesulfovibrio sp., assembly GCF_963662885.1. Lineage (NCBI taxonomy): Bacteria > Pseudomonadati > Thermodesulfobacteriota > Desulfovibrionia > Desulfovibrionales > Desulfovibrionaceae > Pseudodesulfovibrio > uncultured Pseudodesulfovibrio sp. Next base: position 592,778 of record NZ_OY760065.1, read on the forward strand.
GATGGCGGCCATGGCAACGCACAGGATGCTCAGGATAATGATCAGCCCCTTGGATATTTCCCAACGCTGACTCGGTTCCTTGAGGGTGTCGAGGATCATGTTGCCCTCGATACCCTGCGTGAAATAGATGAGCGCCGGAACGGCGATAAGCAGCGCGCCCAGGCCCAGAAGTTCAAGCCAGATAAAGTTGCGGCCGAGCATGAGGATGAACAGGGTCGAGTCGCGAACGATGCGCAGCGTGACCAGACGCCCCTGGAGGCTGTCGATATGCTGCTCGATCTCCTCCACGAAACGAAGGGACTTACGGAAGTTGTCCGCATCATGGAGCCGCTGCGTGCGTATCCAGTTGATCTTGTCCACGCAGTAGTTGAATTCCTTGTTGAACTCCAGAAGCAGCTTGGGAAACGGGAACCAGGCCGCCTCACGCTGGATGTCGCGAACCCGTTCGGCGAGGTATTCGATATTGGCGTTGACCCGCTTGATCTCCCGCCGGACCTCATCATCCAACGCGGCCTGAAACTTTTCCGCTCCCGTCAGCAGTTGGTGATAGGCGACATAGTTGTTGGTCCGGCTGAAATTGCGCAACCGGTCCAGCTCCTCGTTGGCCGTTTCAAAATAGGGGTGATTCTCGTCGAATCGCCTGGAGATGTCGTCGGTCAGTTCCTCCACCTGCGTGCGGGTGGCTTCCACTGAATTTTCGGCCTCGTTCCACTTCTCCCACATGGCGCTGAGCAGCTGCACCCTGCCCCTGTCGAGCTCAGGATCCACGAGAATGCGGTTGAAAATGTTCGGATCACGGAACACCAGTTCGAACAGGGTATCCATGGCCTGACCCGTGAACCCCATTTTGACCATGCAGACGGCCTGCCGATAAACGGGTTGCAGCCAGGTGGGCGAAAGGGAATTGACCCGCTTGTAGGTGTTGATGGCGTCTTTGTAGTTGCCCTCAACCTCCATGAGCCGGGCCTGCAGGAAGGCCATGCATCCCTGCTGCATGGTCGTGTAGCTCATACGCTCCGCTTCCTGCCAGTGGAACATGGCCTGGTTCAGGTCGCCGCCCTCCATGTACCAGTAGCCCAAAAGGGATTGCGGCTGATAGCTCCTCGGATATTTCGCCTGGGCTTCCTTGAGCAGCCTCTCGGTCTCTTCCATATCTCCCTGTTCAAGGGATTCCATGGCTTCCCAGATATAGTCCCCTTCTTGCGGGGCAAGCTGCTTGAAGCCATCTGCCCACTCCTTGCCCCGGCTGCGCCAGACAAGCTTCAACGTACGTAGTTGAACCGGAGAATTGATCTCGAAGACCGCCCGCGCCAGCACGCTTTCAAGATCGTTTTTCGATTCCATGATCTGAAGGATCGAGGAGACGAAATCCTCTTTGGACACGTCTTTGTCCAGACCGGAAAAACCCTCGGAAAATTCATTGATGTCCGCTTTGGACAAAAGCCGCCAGACCTGCGGTTGCGGAGTGGCGATCTGCTTGCTCGGGCACTCGGACGCATGGTGATTCTTGAGGCCGCAGTAGAAGCATTCCCGTTCGCCGTCTGCGGCGACCAGGGCATTGGGCAGGGCCACCTGCAGGGTCCCGTAACCGGCGCTGCTGTCCCCATCCTTGAGAGCCAGGGTACACCAGGAGTCGAGATTGACCGTCCCCGCGCCGTATCGGGCCTCGTTCATGCGGAACCAGGGCGAGAGCAGGAAGCCGTCCATGAACCGCACGTGGGGGTAGTCCGGTGTAAGCCGGTTCCAGTCCAATCCGACCTTACGCGGCAGATCGGCGGTGAAATGCAGCTCCCCCTGCGGCACTGCTGCCATCACCACCGGCCAGTACTTCTTGTCCGGGGTTTCCTTGTTGTGTTTGATGAGATTCATCAAATCGGTGGTGAAATTCTTCAGCAGGCGGAAGCTTTCCAGTGGCAGGAATAACGCCCCCTCCTTGACGTCGGAGATATATTTGAGCCCGAGGCGCTGTAAGAGCTCGATGACGTCGGTGGAGAAATCCCGCCAGCCCAGGATGCTTTCCTTGTCGGACATGCGGCCCAGCGGCTTGATGATAAAGAACCAGCGCAACATGGACTCGTAGTCCAGTCCCTGGTCAGCAACCAGCCGCAACCATTCCACATTGGCCAGTCCCTCCGTGCGCGTAGCCGCTTCCGTGGTCAACCCGGGCACAGACTGGACCTGCCCCTTGAGTTTGGGATGGACGACCACTTCGAAATCATCCGTCGGGACCACGCTCTGACGGTCCAACTCCACGGACAGGGAGACCGAATAGGTCATGTCGTAGCCGACCAGAAACGTCAGGGGGACGATCTGGCAGAACACCGGCATGGGATTGACCCGCGCCCATACCTGGAGCCGGGCAAGGGCCCGGAAGACCTCCACCGTGTTGCAGTACCACAGTGCCTGGTCTCCCTCCTTGGTCACACACAGGGCGCCGTATTCCTGCAGAGTGTTGTCCACTGCGCTGTGCAGCTTCCCCTTCCAGGCCACCCATATGCCGAAGCCGGAGGCCACCAACCGCGACTGGTTGATGACGGGGAGGGTCTCAAGGAGATTGGCAATGGTCGGCACAGGTCCACCTCACGCCTCGTGGCGTCGTTGACAAAGGGAAAAGCACGCTCGACGGCCAAACACCGCCCGGCATGCGCTAACTCAAAGTATTCAAGGGAATTTCTTTCCCCTCGCGGACCATGCAAAACAGGGTCCAAACACGCTCAGCCTCGTCCTTTTTGCCTCTTTTTTCGCACCCTTGCATATATATCTCAACCTTTCTATGCAGCGAATCCAGGGCCAATTCGTGCTGCTTTTCGTCAAGTTTTCGACTTTGCAGGATTTTTATCAGGGCACGAATACGATGCAGATCGGCGCACGGTACGCATACGGACAACTGATCCGGCCTGCCGCCGTGTTTGAGGGTCAGTGGTTCGCGAACCAACCCCACGGGAAAGTGCAGACAGGCGCGCAACCACATGTCGTAGTCCTCGCATGACGGCATGGCCGTATCGAACGGTCCCATGACTTCCCAGGCTGCTCGTGTGAACATGGTGCACGAGGGGCTGATCAGACACATCTCAAGCGCGGCTTCGAAAAACCACCCTTCGGGCTTGGCGTACCGGGCGGGCTGATTGACCCGCTTGCCGCCCCGATACCAGATTTCCTCGGTCTGGCAGATCTCGTAGCCATGCTCCGCCATGTAGGAAAGCTGGGTTTCAAGCTTGGTGGGCAGCCACTCGTCGTCGGAATCGAGCAAAGCCAGGATCTCGCCCCGACATTCCGCTATACCGGTATTGCGCGCTCCGGAAACCCCCTGGTTCTCCTGGCGGCGACAATAGATGCGCGGATCATCGAAACGGGCCAGGACTGCCTCGGTGTCGTCAGTCGACCCGTCGTCGATGATACGGCATTCCCAGTTCCCGTAGGTCTGGGCCAGGACGGATTCGAGCGCCCTGCCGAGGTACTCCGCCCGATTGTAAGTGGGCAGGATAATGGAAACCAGACTGTTTTTCATGTATGTGAGCCTTGCCTTCGCCGTCGCGAACTGTCATGTTGTGTATCCAACAGTCCACCCAGGCGCAATCAATGAGAATATTTCAAGTCATAAATGTCCGCTGGTTCAACGCGACGGCGTGGTACGCCATCACTCTGAGCAAACTCCTGGCCGATGCGGGCCACGAGGTCCTGGTCCTTACCCAGGCCGGAACCCAGTCCGAGGCCGTGGCCCGAGAGGCCGGGCTGCAGACAGTTGCCGTGGACCTGAACACGACCAACCCCGTCCGCTTCGCTGCCGCCGCAAGGCATATCATACAACTGCTGCGGACGCACCGTCCGGATATCGTCAACTGCCACCGGGGGGAAGGCTTTTTCCTGTGGGGGCTGCTCAAGCTTTTCGGTTTCCACTACAAGCTGGTGCGAACCCGTGGGGACCAGCGGCCGCCGCGTTCGGACGCCCTCAACCGCTGGCTCCATGCAGGCGTGGCCGACGCCGTGGTGGTAACCAACCGGCGCATGGCAGACTATTTCCTGCACAAGATGCGCACCCCCGGGCACGGCCTGTGGCTCATCCACGGCGGCGTGGACACCGTCAAATTCCACTTCGACCAGGCCGGACGCGACAGCGTCCGCAACGAGTTCGGCTTCGGCCCCGACGACATGGTGGTCGGCTTGCTGGGCCGCTTCGATCGGGTCAAGGGCCACAAGGAGACCATCGAGGCTGTCGCCAGACTGCGGCAACGAGGCATGGACAATGTCCGCCTTTTCCTCATCGGATTCGACACGGCCATGACCAGCGATCAGATCAAGGCGCACATCCGTGATGCCGGGGTCGAGGATATCACCCGCATCAGCGGCAGACGCGACGACGTGAACGCCTGCATCAGCGCCCTGGACGTGGGTGTGGTCGCCTCCCTTTGGTCAGAGGCCATTGCCCGCTCGGCCCTGGAAATCATGGCAACCGACCGTCCGCTGGTATCCACCAACGTGGGCGTGATGCCTGATCTGGTGAATCCCCCCGTGTTGGTCGATCCGGAAGATGTGGAAGGCCTTGCCGAAGCCATCGGCGCGGTGGCCGAGAATGCGGATCTCCGGGATCAGGTCTTGAGCACGCAGAAGCGGACCATGTCCCAACTCACCCTGGACGAATTCCTCAAACGGACCCTGAATCTCTACCAGAGCCTCGTGGACGGGGATTGATCCGGTCAGCCGCCGAAGAGCTCCCGGGTTTTTGAAATCCTGTCGGCCACGGCCAGGACAGTCATGGCGTAACTTTCGGAGTGGTTGTAGCGGTAAAGGACCTTTTGTTTCTGCTCCTCGGTCATGGAATCTTTCCAGCCGTGTTCGGCCACGAAGTTGGCCATGGAGTAAAGCGCGTCCCGCGTATCGAAAAGGTCCACAAGTCCGTCGCCGGACCCGTCCCGACCGTAGTGCTCGGCACTGGTGGGCATGAACTGGCACAGCCCGATAGCCCCATACACGGAACTGCGGATGGTCAACGGATCCTGACCACTGGCCTGGGCGTAGCGAATCAGCGCCTTCAGCTCCTTGTAGGCCCAATCCCCCTTCTCTCTGGTCCGTTTTACGAGCCAGTCCATGATTTCGGCTGACGTGTCCACGTTATCGATGCGATCGCGTATGAGCTCGAAATCGCCGGCCAGGGCCATGGAGGCAAGGATGGTAAACGCGTTGTAATCGCCCACGGTCATGCCCAGGCGTGATTCGATGAGCATGAGCGCGGTCAGAATTTCGCCCGGCACTCCGTATTGCTCATGAATAAGAGTCAGCTCGGCCCGATGTTCCCGATAAAACGCATAAGCCCCGGCGATGAGCAACGGGTTGAGGTAGCGATCCATGACCTGGGGTTCGGGCTGCGGCCCGGGCTTTCGGGCGGACAACTTGGTGTGGAGCAGCACATTCATCTTGCGGGCCATGATCTCAGGCTGAAACTCAAGGTCCGGGCTGGAAAAGAAATAGGTAACCTTGCGCCGCTCCAGACCGTCGGCGGCCAGTCGGTCCACAAGAGGGGTCCACAAGGATTCAGCCGCGGGCGACCCCGCCAGAGCCGAGCCAGCCAAGGCCAACACGCACAGGCCACAAAAGAAAACGGCGGCCAACGATGTTTCGATGGCCGCGCGTTTCATGCGCCTTTTTGGCTTTGCGTCAAATTCGGTCCATGGGCACAAAACCCATTTCCTCCTCGAAGTCCTCGTCCATTCTGGCCGAGAACTTACTGAGATCGTAGACCTCACCGCATGTTGGGCACTTCAAAGTGACTTCGCGGCAGCCCCGGTATGCGGTCAGATCCTGACCGCATTTTTCGCACTCCATGCCCCGGGCTTGCCAGGTGCGTTTGCGACCCGAAAACACGGTGCTACTTGACCTCCTTGAGGCCAAGGTTCTTCTCGCCCATGGCCACGTAAAGAGCGGACACGGCGGTTCCGTAGTCGGCCAGAGCCTGCGAAAGCTGGGCCTCGGCCATGCTCAACCGCTCCTGAGCGTTCAACACGTCGGTGTTGGTACCAACCTGAGCCTGGTAGCGGGCCACGGCCATACGGTAGGCTTCTTCAGCCGCCACAACGGACTTCTTGGCCACGGAGATGCGGTCGGCCGCCTCCTGCAGGTTCAGGATGGAGCTCTTGACCTCAAAGCCCGCGTTGAGCCGGGTATTCTCGAGATCGGCCTGCATCTGCTTGACCATCTCTTGGTACTGCTTGGATTCGTAGTAGTCAGAGCCCCACTGGAAGATGTCCATGGAGGCGTCCACGCCGGCCGTCCAGTACTCACCGGTAGACTCGGAGCGATAGCCGCTGCCGTTGACACCGGCGTCATCACCGCGGGTAACGTAATCCCAGTGGCCGTTGACCGAGGGGTAGAAGCTGCTTTCGGCCATGGTAACGTCCTTCTCGGCCATCTCAACGCTCTTCTGCCCCATGATCAGGTCGGGACGATGGTCGTAGGCACGAGTCAGGCACTCCTTGAGCGTCAGACCGAAAGGGATGTACTTCAATTCGCCGACATACTGGATCGGGGCTTCCAAGGGGACGTTCAGCAGCGTGTTGAGCTGAGCCTCCTGGGTGGAAACATTGTTGCGGGCGCTGAGGAGTTCCTGCCGCGCGGTGGCCAGATCAACCTCTGCATCCAGGACCTCGGCCTTGGGGCGCAGCCCGACTTCGTAGAAGGCGCTGGTCACCTTGAGCTGGGATTCCAGCCGAGCCACGGAGTCTTCGGCGCTCTTCACGTCCATGCGCGCCTTGAGCAGGGAAAGAAAGTTGGACTGGACGCTCTCGACCAGGGTCAGCTCCACGTCGGTCAGCTGGGCTTCGGAGGACTCGCGGTTCAACTTGGCCTTCTGCCAGTTGGCCAGGAGGTTGAAGCCCTGGAAGATCGGCTGGTCCAGGTTCACAGAGGCCACCCAGTCGCCTTCCTTGCCGCTATAGGTGTAGTCGCGGTTGTAATAGGTGTACCCGTAAGAACCGCTCAAGGTCGGTCCGAACTTGCCAAGCGCGGAGCGCTGGCCGTGCTGGGCACCGCGCAGCTGGGCACGGATGGCCTGCATGTTCGGATTGTACTCGAGGGCCCGCTGCACACATCGCTCCAGATCAAAGGGACCGGAGATATCATCGGTCGCACTTTTGTCCATTGCGGGGTCGGCGTCCACTGCGGGATCGGCGTCCTGGGCGAAAGCGAGTCCGGCCGACGCCATCAGGGCCGAGAGGATCAATGCCAGAAACAATAACCGTGTGCGGTTCATATTAGGATTCCTGCCTGAAATTGCACGTTAAGTTGAACTATCAACAATCATCAACCCAAATATTTAACGACTTTTTCTAGAGGTCGCAAGATAAAACGTCATCCGTTACGTAAAGCGGCACAATCCGACGGGTCGCCCTGGAGCTTCTCCAGGGTATGCCGGAAAGTCGGCAGCAGAGGTTCCAGACACTCGGCCACGGCCTTTGGACTGCCGGGCATATTGACGATCAGCGCGTTGCCCAGGGTCCCTGCCACGGCTCGGGAAATGGCTCCATGCGGGGTCTTTGCCAGGCTGGCCGCAGTCATGGCCCGCTCGTAACCGGGCAGCCGTTTTTCGATGACAGCCAATGTAGCCTCGGGTGAAACATCCCGGGGAGCCACGCCCGTACCACCGGTAGTAAGAATGAGATCAAATCCCTGGTTCAGAGCCAGATCAACCAAAAGGCCCTTGAGCTGCGCCGTCTCGTCCGGAATGATGAACCCCTGCACCGTGTTGAGCTCAAGGATCTCACCAACGAGTTTGCCGACCAGCGGACCGGATTCGTCCACCCGCTCGCCCCGCGCGCCTTTGTCGCTGAGGGTGATCCAGGCCAGGGCGTACCCGGTGCGCGAGACCTCAAACTCCCCACTCCCCTTTGCCACGTCCTCCATGGCTTCGAGTTGATACAGGGGGCGCGAGGAAGCACCGGCCCCCTCGGGAAGCCAGACAGCCGAACGGACCATGAAGGCCCCACTCTCCCCACCCAAGCGGTCGCCAACGCGCAAACCCGGCCGGACCGTATCCATGGTCAAAGCCAGAGGAGGCAGATTGCCGGAGTCCGAGCAGAGATAGACAAGACCGCCCTTTTTCACCGGGGCGGTCAGAGTGAGATTCAGTTTCTTGCAGGACATGGTTTCTCCCTTGGTTATCAGGCCAGCAGGACCGACAGGATGCCCGCGACGAATACGCCACCGAAAGTACCCGGACCGCCGATGGAAACCAACGGCGAGCCAACCTGGTTGCGAAAACGCGGCACCAGGAGCGGAACGACGTTGCCTCCTAGCACAGCCCCCATGGTCCCGGCCACATAAGCGGCCACCGGGCGATACTCGAGGGGCACGAAAAAGAAGACGCACAAAAAGGTAATCAGGGCGGGCAGGACCAATGGAATACGCATGCCGGTGAACGGGTCAGGCTTTGACATCGCGTAGCAGCCGGCCGCAACCATCAGCAGGACGAATCCGATCCAGGGGTAGACCCCGCCCGCCTGAAATATCATGTGTTGGCGAATGATGAAAGTGATGCTCAACAGCAAAGGCATGATAAATCCGCCCACATTCAAGGCAAAGACCTGCTTTTTGAGCTCGCTTGCGGCCTCTTCCTCGATACGTACCGGGCGCCCCGCCTCGTCCATGCCGAAGCTGAAGGAACGGGGCTTGGAGACCACCACAAGACGCTCGCTGGTGTGAACCGGAATGTTGATCATCCGGCCGAGCAGGATGGCGATAAGCATAAGCACGCCCTGGGCCGGAGTCAGCCCCAATTTGGAAAAGGCGTCGGCCACCAGGGATACCGGTAAAAAGATGAACAGAAAGAAAAGCGCCACAAGCAAGAGCAGCGCGGGAATGATACCACCGGAATATTGAAAATAGGGATTCATGTATTGCACCTTTTATGGGGATATGCCCGGACCGGTTGCTTTTGCTTTTATCCCGACCCTATAGTAAGGCAATGTCCATGCAGTTGGGGTGTATCCTAACTTGAAATCGAAGTAAATCAAAGCACTCAGAGGCATATATGAAAGGCATCATCCTCGCGGGCGGCTCCGGCACCCGGCTTCATCCCCTGACCAGGGTGGTCAGCAAGCAACTGCTGCCGGTCTATGACAAACCTATGATCTACTATCCCCTGTCCACACTGATGCTGGCGGACATTCGGGATATCCTGATCATCTCCACCCCGCACGACCTGCCGAACTTTGAAAAGCTGCTGGGCGACGGTTCCCAACTCGGCTTGAACCTGACCTATCGCGAACAACCCCGGCCCGAGGGGTTGGCCCAGGCCTTTCTCATCGGCGAGGATTTCATCGGCAACGACAACGTCTGCCTGGTTCTTGGCGACAACATCTTCCACGGTCACGGGCTGGGGTCCATACTCAAATCGGCTGGGCGACTTGAAAAAGGAGGCCTAGTCTTTGCCTACCTGGTCAAAGACCCGGAACGTTACGGCGTGGTGGAATTCGATCGCGACTTCAAGGCCTTGTCCATCGAGGAGAAACCCGCCAAACCCAAATCCAAATACGCGGTCACCGGATTGTATTTCTACGACAACGACGTCATCGGCATGGCCAAGTCATTGAAGCCTTCTGCCCGTGGCGAACTCGAAATAACGGATATCAACAAGCTCTATCTTGAACGCGGCGACCTGGAAGTACAGACTCTGGGCCGGGGGTACGCCTGGCTCGACATGGGCACCCACGAATCCCTGCACGGGGCGTCCGGCTTCGTCCGCGCGGTTCAGGCCCGGCAGGGTTATGTCATTTCCAGCCCTGAGGAAATCGCCTACCGCAGGGCCTTCATCTCACGGGATCAGCTCCTGTTCCTGGCGGCGGCCATGAGCAACAACGAGTACGGCCAGTACCTCCTGGAAGTGGCCAAGGAGGAACCCGGCATTTTCTAGCCCGGTTTCTTCCCAGCCTGACTGCCCAAAGTACGTAAACAGCGAAGCCGCTTCCCCCTACACAAGGAAGCGGCTTCGCTTTGAAAGAGAGACACGGCTTGGAGGCCGCGTCGTGACGTTCTAGTGATGGTCGCTGTGCATGGCCTCGCGCACGCGAATGATACCGATGGTGAGAATCCAGGCCAGGTAGATGAAAATCAGGGAAACACCGACAAAGCCGGGTCCGGAACTCTGAGCCATACCGTGAAACAGTTCGCCAATCATGTTATTCCTCCTCGATCACCCTTTTAGCTTGAAAAGATGTATCTTATTGCCCCTCAAATCGGCTTGTTGTCAACCCCATTTCACCATTTGCCCGATCCCTTCATCTCCACTATAGGCACCTGTGTGACCGTGGCAACGACATGGCAGGCGATGTGATTCGGGGCGCACGCTCCACCCCGCCCATGGCTTGTCAGGGCCTACGCTTTCCCCTACTATTGTTCCGCAAACGAACAACCCATTCAACAAGCGGCGAACCATGGGCATTCTGGATTCACTGGGCAGGATATTCTCCAAGTCCGGCAAACAAAGCGCCACCCAAAAGGGCAAGACGGTTGAACTGACTACCGAGTCAGGCAAGTCGGTCTCCCCTTCCGGCAAGGCCCCCAAAAAGCAGGTTCGGGACGAAGTCTACCATGCCGGAGTTGAAGACGAGGGAGAACTCGGCTTCAGCATTACCATCAAAGATGGGAAGATCACCAAACGCAAGGCGTTCAGGATTACCGTGGAAGGCCTGGCGGCATTCATCCCCCGTCTGGGAAAAACCTTTCCGGTATCCGACATCAGCGCCTCGGGCCTCGGCTTCCATTTTCAAAAACCGCGGATCAAGTGCGGCGTGAATATCAAGATGGACCTGCTGATCAATGGAGGACGGGAGGTGGAAGGCGTTCTCTGCAAGGTCATGCGCCATGAACGCGGCATTGTCGGCTGCGCCTTCGTGGACCTTGACCGCAAGCAGGACGATGCAATCGGCCGTATCGTTCTGGAGGGCGAGAAGCAACTTGCCGCCCGGCGCACCCTGGCCAGAAAACGGAAAGACCGGCCCTAAAGGCCGGCCCGTTCGCGCAATTCCCCTATAAATACGTCGAGGTCGTTGGGCTCGCCCGGCTTGTGGTCCTCAGGATAAAGCAAAGCGGTCATGAAAAAGACCGAGCCAATACGCAGTGCCGTGCTGGCGCTCATGGAGAACTGCTCCAGCTTGCTGGCCACGCCGTCCGCCTGTTCATTGGGCAGCCGTTCGACCAGGACCCAGGAGTTCTCGGCAAGACCGGCCAGCAGTTTGGCCTTTTTCTCCAGACACGCCTGAAAAGCGGTCTGCCCGCCTTCGGCCAGTGCGTTTTCTCCGTCGATCTCGATGCGCTTCACGTCGGCGCTCATATTTTCAAGAAAGGTTATCAATTCCTGCAAGGCATCGTTGGACATGATGATCTCCTATTTTTTCATGGAAGCATAGCCGCGAAACTCTTTGAAAACAAGGGCGTGCGCAGCCGAAGAACGCAATGCGGACCGGTAAATCCGCTTTACACGAAGGCCAAGAGGTTTTACCTCATTGGCTCCCGGAACCAGAACATCCAAGGAGACTCGAATTGAGCCTACTCTCCTCCAGCCTCGGGCTGACACGATACCGCATCATTGAAGAGGTCCCTGCGGATCTGCTTCAACAGGTGCCTGAAAAACTGAAGCAATTCTGCATGGTGGACATCGACGGCACGGCCGACGAGCGCTCTTTCGGCTGGACAAACATAGACGACATGCTGGACATGAACTGGGCTGTGTCCCCGCCGGAAAAGGCCGACTACTTCGCCTTCTCCCTGCGTCTGGACACCCGTCGCATCCCGCCCGCAGTGCTTAAGAAGCACAACACCATCGCGGCCAACAAGGAACTCGAGCACAACAAGGAGCAGGGCAAGAATTTCGTGTCTCGCGACCGCAAGCGCGAGATCAAGGAGCAGGTCACGCTCAGACTGCGCGCCCGGACTCTGCCCATCCCGGCGGTCTTCGACATCGTCTGGAACGCCTCGGCCAACCGGATTTACCTGGATACCACCAACGCCAAGGTCCGCGCCCTGTTCGAGGATCACTTCACCCTGACCTTCGACCTCCACCTGGAACCGCTGACCCCGTTCTTCATGGCCATGGACATCCTCGGCGAAGAAGCCGCGCCCAGGCTGGAAAACCTCGACCCGACCATCTTCGTCTAGGAGCGCGCAATGGATCTTTCACTCGTAGAACGCGAAAACACCCTGCTCGGCCAGGATTTCCTGACCTGGCTCTGGTACAAGACCGACGAGGACGCCGTACTCTTCAAGCTCGAGGACAACCGGACCTTCACCCTGCACATGGAGCAGAAGCTGTCCGTCCAGGGCGGCGAGGGCGAAACCAAGGCCACGGCCACGGTGTCCAGCCCGGCAGGCGAGATGTCAGAGGCAAAAGCGGGCCTGCGCACCGGCAAGAAGGTTCACAAGGCCCAGCTGATGTTCTCCATGGACCAGGACGAATGGCTGGTCACTGTCAGCGCCACGGACTTCGGCCTTTCCGGTCTGAAGACTCCGAAGATCAGCACCAAGGACGACGAAGGCGACGACCCTGATGCCAAATTCCTGGAAAAAATGTTTCTGCTGGAACGCTGTCTGGAAATGTTCGACGTCGTTTTCACCCAATTCCTCAACCTGCGCATGAGCAAGGACTGGGCAGAGGAATCCGCCCGGGTCAAGCTCTGGATAAATGGATAATACCATGTCTGAGACATTGAAAATCGCCTGCTTCGGCGACAGTCTGACCGAAGGATACGGCCTGGCCAGGGAAGAAGCCCTGCCCGCCATCCTGCAACGCGAACTTTATGAACGGGGCGTCGCTGCCCGCTGCCTCAACTTCGGCGTGTCCGGCGACACCTCGGAGGACGGCTTGGACCGGCTGGACGATGTCCTCGAGGCCGAACCCGATCGCGTGGTCCTGGCCTTCGGGGCCAACGACTGCTTCCTGGATGAACCCGTGGAGGAAGTCTCCGCCCGACTCTCCGCCCTGATCGAGGCCTTTCGCGACCGGGACATCCCGGTGCTGCTGGTCGGCGTCAATGCGGGCCTCAACCCCGACCCGGACTACCGGGCCCGTTTCGAGGCGATATATCCGGCCCTGGCCAAGCAATACGACATTGCGCTGTTCCCGGACCTCCTGGCTCCGTATCAGGGTGACCCCTCTCTGACTCTGCTGGATGGAATGCATCCCAATGAGGCCGGAGTGCAGGCTATGGGCCGCGCCCTGGTCCCCCTGGTGGAAAACCTGGCGCGTGGAGTCAAACCGTAGGCGGCTTCCCTTCGGTACTGTTCTTTTCTCGGCTTGTCCGATCTTCAAGTTCCTCGTCCGCGAGGAACTTCTTCTTTACCCGATGGACCGCCACGGCCACGGCCACTCCGGCTACGCCCAAGGCGACGGCTGCGCCCTCCGATACGTGGCCGCGCACACCGGATGAAAGCAGATGCCCCCCAGAGGCCAGAAACAAAGTCTCGGGCAGCATGGCCAACCAGGAGAGCAGCACGTACGGCAGACAGCGGACCTCGGTGATGCCGAGCAGATAGCTGGTCACGGGAAAGGGCAGCACCGGTATGATCCGACTCAGGGAAACAAGATGCAGGGGATGAACCCGGCTCAAGGAAAGCATGCGCCGGTATGCGGGATGATCCTCGAACCGGGTGCGCAACCGCTCGCGCACGCCGTATCGGGCCAGCAGAAAAGCCATGGTAGCGCCGAGAGTCATACCCGCCGAAGCGTAGACGGCGCCGAATTTCCAACCGAAGAGCGCGCCCGCCGCCACGGTGAAGAGCACCTGAGGCACCAGGAACAGGGTCATGAGGGCATTAACCACTATGAAAACGAGGGGGGCCAACCTACCCTGAGCGGCCACGAACGCGGTGAGGCGCGACATATATCGCTCCCCCCAATGCTCCAGGGCCAGGGACAGCAGTCCCAGCAAGCCCAGAACCACCGCGAACCTGATGATCATCGACCATGGCACGCGCCATTTTTTTCGAGACTCTTCCATATGATGCGCCCTCCGGCCGTATACAGCCGGTCCGGGTCTTGTGCTTGGCCGGGGAATGCCATAGCGTAACGCCGGATCCCCGACCCCCATCTTTTTACGGGGTTCTCGGCGGAAAATGAAGGCGGAAATGCAGAGGAAAACCAAAGGACGACAATGCGCTACAAATTGCAGATGATGGATACGGATTTCGGGGTGGGCATGTTCGCCGCCCTGCCGGACGTGAACCTGAGCCACAACGAGATGATGGACCATCTCCGCGCACACCCCATGGATGACTACATGCACGAGTTCGTGCTCCAGGGGTTCAAGGAGTTCCGCCCGCGCAAGCTGGAAAAGATGATCAAGGAGACCATGCGCGACATGGGCAAATCCGATCCGGTCGGTACGGTCATCATGTACGAGGCATGTATCTGCCATCAGCGATTGAACAGTCTCCTGCCCCTCTTCGACGGCCTGAAGCCTGAGGACTTCCTGGACTTCACCCCGGCCATCCATATCCGTTCCCGTCTGCTCGCGGATCAGTCCCATCACCATGCGTGGACACGCATCTTTGGCCGGAACATCTTCACCATGGCTCCCCTGCCCGCTCCGGCAGACGCGCCCGAACCGCTCTTCAGCGACGAGGAACTGACCGCACCCGAACCGGTGAGCGCCGAGGCAGTGCGCGCCAAGCTGGACGGCTCCCTGCCCGCTCCCCTGCCTCGCAGGCCGCTCAAGGAGACCATCGAGACCGCTCTGCCCGCCCTCGGCAAGGCCGATGCCTTCATGGGGCCGCCCATGGAACACAAAGCCTCCCTGTCCCCCTGCGCAAGGCTGCGCCACTGGTCGGTAAAAACACGCACGGTCAACGGCAACCTTTCCAACTCGCTGGAAGGACTGCAAACCTGTTATGGCCGTGGGCTGACCATGGAACGCGCCGACGCCTCCTACGCCATGGAGCTGGCCGAGCGTTTTTCCTCCTACGCCAGCTTCGGCCCCAAAGGCGTGCTCGGCTATGCCCGCGACTATCCGCTGACCCTGGCCTCTTTCGACGAATTGGACGTCCCGGCCGTAAATCCGGCAGACATCCGCCTGGAAGTTCCCTACGCGGGCCAAAAGCTCAACTGGATGGAAGGCCACACCCCTGACGGCGAGCCGATCCTGGTCCCGGCCCAGTTCGTGTTTCTCTTCTGCAATCTGGACGAACCGTCTCTGTTCAGCGCGCTGGGCTCCACAGGGCTCGCCTCGGGCAACACCCTGTTCGAGGCCAAGGCGGCAGCCCTTACCGAGGCCATCGAACGGGACTCGGACGCGACCCAGCTCTTCGATCCCAAGCGGTGTTTCCGCGTGGAAAGCAGCAATCCCGACATAGCGGAGCTGCTCGAAAAATACCGCGAGGACGGCATAGATGTCTGGTTCATGGACATGACCACCGAGCTGGGCGTGCCGTGCTACAAATCCGTTGTGCTCGGAAGGCATGGAGACGTGAACAAAGGTGGTGGTTGCTCCCTCAGCGGCCCGTCCGCCCTGGTCTCGGCCATGACCGAGACGGCCTACCCCTACCCCGGTCCCAAGAGCGGCCCGGCCCCGGAAGGGCTGCCGGTGCGCAGGCTTGAAGATCTGCCCGACCTGTCCACGGGAAGCGCAGAGGGCGACGTGATGGTGCTGGAAAAGACGCTCGCAGCCAACGGCTACCGGCCCGCCTATGTGGACCTGACCCGGCGGGACCTGAATATTCCGGTGGTCCGGGCCATGGTTCCCGGGTTGGAGCTGATCTCCGACTTCGACCAGTATTCGCGGGTCAGCCCGAGGCTGTACAGGAACTACCTTAGAGCGTGCGCGTAACCCTGGCCTGACGGCGGCGCTTGCGCGGCCCCTTGGTGCCCAGGGTCCGATAGACCACTTCAAGGATACCGGCCCCGCCGAACAGCGCGGCCAGAACCCAGGCTGTGGACGGGTTGTCGCTGACGCTCTGCCAGACCATGATGACAAAGGCCGCCGAGCAGGTCAGCACGCCCAGTGCCGAGAATACGCGTCCCGTCCCCCAGCTTTCCTCGTCCCGGAAGTTGGCCGCGTTGACCACGGCGAACACGGAGAGGAACCCTGCGCTGCCCAGGGTGGAGATGGACGAGAGATCGGCCACGTTGGCCAAAATGAGGGCAAGCACGGCGGTGACTATCAACCCTTCGGCTGGCGCGCCCCACATCTGCCTCTCCAGTTGGGCGGGCAACTCCCCTTCCTTGGCGATGGTGTAGCACAGCCGCGAGGAACCGTAGAGCGTGGCGTTGATGGCTGAAAAGGTGGACAGGAGCGCCGCCACGGCGATGAGCGTGAACCCGGTCTGGCCCAAAAACGGCTTGGCCGCCTCGGCTAAAGCATAATCTCGGGCTTCGGCGATGGCGTTGAGCGGCAGATTGCCCACCACCACGACCGCGATAGCCACATAGAGCAGGACCACGAATCCCACTGAGATAAAAAAGGCCAAGGGAAGATTGCGCTCGGGTTTGCGGATGTCAGACCCGGTGTTGGCGATAAGCTCGAACCCCTCGTAGGCCACGAAAATGATCATGCCCCCGGCCACCAGCGGAAGCAGCGGCACCCAGGTATCCGTTGCCAGCCGCGCGGGTTCCACGCCTTTGAAGCCCACGGCCAGGAAAAAGAGCAGAATGGCGATCTTGATGACCACCACATATGTCTCGGCCTTGCCCACCACCTTGGCGCTGGCCAGATTCAGCACGGCGGGCAAGACGATGGCCAAAGAGATGAGTCCGTGGAGCACCAGCCATCCCCCGCCTTCCGGAAAAAAGACCGCGCCGTAAGAGCCGAAGGCATGGGCGTACAGGGCAAGCATGACCACATAGGAAAACCACAGCAGAACGTTGAGCGCCCCCACGTGCATGGAATTGCCGAAAACCCTATCCAGAAAGACTACGGTCCCGCCCGGCCCGGCGTAGCGCACGGACAGCCGCGAATAGGACGCGGAGGTAATCAGGGCCACCACTCCGGCCACGGCAAAGGCCACAGGCGTGCCTCCCGCCGCCAGCTGCACGCTCAGGCCCAACACGGCAAAAATGCCGCCGCCAACCATGCCGCCCACCCCGATGGAGACGGCACCCCACAAACCCATTTTATTATCCTTGGAAGCCATAATTCGCCTTATGCTCAGATTGAAGCCGGATCCCCGGCCCGCTTTACATCAAATATCCTGCCCATCGAAATCCGATGGATGGGCGACAAGATAGCCCAAACCCCTGCAAGAATAAAGCGAGCCGCATTTCTGCACAACTCGCTCCTACGCCAACCGGCCAAAACCATTGACTCCCCGCCGGAATGCACGATACTGAAACACACCCCAAGCCCGGGTGGTGGAATTGGTAGACACCAGGGACTTAAAATCCCTTGCTCTCCGGAGCGTGCGGGTTCAAATCCCGCCCCGGGTACCAGTTAAAAAACCGGCTCGCAGCCTTGTGCCGCGAGCCGGTTCCTTTTTCGGGAAAGCAACCACCCTTTACAACTGTACTGTGTTCAGGACCACGGACATGGCCTTGAACCAGAACTCAACCGGGTCGCCGGGTTTTAGTGCCAGGTCCTGGGCGCTGTGGGCGGCGATGAGGGCGCAGACGTCGGTACCGTCCGGGAGGCGGCCAAGGACTTCGGCCAGGACCGGTGTTTCGGTGACCCGGAGGATCTCCGCCTCAAGGCGGTTGC
Organism: uncultured Pseudodesulfovibrio sp.; assembly: GCF_963662885.1. Taxonomy (NCBI): domain Bacteria; kingdom Pseudomonadati; phylum Thermodesulfobacteriota; class Desulfovibrionia; order Desulfovibrionales; family Desulfovibrionaceae; genus Pseudodesulfovibrio; species uncultured Pseudodesulfovibrio sp. Next base: position 610,447 of record NZ_OY760065.1, read on the forward strand.
GCGCGCTGCCGGAGATGTTTTCCGTGCGACGCAGGACGTTCACCAGCGGGGCCTTGACCGTGGCGATCACAGGGCTGCCCTCCTGGAGCTTGAGGTTGCGCAACGAGTCCATGGTGATGACGGAACTGATCCTGAGATTCGAGCGGGTCTCCAGAACGACCTGGGCCATGACCGGGTCCGTGTCCACATGAACAACGTGGCCCAGAAACGAGTTACGGGCCGAAGTGCGCTTGCGCATGGCCTCATGAGCGGTGCGCACGATGGACTGCATGTCTCCCGGCGAAAACTGCTGGAAGTTGGCGGTCAGATCCAGGGATGACTGGCCCAGGACCTCCTTGACGATAGTGATGGGTACGCCGCTGCGGAGCATCTCCACGGCCCGGGTGTTGCGCAGGGACTTGGGGCAGACCAGATCCTTGGCCAGCCCGCAATCCTTGCCGCGCTCGTAGCAGATGCGCCGAAAATACCCGGGGTCCACCTGGAACAACTCCCCGCGCAGCCCATACCCCATGGGGCTCTCCTGAAAGGCGGCCAGTTCCGCATAGAACTCCTCGGGCAGCGGGACCTCACGGATCCGGTCCTCCCGCCCCAGACGCACGAACGGGCCTTGGGCGTCAAAGGCCTCGGTATCGTCCAGGGAGAGGATTTCGCCCAGTCTGGCCCCCGTATGACGGACAAGCTGAAAAAGCAGCCACAACCGGGTCCGGGCACGAATGCTGTCCATGCGTCTGGCCGAATCCTTCCACGAACGAAAGGCCTCTTCCAGGGCGCACATCTGTGATGGATCCAGGTAGCTTACCTGATCCGAGACACTGAAAAACTCGCGGGGACACATCTTGCCCGAAGGCTTGTTCTCTTGCATGAAAAACTCACCCTACCGGTTATCACGGATTTATCCATTCGCGTGACTAGGTTGCGACATAAGAGCACAAAACATAGGGGATTTATTGACGGGACACAACCCGTTCAAAAAACGCACACTTAGCCGCGTTCAGGCGCGGAGACAGAAGGAGATCCCCCATGCGTTTCATGCGAATCTGCGCCCTCATGCTCAGCCTGATCATCGCCGCTCCGGCAAGCGCCTGGGCCGATGCCGACGTCGTCCTGGCCGCCGGTGCCGGGTACAAGAAAATGGTCAATGCCCTCAACGCCGCCTACCGGAAGAAAACCGGCAACACCCTGGACCTCATTTATGGGAACATGGGCCGCGTGACCACGCTGGCCAAAGAAAGCGGCAAGGTGGACATCGTCCTGGGCGACCAACAGTTTCTGCTCAAGCGTGCGGCCCTGTCCGTGACTGAAAAGACCGAATTGGGCCGAGGCAAGCTGGTCCTGGCCTTCGCCAAAGGGTCAAGGTTCTCCAAGGTCGCCGACCTGGACAACCCTGAGGCCGGGCGTATCGCCATGCCCGACACGAGCAAGGCCATCTACGGCAGGGCGGCCCGCGAATATCTGACCAAGACCGGCAGGCTGCCGGATATCAAGCCCCGGCTGGTCGAAGTGGCCACGGTTCCTCAGGTCTTCTCCTATCTGGCCACCGGCGAGGTCGACATGGGCTTTCTCAACCTGACCCATGCCTTGAACGTCAAGGACAAGCTGGGCGGCTACTTAGTGCTGGATGAAAAGGACTATTCGCCCATCAGCATCATCGCGGCGATCCTGACCAGTTCCGGCAACAAGGACAAGGCGCAGGCATTCCTCGACTTCGTCAAGACGGACGAGGCCCAGGCCATTGTCAGGGCAAACGGTCTGTAGCACATGGACTTTGTCGGCATACTGACCCAGCCGGAGACCCTCTACCCGCTTCGGCTCACACTCAAGGCATTGGCGGTGTCCGGCCTGCTGCACCTGATCGGCGGCGTGCTCATCGCCTACTACCTGACCTCGGGCAAGGGACCTGTGCGCTCCGTCGTGGATTTTCTGGTCACCCTGCCCCTGGTCTTTCCGCCCATCGCCACCGGGTTCATCCTGCTCATGCTTCTGGGCAGGGCCGGATGGCTTGGACGGTTCGCGCCCGTCGACATCATCTTCAACTTCCCCGGCGTGGTCCTCGCCTCCTTCGTCTCCGGCCTGCCGCTCATGGTCAAACCCGTGGAGGCGGCGCTCAAGGGCGATGTCCGAAGGCTGGGAGAAATCTCCCAGGTCCTGGGCAAAAGCGACTGGCAGACATTCTGGCTGGTGCTGTTGCCCAATATCCGGCGCAACGTCACCGCGGGGTGGTTTTTGGCGCTGGGCCGCTCCCTGGGCGAGGTCGGGGTGACGCTCATGCTCGGCGGAAACATCATCGGCAAGACAAACACCCTGTCTTTGGAAATATACAACGCGGTATTCAGCGGAGAATTCGACCGGGCCATGGTCCTTGCAGCGATCATCGGCTTTTTCTCGCTGACCATCTTCGCCGCACTGAAAAAACTGTCCGCCGTCTAGGAGACGCTATGAAAACCATTTTTGACACCGTATGTGACAGAGCTCTCGATCTATGGACCAGGGAAGGCATCCTCGACGAAAATATCACCGTGACCGCCGCCCCCCTAAGCGTCAAGGAAGCAATCGGCACACCCGATGGAAACGATTTTCCCATTCAACAGGGCAAGGAAAAGCTCATGGAGGCCAACTTCCACGGCTCGCGCGGGCAGGCCTTTACCGACCATTACGGCAACTACTCGGGCACGCTGCGGCAAATCGCCTCGCTCCCCCGTGACGACAACTACCACCGCGCCATATTCGTCTCCACCCTGAACGCCGTCAGCCGCTCGCTGGGCAATACGGGCAACACCGTCCATTGCCGCGATACCGGCCCGGCCGAGTGCGCCAAGGGCATATTCCGCTTCATCGACGACTATTACGGCAAGGGCCGTGTGACCATCATCGGCTTCCAGCCCGCACTGGCCCAGGCCGTGAGCGCCGAAACCGATGTCCGCCTGGTGGACCTGGACCCGGACAACATCGGCCAGACCAAGCGGGGTGTTCTGGTCGAAGGCGGCGACGCCACGACCGACGCCATCGACTGGGCGGACCTTCTGCTGGTCACCGGGACCACCCTGGCCAACGCATCCATCGACCTCTTTCTCACCGGCAAACCCGTGCTCTTCTATGGCACTACCATAGCCGGAGCGGCCAGCCTCATGGGTTGGAATCGCTACTGTCCGCAGAGCAGCTAGGGGGTCTCCTCCATCCCTCCCCTGCTGCGGGGAAAGGGTTCTTGCTTGCCGCGCGAGAACCCTTTCCCGAGGCGGCGGATCACTCCTGACGGCGTCTGAGCCGCACGCCACGCGCCCTCCCGTTTCTCAGGCTCCAACATTACCCTTTACTCATCGCGCCCAACACCTTATTTGATGGGGGCATCAGAGAACATCAATCCCCAAGCGGGATGACGGGAGTTTTTTTTGGCTCGCAAACCGATTCTGCATACCTTTTCCAATCGCTATCTTATCAAACGCTCCGTCAGCTACTTCGGCGCGTACAAGGGACGGGTCACCCTGGCCGTGATCTCCATGGTGCTCTTGAGCCCCATTTCTCCGGCCCTGGCCTGGATCGGCAAATACGTCATGGACGATGTCCTGATCGCCAAGGACATGAGCATGCTCAAGCTGTGCATCTTCGCCTTCCTCGGTTTGTGGCTTATCCGGGGGCTGCTCATGATCGGCCAGGCGTACACAATGCAGGCCACCGGCATGCTGGTACTGCGCGACATCCGTAACGAGATGTTCAAGAAAATCGTGCGCCTGCCCATGCCGTACTTCGCCGAAAGCGAAATCGGCATGCTCATGAGCCGGATCATTGCCGACGTGACCGCCGTGCGCACCTGCCTGCCGAGCGTGCTCATGTTCATCCGGCAGATTTTCACCCTGGTCGCCCTGATCTGCACGACCATCTATCTTGACCCTTATCTTTCCCTGTGGGCTTTGCTGGTCATGCCAGCCGCCATCTATCCGTTCACCTACTTCGGGAAAAAGATACGCAAATACGGCCGCAAGACCCAAGCCGAACTGTCCGGGGTGAACGTTGTCCTGGAAGAAAGCTTCTCCGGCATCAAAGTCATCAAGGCCTTTGCCAATGAACGGCGCGAGAGCCTCAAGTTCAACAGGGAGAACGGCAGTCTGACCAAGCTGCTCGTCCGCAAGATTCTCTACAATGAGGGTTCATCCCGGGTGATGGACCTGGTCGGCGCCATTGCCGGAGCCTCTGTCCTGTGGTTCGGCGGCATGCGCGTCATCAGCGGCGAAATGACCCCCGGCGATCTGACGGCCTTTTCCCTATGCGTGCTTCAGCTCTATGAACCGATCAAGAAACTGAATACCGCCAACAACGAAATCCAGGGCGGCCTCGCGGGCGCGGAGCGTGTCTTCGATATCCTGGACTCGCCCTCCATCCAGATTGAAGAGGAAGGCAAGACGGTCTTCGACGGCAATCTGCGCAGCCTGCACTTTCGAGGCATCCGCTTCACCTACCCCGGTTGTCCGTCCCCGGCCGTGAACGGCGTCGACCTGACCATCCAGGCCGGGCAGCGCGTAGCCATCGTCGGACCCAGCGGTTCCGGCAAGACCACCCTGGTCAACCTCATCCCCCGCTTCTATCAGGCCCAGGAGGGTGTCGTGGAACTCAACGGCGTGCCGCTCGAGGACTACACCCTGGAAAGCCTGCGTACACATCTGGGGCTTGTCTCGCAGGACACGTTCCTATTCAACGTCTCCATTGCCGAGAACATCGCCTACGCCCATGACGAGTACGACATGAACGACGTGCAGCGCGCCGCGGACGCGGCCTTTGCCCACGAATTCATCGTCGAGATGCCCGACGGCTACGATACCGTGGTCGGCGAGGGCGGCGTGAAGATTTCCGGTGGACAAAAGCAACGGCTGACCATTGCCCGCGCGATCATGAAGAACCCGTCTCTGCTCATCCTGGACGAGGCCACCAGCGCTCTGGACACCGAGTCGGAACGGGTGGTCCAGAAGGCACTGGACAACCTCATGCAGGGCCGGACCTCCATCGTCATCGCCCACCGACTCTCGACCATTTTAACGGCCGACGTCATCGTGGTCATGAAGGACGGCCGTGTGGTGGCCCAGGGCAAGCATGAGGAATTGCTGACCAGCTGTCCTCTCTACGACCGCCTCTACCAGATGCAGTTCGAAGACGCGACGGATGCGGGCCAGGCAAGCAGGGCATGCCAGGAACCGAGCCTGTCCTGATCTACTAATAACAGGCGCTCGAAACGTTCTTCAAACGCCTCGTCTATCGGCTCGACGGTCGGTCTTCGACAACCCAGCCCTGTCGCAGACCCTGACGACTGCACCAAAACAGGATGGTCTTGCCCCGGCAAACGGGAATGATTATTCTCCCATAATGCAGCAGTCACATCCCCACCGTCTTCGACGGCTTCTTTCGGCTGTTTTGGCCTGTGCCCTGATCCTCACGGCCGTCCCGGCCCGGGCGGATGTGGTGCGTACGGTGTCCACCGAATACTACATGGTGGACGGCACCAAGCCGGCAAGCATCGTCTCGAACCTCAAACGCAACTCTCCGCTGAACGAAGGTTCCAAGACCTATCAGGCCAACACCAGGACCGACATCCGGACCACCTACCATATCGAGCAGCGCGGCGACACCTGCCGAGTTGTCGACGTTGTCGTCTACCTCCACCTGACCTACCTCTACCCCAAGCTCAAGCACAGCGTGGACTTCGAGACCCGCAAATGGTGGCGGCACTTCTACCGCCAGCTCGAAAAACACGAGCAGATCCACGGCGAGATCTCCACCAAGGCGGCCCACCAGCTGAGCGACACCCTGGAAAACATCAAGCCCGGGGACTGCCATATCGTCAAAAGCAAGGCGAAGTCCCAGGCGCGCAAGATCATGGATCAAATGAAAAAAGATCAGGTGGGATACGACGCCTTGACCCAGCACGGGTTCAAGCAACAGAGAAATATGGGGAAGTATCCTTAAGCCTTAGAGAGCCGTTTGCGGGTGGCATCACCATCGAATCGCTCTTAAAAACAAAGCCCCTGGCTCACCTCTGAGCCCGGGGCTTTGTTTTGCGCTGTTGCCTGGACCAGCGGTTATAAGAAGTTCAGGGAAGAATTGAGGATAAAAAAGGGGCGACGGTACACCGTCGCCCCTTTCGTATTCGTATCAGGTTCGCCCTATTCCATGGGAGCCGGGTTCTTCATGTCCCAGATGCCGCAGGGGCAGGCGTCGGCGCAGAAGCCGCAAGCGATGCACTTGTCCGGATCGACCACTCGCTCGAAACCGCCGTCGGGCAGCTCGTTGCGCTTGATCGCGTTCTGCGGACACAGGGAGTCGCAGATGTAGCAGTCACGGCAGGAACCGCAGCTGGAACATTCCGCGCCGCACTGGTTGGCGTCGCTGAATTCGATGACGCGGGGGTCAAAGTACTCCAGCGTCATGCGGGTGTAATCGATCATATCGCGGGTATCGGACTGCGGACGACGGTTGTTGAAGATGTCGTCGATGACCTCGGCCGCGCGACGGCCATGGCCGATGGCGTGGGTCAGCAGACCGGGACGGACGGCATCGCCGATGGCGAAGACGCGGGAGTCCGTGGTCTGGTAGTCGTCGTTGACGACCACGTGACCGCGATCCAGAGCGATGTTCTCGGGCAGGAATTCCACGTCCGGCTGGTCGCCGATGGACATGATGACCGTGTCTGCTTCGAGCAGCTCGCCGGATTGCAGCAGAACGCCCTCTTCCGTGATCTCCTTGGTGAAGCAGGGCCACTTGAAGCGGGCGCCCACGGCCTCGGCTTCCTTGCGTTCCTTGCCGAAGGAGGCGGGTTCCTGGATGTCGATGAGGGTGATGTCCTCGGCACCCACGGAGGCGGCCATGGTGGCCACGTCGCAACCCACGTTACCCGCGCCGATGATGACCACCTTCTTGCCGATCTTGGCCGTACCGGCCTTGGCGTCCTTGAGGAAGGTCAGGGCCGGGTAGATGCGCTCGTGGCCGGGCACCGGGATGATGCGCGGTTTCTGCGCCCCGATAGCCAGGACGACGAAGTCGTATTCCTGGAGAAGTTCCTCGAACTCCTTGGCCTTGAGTTCCTGTTGCAGATGCACATGGGGGATGACCTTGGCAGCGCGCTCAACCTCTTTTTCCACGATTTCCTTGGGCACGCGGCTATAGGGGATGGCTGCGGAGATCTTGCCGCCCAGGGTCTTGGCCATGTCGTAGACGACGGCCTCATGGCCCTTCATGCGGATCTGCCAGGCCACGGAGATACCGGCCGGGCCACCGCCGATGACGGCGACACGCTTGCCGGACAGAGGCGGCAGTTCAGGAGCCTTGGACTTGTGCCCTTCCTTGCCGAGCTTGGTGATGTCCACGGCAGCCATATGCTGCTGGGTGGAGCGGGTACAGCCCTCCATGCACAGGTTGGGGCACAGATAGCCGCAGACCGTGGCCGGGAACGGCGTATACGCCAGGGCCAGATCAACGGCCTCGTCCACCAGCCCGTCACGGACGAGCTGCCAGCGCTTCTGCACGGGCATGCCCGTGGGACAGCTGGCCTGGCACGGGGCCATGTATTTGCGGTTTTCCCACACGGGCACCTTGCGGCGCAGGTCGCCGTGGACCACGAGCGGGATGGGGGAACGGTCCAGATCGGTCAGGTCGCCGATGATGCCGCCCTTGCCCAGCTCCGCGTCCCAGGTGTTGACCCGGAAGTCGTGCATGGCCCGGCGGACCTTGCCCTTCTTCTCGAACGGGGTCTTGGCCCGGATGAGCTGCCACTCTTCGCGGCGGGTCAGCCGCTTGAGCAGACGGGAGCGTTTGATCTTCTTGAGGAACTCTTCAATATTCTTGGTCAGCCAGGCCCAGGTCTCGTCGTCGATGGGCTCCATCATGGCGTCGGCCTGAGAGAACCCGTCGATGGGACCGCGCACGAAGATACGGCCGCCGACCATGCCCACGCAGGGGCGATAGCCCAGCACATTCTTGGGGTTCTGGGCCTCGTGGCCGCAGACCACGGCCGTGCCGCCCGCCATGAACTCGGCGAAGTAGTCGCCCACCGAGCCCAGGACCCACAACTCGGGCGGGTCGAAACGGGGGTTGGTCTTGGTCATGGTCATGCCGCGCGAGCCGATGTTGCCCGCGATGAAGACCTTGCCCTGCGCCATGGCGTTGCAGACGCCGTTGGAGGCGTTGCCGTTGACGATGACTTCCGCGCCCGCGTTGAGCCAGGCCACGTCGTCAGAGGCCGGACCCATGACCTGAATGGTCGTACCCGGGAACCCCTTGGAACCGATGCGCTGGCCCGGGGAGCCGGTGATGGTCACGGAAATGGGCTCTTCCTTGGATATCCAGAGCCTGCCGCCCAGACCGTGCTGGCCCATGGCGTCGATCTCCAGCCGGCGCGCGCCCTGCCGGACCGCGGCCTGGATGCGTTCCTCCAGGATGCGGGATTCCACGCGGACACCGTTTTCGTGTCCGTCTATGCGCTGTGTTTTCTTTGCCATTGTGTACTCCGATATTTCCTGAAGCTTCGATTAGATGACGTACTTGATGTCCAGGCGTTCCGCCGCGTCCTTGTCCGAGATGCCGAGCGCGTCGGACATGCCGACGGGCAGAGACGTGGACCGGCCGAGCGGTGCGATGACCTTGCGCAGTTCCGTATCGAAGCTCAGGTAGAAGTCGACCACCCTTTCGGCGACCTTTTCGGGGTCGAGGCGGCGGTAGACTCTCGGGTCCTGAGAGGTGATGCCCTTGGGGCAAACGCCGATGTTGCAGACGTTGCAACGGTCCTTTTCGGAACCGAGGCAACCCGCACCGGCCTGCATGACATACTTGCCGATCTGGACCATGGAGGCCCCGAGCATGATCAGGGCCGCGGCGTTGGCGGCCAGATTGCCGTGCTTGCCGATACCGCCGCCCGCGATGAGCGGGATCTCGTTCTGGGCTCCGGCCACGCACAGCGCCTGGTAACAGTCGCGCAGGTTGGAGGCGATGGGATGGCCCATGTGGTTCATGGACACGTTGTATGCCGCGCCCGTACCGCCGTCTTCACCGTCGATGGCCAGGCCCGCGGCATAGGGGTTGCGGACCAGGTTGTTGAGCACGGCGAGCGAAGTGGAGGAAGCCGAGATCTTCGGATAGACCGGCACGCGGAAGCCCCAGGCCATGGACATGGACTGGATCATCTTGGCCACGGCCTCCTCAATGGAATACTTGGTCTGATGGGTCGGCGGGCTGGGCAGGGAAACGCCGGAGGGCACGCCGCGAATGGCCGCGATGAGCTTGTTGACCTTGTACCACATGAGCAGACCGCCGTCGCCGGGCTTGGCGCCCTGGCCGTACTTGATCTCGATGGCACAGGGATCTTCCTTCATCTCGGGGATGGCATGAATGATCTCGTCCCAGCCGAAGTAGCCCGAGGCGATCTGCAGAATGACGTACTTGAGGAAGCGGGAGCGCAGCAGGCGCGGCGGACAGCCGCCCTCACCCGTACAGATGCGCACCGGCATGTTCATTTCCTCGTTCAGGTAGGCCACGCCCATCTGCAGGCCTTCCCACATGTTCGGGGAAAGCGCGCCGAAGGACATGCCGCCGATAACCAGAGGATAGATCTCGCGAACCGGCGGCTTCCAGCCGTTTTCGCGGAAACACTTGAGTTCGGCTTCGGGCGAGAGCACCCGGCCGAGCAGCGTGCGCACGTCGAACTCATGACGGCCCGCGTCGAGCGCGGGGTCGGTGAGCATGGAGATGCGTATGAATTTGATCTGATCGAGCAGGGACTCGGAATTGTTCCTGCGGCCGCCACGCGTCCTGGGCTGTCCGCCCCGGTTGTTCTGGAACTGGAGCGTGGTGGAATCGTACTGACGGTTGGGCTCGATGGCGTTGTTCGGGCAGACCATGTTGCACATGGCGCAGCCGATACAGGCGTAAGCCGGGTCGGTCCGCTGACGGATGCCGTAGAAGGTGGAGAATTCCGTGGTCGGCTTGGCCGACAAACCCATGGGGGGCTTGACGTCACGCTTGCGGAACACGCCCAATTCGATGGCGTTGACCGGACAGACCGAGGTACACCGACCGCACTTGGTGCAGGTATTGATGTCCCACTTGATCTGCCAGGGCAGGTCCTTGCGGCTTAAAGTTGCTGGCGTAATGGGTCTTTCTGCGAGCATTGGAGAACCTCCCGGCAATCGGGTCCAACGATCGCCGTGTCGAGATGCATGGGTTGAAAATCCTTGGTCCTGTCACGATCGGGGATGGCGGCGTTGAGCCCGCATATCTCGGAGGAGAATCCGTAGATGCCGAGCTCGGGGTTGCCGCCGACCACGCCGGGCCGCAGTTTCTTGCGGTCCTGGGCCATGAACATGGAACCGTCGGGCAAGCAGCCGATGATGCAGTTGGGGCCGTCGATGATCAGTTTACGGCAGGCGCGCTTGAGATCGATCAGGAGTTCCCGATCCGGGTGATCGCGCATCTCGTCATCGTTCATGGGCGTGATGACGTGCTTGTAGGAGCTGATGTCCAGGCCGAGCCGCTTGGTGGCGTAATGGGCGATGTGGGTGAACACCTCGGAGTCGGACTGATAGCCCTGATAGCCGGTGACCCCGCGCGACATGAGATACTCGCGGATGGGCACAAAGGCGGTGTTCTCGCCGTTGGTCATGGTGGAGATGCCTTCAATGAAGAAGGGATGGCAGGCGTACAGGTTGATGGCGTAGTTGGTGTTCTGCCGCCCCTGGGCCAGGATATGGCGGGCGTAGAGTTCCTCGCGATCGAGCTTGAGGTACTCGGCGATGGCCATGGGATCGCCCACTTCCTTGATCATGATGGTGTCGGGCCAGAACGAGAAGACCATGATGTCTCCCTCGGCCTCACCCATGGCCCGGAGGTCCAGGCGCATCTGAACGAGGTTGGAACCAAGCTGATCCTCAGTCATCCCCTTCCACTCGTCCGGGATCTTGAAGGCGATGGAAGCATAGGTTCCACGCTTGGGGGTCCCGACCGGCGGTTCGACGTCCGGCTTGAAGGTAGCGGAATACTTGGACTGAAATCCGTTTTTCGTCATGTATTCCGACATCCGCGCCAGACCGGCATCGGTAAAGATGCCCGACAGGATAGGATATTCCTTAAGTTCCTCCCACGGTCCTCCCAGACCGCTCAGAAACAGTCCCACACCGGAGCCGTCGTGCCCTTCTTTCATGACGTTGAGGGCATCGATGGCGCGCATGGGTGACACCGGGTCACGGCTTGTAAGCGCAAACAATCGGCACATGGTCTCGACTCACTCCACAGTTAAAAGTCTTTCGCCCCGCCACTGACAAACGGCGGCACGCATGGCAGACACCGGAAAAAATCCAATGATTCCCCAAAAAACTCAGCCTCACAAGGGTGCATCCGGCAGGGGCAAAAAAGCCTGCGATGCGACCAGTAAGCGGTCGCGGCAGGCTCTTCGGCTCAAGCGTTTCACAATTATGCAACTTCCAAGGAGCTGTTTACCGTTGCAATGTATAATGGCTCTATACAAATCCCGGAAGCTGAAGGTAAATCAAAATGGGGGATGGTGCAACTGTAACATATTAATAACCTTTGTCAAAATTGTAAATTAACAAAAGCGGACAGCACCAAGTGCCACCTAGCCCCCAAGAATGACAGGAGAATCAAATTTTACCGCACGAGAAAAGCCGGATAAAAAAAGGTTACGAAATGGTGGAAAGAGGGGTGTCAGGCAGCAAAAATATCGGTTTTGATCGCCAAACGTGACGCAGCCGCCAAAAAATCGGCCGGTGAAACCCCATACTGACGGCAATACTTCTCGATTCTGGCCAGGAGATGGACATGCATGACCATTTCGAACTCCTCAAAGTCGCTCCCGTCCCCTTGAACAGAGATATTGATGGCCTTTTTCCCCTTACTCTCGGGTTGAGCCAGCAAATCCTTCTTGTTCGAGGGCTCAGGAAGGAGTTCCCCGCCCTGAAGTCGGTCTTCCACGTACATTGCGAGAGCTTCGTGGGCATTATCCACGGCCTCATCCAGGTCCTCTCCGAAGCTGGTGCATTCCGGGAAATCCGGGAAGGTCACGGCAAAGCCGTGCTTCTCTTGTTCGAACAGCGCCACATATTGCATTTGTCGCCTCCTCGGCTGATGGATTCGGATAAAAACTATTGCGGGCGGTTTTGCAGGGACGCGATGACCCGCTTGCTCAGGAGCATGTAGACCTCGGCCCCCTCCTGCAGGTGCCCGGCCAGAGTCTCGGCCTCTTCCCCTGCTCCGCAGAAGAGATCCATGCGAGTGCCTTGAATGGCCCCGCCCGTGTCCTGGGCCAGGACCAGGGAGAAGAACGGATCGGCCTTGCCGGTGTCATAGTCCATAAGCGCGGTCTTGAGAGCCACGACGCTCCCCAACGGGATCATGGACCGGTCCACGGCTACGCTGACGCGCGGGGTCAGAATGGCGTTGATGGACCCGAACGGTCCTTCGTCGGCCAATCTGAAGAAAACGTAACTGGGATTTTTGAAGAGGATGTCCTCGGCCACGTCAGGGTTTTCGTTCAGGAACTGACGGATACGCTGCATGCTCATCTCTTCTTTAGGTATATATCCCTTTTCAATGAGCACCTTGCCGATGGACACATATTGCCTTCCGTTCCTGCCGCCGTAGAGGATGTGCTTGAAGCTCCCGTCGGGCAGATCCAGCCTGCCGGAGCCCTGGATCTGCAGGAAGAAGACGTCCACCGGGTCGGCGGCCCAGGCGATCTCGTCACCGGTCCCTTCCAATGCACCCAGCCCATCGATGGCGGCGCGGTCGAAATACGGCTCCACCTGCCCGTCCTCCACGCGGTAGACCAGCTTCTGCCCCGCCCAACGCGGATGGAAGCTGCCCAGATCCACTATCTGGAGATCATCGGGAACCCCGTAAAGGGGATACTTGAACGTCTCATCCGGGGAGAGCGACGCCTTGAGCCAAGGCTCGTAGTACCCCGTCAGCAACGTGCCCGGTTCGAGCTTGTACCAGGCGAACCGCTCGGCCAACAATGACGGGTCATGGTCAAGCGAAACGAGCAGGGAGGCGAGCTCGGAAACGGAATCACGCAGTTGCCCCCAGGTCAGGCGCAGGCCGGGCTGGTCCACGCAGACAGAGCTCTGGGAGCGGGAGCGGATATAGTGCAGACTGGCCTCGATGCCCGGGCGCAGATCCGTCCAGGAGCAGAGATTCTGCGGCTTGACAGAGAGGCTTTTTGCAAGCCCCCGTGCAGCGCCCTCCCCCACCGGCACGAAGGTCGGAACCTCCGGCACCTGCGGAGCGGTCGGCTCGGCCGGGACTTTCGGGGCCGTGCTCGGCACCGATGCCCTGGGGCCGCAACCGGCTGCGAAAAGAAGGATCAGTATGGCGAAACAGAACAGGGAATTCCTTACAATCATTGAGCCGCCTCTTCGGGGTCGTCCAGATCGTCGGCGTACTCCTCCAGATAGATGTGCAGCATGACCATGACGAAGCTCAGGATCAGCGGGCCGTAGAAAATGCCCAACATGCCGAAGGAGTAGATACCGCCGAGGATGGCGATGAAGATGTAGAAGGTGGAAACGCGCGAAGCCTCGCGCATGAAGATGGGACGCAGAATGGTGTCGATGCCGACAACGAAGATGCCGCACCAAAGAGCCAGGAAGATGGCCATCTTCCACTGCCCGGAGATAAACAGGTAGCCCACGGCGGGCACCCAGACCAGGCCGGTGCCCAGCACGGGAATAAGCGAGGAAAGGGCCATCATGCCGCCCCAGAAAAAGGCGGGAATACCGGCCACGGCCAGCCCGATGCCTCCGGCGAAACCCTGGAGCACGGCCACCAGCAGGCAGCCCATGAGCACGCCCCGGGCAACCCGCTTCAGACTGTCGATGATGTAGTCTTCCTGCTTGGGCCTGAGCGGCGAGAGGCGCTTGATGTAAGCGACCATCTTGGTGCCGTCACGCATGAAATAAAACAGGATGAAGACCATCAAAAGGAAATGCATGACCAGCTTGGCGCCATCCCGGGCAAGGGAAGTGCCGAAGGAGAGCATGTTCTGGGCGAACTCCCTGGAATACTGGAGCACGCCTGCCTGAATCTGCATCTCGTCGATACGTAGAAACGGCAACTGTTCGTGGACCATGGACGCATATTTATCCAGCATTTCCAGGCTGAGAAAAGACTTGTAAGTGCCTTGGGCTATCCATGCGTTCAGGGCCACCAGGGAATCAACGCCCTGGCTTATCAGGGCCATGAACAGAAAGGCCAGAGGAAGGACCAGGGCAAAGACGATGATCCCCACGGTAAGGGCCGATGCCCAGGTGCGCCGCCCATTACATAACTTCAGAGCCCAGTTGAAAACCGGGGTGAAAAGGACGGCCAGCACGGTGGAGAAGATCATGGTGTGCATGAAGGGCTCCACCAGCGAAAACCCCAGGTACAGGGAAAACAGCAGGAGGAGGATCAGGAACACCTTGTAGATGCCGCCGCTGATCAGAGGGGTCGGTCCGTTGGAATCGCGCATACTTGTTCAAGCTCCGTGAAGGGAACAGCAGGACTGGATTTATTCCTTCTTCAGAGTTGATTGTATGATTGCGGCGACGGTGTCAACGTCAACCGGCTTGGAAACATAGTCGTCCATGCCTGCGTGCATACAACGCTGTTCGTCCCCCCACATGGCCCGCGCGGTCAGGGCTACTATGGGCACATCCTTGTCCAGGCAGCATGTTTTTGGATCGCGAATACACCTGGTGGCTTCGATGCCGTCCATCTCGGGCATCTCGACATCCATGAGCACGAGATCGAAGGAATCCTTTTTCAGAGCCTCCACGGCCTGAACACCGGTCTCGGCCAGAGTGACCTTACAACCCATCTTTTCCAACAACCGGATCAGATAACGCTGATTGACCAGATCATCCTCGGCCACGAGAATCCGGACGCCTTTGAGCGGAGACTCTCCGCTCAGCACAGAAGCGGACGGCGAGGACGCCTCATAGGGGCTGTAGTCGAGCGGCACGGTCACCGAAAAGACGCTCCCCTTGCCCTCCTCGCTCGAGCAGCGCAGGTTTCCTCCCAGGAATTCAACCAGCCTGCCAGCAATGGCCAAGCCCAACCCCAGACCGCCGGTCGAGTGATACAGGTAGTCCTCGCCCTGACGGAAACTCTCGAAAATCTGCTCAAGCTTATCGCTGGGGATCCCTACCCCGCTGTCCCGCACCAGTATCTGGACCATGAGCCGGCCTTCGTCCTGCCCGGAGTCATCACTCTTTTCAGCCATGGAAACATCGACCAGGACCTGGCCTGACGGAGTGAATTTGACCGCGTTGGCGATAAGATTGCCGGCCACCTGTCGCAGCTTGGCGGGATCGCCGCGAACCCAGGCGGGAATGGCCGGGTCCATGGAGTATTCGAGGCTCACCCCTTTGGCCGCAGCCGCACGTCGATGTTGCGACAGAATGCCCGTGACCATATCTTCCAGTCGGAAATCCATGACACGCGCGGTCAGGGAGCTGGTTTCCAGTTTCGAGTAATCGATGATCTGATTGAGCACGGACAACAGCCCCATGGAGGATTCCTTGATGAGTCGGACGTTCTCCCGGTACGGCTCTTCAAGGTCGGACATAAGCAGCAACTCGGTCATGCCGAGAACGCCGGTCATGGGCGTGCGCAGCTCGTGACTCACGGTCGCCAGAAACGACGCCTTGGCCCGGCTGGCGGCCTCGGCGGCCTGCTTTGCCTTGCGCAGTTCCCGCTCCATCTGGTGCTTGTACAGCCCGACCTCGATGGCCGAACGAAGTTCGATATGGTCCACGGGTTTGACCAGATACCCATACGGCCCGGTCACCTTTGCCCATTGCAAAGTCTGCTCGTCCACCACCACGGTGAGATATATGACGGGAATGTCGAATCGGGTGCGCATCTCGCCTGCGGCCTCGAGGCCGTCCATCTCGCCTTCGAGCATAATGTCCATGAGCACGATGTCCGGGGCCAACTTGTCGGCCATGACAAGGGCCTCTTCGCCGCTCCCGGTCATACCGATCACGCCGTATCCTGCCCGCTCAAGGGCCAGCTTGATGTCGAGTTGCGCAACAGCGTTGTCTTCAACGACCAATATCTTGGTGGTGGGCATGCATTTCTCCCTTAAGGGGCTGCTGTATGGTCATTTTTGTCCCCTTCTCGTACCATAATGCAGACCATACCATATAAAAATGATAAATTTAATTTCCTTGGCAACTTCTTCCATTTTTTCTGAAAGGCAGAACAGACAACTCGTTATCGGGAGTTTTTCATGCAGGATAGCGACATTTGTTCTGAAATCGAACAACAACACAATATTATATTCTGTTTAAAACAAAAATCGCGCAATCAGCCACACCGGAAGACTCTCTTGAAATTTCCATGCATTGAGGCTATGAGATACTGTCGTTCTGTGAACAAAATCGTTCTATACGGAAACGATGGAGAGGAACCTCTGCCCCGGGGACGTGTACCCGGACGGAATCGGGGCAACGGATATCAACCAACCTAATGTTTCATTGGAGGAAAGGATGAAACGCATCATTACTCTTGTGGCCGTGCTGTCTCTGCTGATGTGCGCCGCCATGTCTGCTCAGGCCGCTGACATCGAACTCGCCAAAAAATCCACCCTGGAGCAGATCGTCCAGAGCGGCACCCTGCGTGTGGGTCTCGAAGCCGGCTACATGCCCTTCGAAATGACCGACAAAAAGGGCAACGTCGTCGGTTTCGACGTCGACATGGTCAGGGAAATGGCCAAGGCCATGGGCGTGAAGCTCGAGATCGTCAACACCGCCTGGGACGGCATCATCCCCGGCCTGCTCTCCGGCAAGTATGACATCATCGCCTCCGGCATGACCATCAACCAGGAGCGCAACCTGAAGGTCAACTTCGCCTCCCCCTACATCATCGTCGGCCAGACCGCGCTGATCTCCAAGAAGTCCGCTGACAAGATCAAGTCCTGGAAAGATCTGAACCAGCCGGGCATCGTCATCACCTCCAAGCTGGGCACCACCGGTGAACAGGCCGCCAAGCGCCTCTTCCCGAAGGCCACCTACAAGTCTTTCGAGATGGAAGACCAGGCCATGCTGGAGACCATGAACGGCAAGTCCGACGCCACCGTCTACGACCTGCCCATGACCTCCATCTTCTACACTCAGCACGGCAAGGATGCGGGCATGAAGTTCCTGGACGAGCCCTTCACCTACGAGCCGCTGGGCTGGGCCATCAACAAGGGTGACCCCGATTTCCTGAACTGGCTGAACAACTTCATCGTTCAGATCAAGAACGACGGCCGTTACGAGCGGATCTACAACAAGTGGTTCGGTTCCAACGACTGGTATCAGAACATCCAGTAATCGCCGATTTATTGAACGGGGGCCGCACTATGCGGCCCCCGGCCTTTTCCGCGCACCTATCTCATCGAGCATACAATGAACGAAACCGCGAAGGTCGAGTCCAAAAAGGACATCGACAAGAATTTGATTTGGAAAGTGGCGTATGCGGTCGCTCTCATCGCGGTGTGCCTGGGCTTTTACTGGGCCACCACGCAGACCGACTACATATGGCGCTGGAATCGTATACCTAGATATTTTTACTACATCGACACCGTTAACGTGACCGCCGAAATGGAAGGCGACGTGACTTCCATCACCAAGAAGGGTGATGATTCCGTGGTTATCGTCTCCGACGGCACCGACTCGGAATACTACACCGTTCCCGGCTCCCAAATAGAAGTGAGCGAGGGACAGACCGTTTTCATGGGCGACACCATCGGCACCTATTCCGAAGGCAAGATGGGAATGCTCGTGAAAGGAACGATCATCACCGTCGAAGTCAGCATCGTGGCGATCTTCTTCGGTATCCTCATCGGCCTTTTCACAGGCCTGTCGAGGATATCGACCAATCCGTTCCTCAAGATGTCGGCCATCACCTATATTGAAATCATCCGAGGCACCCCGCTGCTGGTCCAGATCATGATCTGGTACTTCGTGCTCGGCACCATCATCAACAACCTGCTGAGCAAGGCGGGGCTGTTCCAGGTGCCGGAACTGTGGTTCGGTATCGCCTCTCTGGCCATCTTCGCCGGTGCATACGTGGCTGAAATCGTCCGCGCGGGCATCCAGTCCATCCACAAGGGACAGATGGAAGCGGCGCGTTCGCTCGGCATGACCAAGGTCAAGGCCATGCGCAAGATCATCCTGCCTCAGGCGTTCAAGCGCATCCTGCCGCCTCTGGCCGGCCAGTTCATCAGCCTGATCAAGGACTCCTCCCTGCTGGGCGTCATCGCCATCCGCGAGCTGACCAAGGCCACCCGCGAGGCGGTCACCACCAGCCTGATGCCCTATGAACTGTGGTTCGTGTGCGGTGTGCTCTACCTGATCATCACCTTCACTCTGTCCATGTTCGTCCAGTACCTTGAAAGAAGGACAGCGGAGGCCTAGCCATGATCGATGTAAAGAACGTATACAAAACCTTCTTCGTCCCGCATGAGGTACAGGCGCTGCACGATGTGTCCTACCACGTCAATCCCGGCGAGGTGGTCGTGGTCATCGGTCCGTCCGGGTCCGGCAAGTCCACCTTTCTGCGCTGCCTGAACCGTCTGGAAAAGGCCAACTCGGGCCACATCATGATCGACGGCGTGGACATCCTCGACCCCAAGACCAACATCAACAAGGTGCGCATGGACGTGGGCATGGTCTTCCAGTCCTTCAACCTCTTCCCGCACCTGACCGTGTTGGAAAACGTCACTGTGGGCCAGACCTCCGTGCGCAAGCGCGGCAAGAAGGAATCGGCTGAAAAGGCCATGATCCTGCTGAACAAGGTCGGCATCCACGCCAAGGCCGAGAACTACCCGGGCCAGCTGTCCGGCGGCCAGATGCAGCGCGTGGCCATCGCCCGCGCCCTGGCCATGGACCCCAAGGTCATGCTCTTCGACGAGCCGACCTCGGCGCTTGACCCCGAGATGGTCGGCGAAGTCCTGGACGTCATGAAGACCCTGGCCAAGGAAGGCATGACCATGGTCGTCGTCACCCACGAAATGGGCTTCGCCCGCGAAGTGGCAGACCAGGTCGTGTTCATGGACGAAGGCAAGATCGTCGAAGTCGGCACCCCGGAACACTTCTTCACGAACCCGCAAAGCGAGCGAACGAAGTTGTTCCTGAGCCAGATCCTGTAAAGCTTCAATTGAGGGGCCCGGACTACAACCCCGGGCCCCTTTCGCTTGCTTTTTGGTTTAATCTTGACACGCTCCCGCTAGCCTCGATATAGAATCGCTCCGTCACAAATTTTCTATCCCAAACGGTCAACATTGGAGATTTCATGGATCAGCAATACGAGTTGGAACCAACCAAAATGTCGCTGGATGATATCTCCGAACATGGCAGGGTCGAACTTGGCATCGGGACAAGCTACACCTGGAGAAAAGATCCCCGGCATGTATTGTTTGCCCTGGCGCGTTACAAGTTCTGCGCTAAAATGCTGTCCGGTAAAAAACATGTCCTGGAGGCTGGGTGCGGTGATGGCACCGGTATGCCTATCCTGATGCAAGAGATCGAGGCTTATTACGGTGTTGATCTAGAGCAGGTATTCATCACCGATTGCCAAGCGCAGTACCGCGACTGGCCCAACGTCCGTTTCCAAAAGATGGACTTGACGAAAGACAAACCCGAAGGGACATTCGACTGCTGCATCTCGCTTGATGTCATTGAACACATTCCCCTCGCAGGTGAAAACGAATACATCAAGGCTCTGCACGAGAACCTGACCCCCGACGGTGTCTGCATTGTCGGCACCCCCAATATCACCTCGGATCAGTTTGCCAGTGAGTCAAGCAGGGCCGGGCACATCAACCTTAAAAGCCACATCACACTCAAAGCGGCTCTAGTTCCCTACTTTGAGAACATCTTTCTCTTCTCCATGAATGATGAAGTAGTGCACACGGGATACGCTCCCATGGCCCACTACCTCTTCGCTGTTTGCGCTGGAAAAAAGAATCGCTAAACCAAAACGAGTAACAGCCATCCATGTTCAAAGCCCAAAGAGACTATCGAATAAACTTACGCAAGTACCGTCTGTTCTATTGGCCCTTGTTACTGCCTGTGGCCTTATTGATCGCTCTTTTCAACAAGATTTCTCCGGTTCCGTTCAAAATCTATCCCATCAGAGTTGAACGCGTCGGTCAAATGGCCGCAAACCAGGAAGAGTACTTGTGTAGGCTGGATATGGGGCTGTACCCCAAAGAATTTCGTATATTTGTCTACCGGGACAAACCGAGCAATGGGGTTTTGCTGGACATACTCAAGCAGGCGATGCCGATCAATAACCTTTTTTTGCCGCTCTTTGACATCTGCCACAAACTAGGTGGGATGGGCGTTACCTCCATGGCAATCAATGATCTTCATGGAGATGACGAATCTCACTTTACAGATGTGACCAAACAGCACTTCTTTCTCAGTGATGAACAACTTAAGCAGGCAAGAAAGGAATATCAGGCACTCGGGCTCGACCCTGACAAACCGTTCATTCCCATTCTTGGGCGGGATCCGGCCTATCTGGACTCCATTGGGGAGCCTACATTTGATGACAACAAGCGGAATGTGGATATCAACACCTACGTCAAGGCAATAGAGTACATGGCGGAACGATTCACTGTGTTGCGAATAGGCAGCGTGGTGAAAATGCCCCTCAAATGCTCCCACCCCAATGTTTTCGACTACAGCTTCTCCGGTAAGCGCTCAGAGCTGCTCGACATTTATTTTACCTATAAATGCCACTTTTTCATGAGTTGCGGGACCGGACTCGATGCCCTGTCCTCCTGGTGCTTCAGACTTCCTGTGCTTCTTGTGAACTTTATTCCTCCAAGCCTTACTTCCAACCTGCGCAAAAATTCGGTCGTCATTCTCAAAAAATACTGGTTGGACAAGGAAAACCGCTACCTCACCCTCAGCGAACTCTTTGAGAACGGCATGGGCTATGTCTACGATGGCGCCACTCTTCGAGAGAATGGTATTACTGTCCACGACAACACGCCGGAAGAAATCCTGGAAGCCTGCAAGGAAATGATTGCCAGACTTGATGGCACGTGGGTTGAAACACCGGAAGATGTGGAGATGCAGGAACAGTTCTGGAATACCTACACCAAATATAAGGATGTGAAGCACTCCGTTAAGGTCGGAACGGTTTTTCTGCGCGAGAATCCTTACTATAGAAGTTGAACCACAGATACAGAATAAAAAAAGGGGGGCATTGAGCCCCCCTTTTTTTTGCTATATTTCCCCTACAGCTACATGGCGAAATAACCGACTTTGTCGTTATCCTTTTCCATGGAGAACTCGGGGTCGAAGAGTCTGCATCGGACGCAATTGTTTATCTCGTTACGCTTACCCGTGGCATGCAGGTTACGGATACGGTTGAACCCTTCTCCATTCCAGACCTCGGCGATGCTTTGTTTGTTGATGTCGCCATGGTTGTGCTTTGCGTCCACATCCTGTCCGCACAACGGGACCAGCCCCATGGTTGTGACATGGAAGGTTCCCCAGGGGACAACACAGGGATGATAGGTCAAATCCTGAACATAGTTGCCCTTCTGTTCATCCTGAATGTATTCATTACCCCAGGTATGCAGCTTCTTGATATAAATTCGATCATGGGGCCTGCGTATGTCAGCCCAGAAATCTTCCCACATCTGCATGGCGTTGCGGCGCTCCGGAGCATGGATGTCATATGCGGCCACTCCACGGACCCTGATGATCACGTCGGGGCTGATTTCATCACGAATACGGAAGAAGTTTCGGATATTTTTGCTGACCACGTCGAAATTGAGTCCCTTGCGCACGGCCTCATATTCGGCCTTGTCCACAGAATCGATGGAGATCATCAACTCATCGAGACCGGCCTCAAGCATCTTCCGGGCGTTGTCTTCATCAAGCAACGACGCATTGGTTGAGCCCGTGACGAATTTGACTCCGATATCTTTCAGCTTCTTGATCCGATCGAAGAGGCTTTTATCGAGCAGAGGTTCCCCGGCGCGCTGCAGGGCTACGAAGCGAATCCAATCGGTATAATCGGACATCTCCTCGGCGATCTTGTCGAAAAGATAGTCACTCATGAACGGGACGGACTTATCCCATTGATTAACGGCACAGAAGGTACAACGGCTGTTACAAATGCGAACCGTCTCAATCTGGAAAAACTGTGGGAATCTCTTATAGTCTTCCAAGGATTCCAAATCCAATCGATCCGCAATGGAATCCAATTCCTTTTGCAAATTCTCAGGTGTTACATCCTCAATTTTTTCTATCATTGCATACCTCCAGATATGACAGCTACTTGTTCGGCATCATTATATCGAGGTCCAACGCCTCGTCGTTATCCAAGGAAGGTGAAAAATGGGGATCATCAAAGGTGCCGCCTCGGATCTCCACATTCCTACCACATACTGAAATCCGTGTTTCCTCAAGCCAGGCAGCCAGCTGTATCAGCATTTTGCATTCTGCCACGAAGAGGCTGTGGCGAGTCGAAAGGACGTCGTGAGCATTCACCGGGTAGACACATTGCATGACGATCTGTCCGGTATCAGTCCCTTCATCGACCACATGAATCGTTTCCCCTACGAATCTGACACCGTACTCAATCGCGGTATCAAAAGAGCCTAATCCGGGAAATGCAGGCAGTAGGGCCGGATGGATGTTAAAAATCCTTTCGGCATATTCCCGAACCAAATCATCGACGAACAATCTCGGGAAAATCGAAACAACATAGTCAATATCGTTCGCCTTCAAATACCGCAACAATTGCAATGAAAAATTTGCATTGTCCGATTCTTCAATACGCACGACTTCCACACCGTGCTCAACAGCCACGCCTTCGGCTCCGCACGCCCGATCCGTGACCACTGAATGGACATTTCTGCGGAACACTTTGGTATTCAGGCAGTGTCCCAGCAGGGTTCCCTTCGAAGCTGTCACAACGACAATTTTAACAGGCATGGCTACTCCTCATGTAAACAGCGGGAAAAGGGTATCACAAGCCCTATCAAGCACTTCATCCGAATCCTGCCCCACAAAAATCGAGGTCAATTCCCTGAAGACCTGTCGATTACGCTCTTCCCGTTCTCGGCACGCTTCATCAGGCCAGGACTTGATAACAGAAAGGCCTATGGGTTCTCCGCCCATTCCCTCCTTGAACCTCCGCAGGCCGGCATCATCCTCAGACGCCCAGGACATGCCAAGGTCAAGCGTTTTACAGCCTCTCTTGAAGGTATCCAGCATGACCTCCCAGAAAAGCAGATTGTTGGGACGGAACTCCAGGGCACCAAGGTCAGAGGCCCCAAATTTGTAGCAGGCCACATCCCCATGGAACAAAACAAGTACGGAACTGCAAACTCTGCCATCCAGGCAGGCTTCGGCTACATAGCCAGCACCATCTCGGAAAAAATGCTCATGCAATTTTTCAAAAAACCGCAAAGGAGGAGTCAGAATGCCGAATTTATGCCTGCGATGGTCGCGCAATTGATGATAGAAGTCTCTGATCCCCTGCTCGTCGCTTCGCATACGCACTTCAACGGCATGCTTGCGGGCCTTGTTTACATTGCGTCTGAAATTGGTCGAGCACCGGCGCCACATGACGTCTTCCTCATCGAGACTGACTTCATGGTGCATGGCACCATCTTCGACAGGCCAACCTGGAAAGTCATCCTTCGCCAGTTTCAGGCTGAAGGAATGGTCAGGATAGGCCAAACGCAACGAATTCAATCCCTCGGCTAAGCAAGCCCCTGAGATTCCGCTTGATACGAAGTCGGAATACGGCAGAGATACGATTCTTTTCCCAACCACATCATCGATGTCAGCGAAAGGAAGAACCCCATCCTGCATCCGCAAGCCCATTATCTTGAAACCAAAAGACTCCGAGAGAACCTTCAACCACCGCGCACTGAAGAAAATACAGGAAGTCTCGAATGCGGAGGTCTTCAAACCTTCGTCTAGGGAGATGATATCGTTCACAGGTCTACTCGGCTTATCGGACACAGATATACTCAAGGTAGCAAATTAGAGACGTTGTAACATCGACCCAACGAACGCAGCCCCGGCCGCCTGGTCGCCTTCTTGCGGCGCCCAATCCGCAAAGATCATGTCGTCGCGGTTGAACGGGCCGTTGGCCACTTCGTGGAAGACGACCCAGTCGCTCAAAGGGATGAGGCTGTGAAACTTCTGCGCTCCCAGCCGGTAGCAGAAGGCGTGCTCGCCGCCGGGGGCGGACAGGCGGATGACGCGCTCAAGCCCACCCTGGTCGTCAAACAGCAAGACCGCCATATCGCCTTCCACCACGTGGAAGCTTTCCGACTTGCCCAAATGCTTGTGCGGCGGCACGAAGGTATGCTTCTCGTGCACGATGAGCATCTCGTGCAGCGTATTCTCCACCCCGTCGTGCAGGCACAGACGGCAGCGCCGACGCGGCTGGCGCGCGGCCTCTGCCTTGAGGAAGTCGATGACCTCCGGCCCGGCAACGACAACGTCGGTTTCGTCGGCGTAATAGACTTCCGGCGTAACCGGATGAATACCCTGCATGCCTAGCTCCCGTAGAATTGGTTGATGCAGTCGGCCACGTACCGGACCTGCTCGTCGCTGAGCTTCTCGTGCACCGGCAGGCAAATAGCCCTTTTCTGCAACCGCTCCGCATTGGGGAACGGCCCCAGGTTACGCGCCTTGTAGGCCGCGTGGTACGGCATGAGCGGGGCATGATTGAGCTTGGTCTCAATCTCCTTCTCCGTCAGAAACGCCATCAGCTCATCGCGACGGTCCACATAGATGGAGAAGGTGTAGTAGATGTGTCCGTCCTTGTCTCCGGCATCCTGAAAGGCGGCAACATCGGACAACAGCTCGTTATACATAGCGGCAATGGCCCTGCGGCGCGAGACGATCTCGTCATACCGCTTCAGGTTGACCAGCAGCATGGCCGCCTGCACCGTGTCCAGACGATGGTTCATGCTCGGTACCTGGCAATCCTGGCGGCCGATGGTCCCTGCGTAACGCAACATGCGCAGCCGATCGGCCAGGGCGTCGTCGTCAGTCGCTATACAACCCGCCTCGCCGTAGGAGTGCAGCACCTTCATGCAGTTCATGCTGAAACAGGCGACCTTGCTGAAGGAGCCAGCTCTGCCATCGGCATTGTGACCGCCGAACGCCTGAGCGCAGTCCTCTATGACCGTAAGACCATGTTCCTCGGCTATCTTGCAGATGGCCTTCATGTCGCACATCTTGCCACAAAAATGTACCGGAATGATCGCCTTGGTCCGCTCAGTCACTGCCGGGGCAATGGCCGCGGGGTCCATGTTCAGATCGTCACGCACATCCACGAAAACCGGGGTGGCCCCTGCCATGGTGATGGCGTTGGCCGTGGCGATCCAGGACAGACAGGTGGTAATGACCTCATCGCCGGGACCGATGCCCAGACCTCGCAGGGCCAGCAATAACGCGGAGCTGCCCGAATCAACGCCGATGCCGTGGGCAACGCCGGCCTTGTCCGCAACCGCGGCCTCGAAGGTATCCACCTCGGGGCCGAGCAGAATGCGCCCATGATCGAAGACCGTTGCAACGGCCTCCAGCAGTTCGGATTTAAGAGGCTCAAAGACCCTCAGGTCAAGATATGGGACTTTCACGATGCAAACGCTCCTATATGATGGGGCTAGACAAACGCCAGATGGTCAGGATCCGCATCCAGGTAGTCGAGCAGCAGCTTGTTCTTTGAGTTGGCCACACAATGGTGACCGCAGACCTTGGACGGGTCGATCTTGAAGAATTTGTTCTTGTCGCTCATCCAGAAATCCTTGAAACGCACGTCCTTGAAAGAGCCTATCAGCCCTTCGTCCAGGTTGTATGCCTTATCCTGGCAGGAGTAAACGTTGCAGTCCGCGCCGATGACCGGCAACACCTGGATGTACGGACACCACGTGTATTGCTTGTCGAAGCACTCATCCAGCCGATGGTAGGCGTCGAAGACCTCGAAATCCGGCCCGGCCAGTTCACTCATGACCCGCTCGATCTGCTCGCGGGCGGTGTCCCAGATGGCCTCGTGGTACGCGTTGTTCTTGGCGCCCTCGTTTTCAAGGATACAGGGGGAAATCTTGACCGAATCTCCGCCGAAGTCGCGGACCCGCTTGGCGGCCTCGAAGATGTGGCCGACATTTTCCTTGTCCACGATGTAACTGACGCCAAGACGGCAGGGACCGCCGAACTTCTTGAACTCCTCGATGTTCTTGAGGATGTTGTCGTATTCACCGTGGGGCACGCTACGATAGCGGGTATAGCTCTCGTTGTCCCAGCCGTCCATGGACACCCGGACCCAGGAGCCATGCAGGGCGAACAGCTCGGCCGCCTCGCCCTTGAGCAGACCACCGTTGGTCAGGGTGGCGAACTTGACCGGGGAATCGACCAGCTTGCGCAGGACTTCCACCAGATGCGGGTAGAAAAGCGGCTCGCCTCCGCCGGAGAAGGTCACGCCCTTGACGCCCATCTCGATGACGTCGTCGATGATCTCCATCATCTTGTCACGCGGAATGGAGTCCGAGATGCGCATGTCCTTGCCCAGTTGCAGGGCGTCGGCGCGATAGGCGCAGTAGCGGCAACTGTGGTTGCACCCATTGATGGGCTTGATGCGGATATGCAGGGGCGGGAGAATCGTCTCCGTATCCCTGGGCAGGGAATCCACTTTGTCCTTGAAGTGGAATATCTTCATCGGGGTGTAGATGTTACCCACGACAATCTCCTATTCGAAGTAGATGAATTCATAGTCGCCCGTATAGCCGAAATGGTGGTAGAGCCACTCCCACTCGGGCTTACTGAAGAAGGATTCACAGGTCAACGCCCAGCACTGGAGATTGAACAGTTCCTGCTCGTTACGATAGCTCTCCACGCAGATGAACGCCTGCTTGCCGACACGCTCGATCTCTTTGAGCGCCTTTTCCAGGTCAAAAATCTCCAGATTGTGCAAGGTGGTGTTGGTAATGACCAGGTCGAACTCGTTGTCCTTGAACGGATACGGATCCTGGGCGCGATGAATGAACAGGTTGTCCCTGATCTCTTCCTTGGCGTCGGCCAGACCATGCTTGGAGATATCGAAGCCGTTAACATCCATACCGAGCAGGTGCAGTTCGTACAACAGGTACGCCTTGCCGCAGCCTACGTCGAGGATGCGCGCGCCGGGCTTGAGCCCGTATGCCTCGATCATGGCCTCGGCCACGGGCTTCCAGTATCCGGCCCGGTACGAGTAGCCCCCGTATCCGTAGCGCCGATCTCCGTCCCAATAGTCGAACTCGTATTCCTTGGCCTTGAGCATGCAGTGGACCTTGTCGTCCACCATGCGCTCGATATACTGCCGGGCCGTGCTGGTGTGCTTGGGGGTGATGAAATTCCGCAATATGCCCATGATGGCTTCCTCTGCTGGTTAATCGGTTTCGCTTTGAGCCACATCAAGGGCCCGCTTGAGCATGTTCCGGGCCTTGCCGAGTTGGGTCTCGAGAAGTTCTGTGCGACCAACGGCCGCCCCGGCGAACCGGCGGCGGTCGAAGTCCCGGCGCAGGAACTCGTTGAGCAGGATCATGCACCACTTCAAAGCGAAGAGCGGCTGCAGGGCCAGGACACGCCCTCCGAGGCTCGGGTCGCCCATGACTTCGAGGATGCCCGAGGCAAAGGCACGGCGCAGTTCGTCGGGCACGTTCATGCCCGGATGGAGCATGAAATCCGATACGAGCTTGGCCGGATCGTCCCAGCCAAAGTATTCGAAATCGAGAAAGGCCAGGCCTTCCGGGGTGCGCACGGCGTTATGGAAACCGAAATCCGAAGGACTCAGCGTCCTTTGCGACCGGGGAATGCCCTGCCCCGGGGTCAGCCCCAGCCCAGCGTAGATGGCCTGCGCGCGGCCGGCCAACTTCTCCAAAGCGGGCTCGAAATCTTCTTTCAGGAACGCGGCCAGATCGTTTTCCAGGGCCGACGTACGTTCACGCCCTTCCAACCGGTCCAGGCGGTCGCGTATATTCCCCTCGATATCCTCCAGACGGAAGAAGCCTTCTGCTGCAGGGCGGAATCCCGTGGCCGCAGGTACTGTGGAGAGCCGCTTGAGCGTGGCCATGAACTCCACGCAGGCTCGTATGTCCTGTGACGTGGGCTCAGGAACCGGTTCCCCTTCAAGAAAAGAATAGACGGCGAATCCGCCTTCACGGTCCACGGCCACCGGCTCGGGCACTGAGGTCACGCCCTGCCCTTGCAAAAAGGCGAAGGCCGCGAACTCGGCGTCCAGCCGGAACTGATCGTGGTAGTGCTTGAGGGCAAACACCCCATCCTCGGTTTCGATGCGATAGACGCGACTGTTGCGCCCGCAGCCGACGGGTTCGGCCGCACCAACAGCCGTATCAAGAGCCGCTTCAACACGTCTTTTAAGATCCACGGAGAGCGGACCGCAGCCGAGCCGCTCAATCATCCGTTCCCACCGGGCGCAGACCTCGCCGGAAAAGGAGTCGGGCGCGGTCCCTATCGGGACGAACAGAACGGGAACGGCCGAGTCGGGGTAGCCCGGTTCCTCGAAGACCTCGATAAGGTCGTCCACGAACAGATCGCAGCCGAGCTCTCGGATCAGGTTGACCTTCTCCTGCCGGGTCGACGCGAAGTAGACACGATCCGACTCGAGGGCGCTGTCTTCGGCGAAGAAGCCATGGCCTTCGAGCCAGCCCATGGCCGCCTCGCGCAGATTGCAGGAGCGCTCCGGATCGCTGGCGGCAAACTCGGTCTTGTGGCTGACGATGCAGACCTCGACCCCCTGCTCCCTGCAACGGCGGAAGAATTTCAGGGCATCCGGGAACGCGTCGGCCTCGGCGATACGCGGGCCATAGGCCAGTGCCTGGATGTCGGTCCATGCCTGATGGCCGCCGTCCTGGGTCCACATGGTGTCGCGGACCTCCTTCTTGGACATGCGCCCGTCGTCGGCAAGAAAGCCGCCCTCGTCCGCCAACCGGCGGAAGAGGGCGTCGTAGGTGATGATGGTGTTGTCGAGGTCGACCCCGATCAGCATGGGCTATCCTTGGGCCTTGAGCAAATCGGTGACGGTCTCGGCCAGCGGTTCGGGCCAGATGCCGTAGCGCTCCATGATCTCGTTCTGCGTTCCGTAATGGTCCGGGAACACATCCGGGACGCCGACCCGCTTGAAGGGCCGGAAAAGTCCGGCCTCGAGCATGGTCTCGGCCACGGCGCTCCCGAGGCCGCCGACCACGGTGTGCTCCTCCACGGAGACAACGGCCTTGGCCTTGCCCATAAGCTCGAGCAGCAGCTCGCTATCCAGCGGCTTGACCGTGGGCAGGTGCAGAATGGTGGCCTTGACGCCCTGCTTCTCCAACAGTTCGACCGCGCCCTTGCAGATGCGCAGGCCGATACCGGTGGTCACCAGCAGGACATCCGCACCGTCGCCGTACACCTGGCCCTTGCCGATGACGAACGGCTTGGCGGGATCGGTGACGATGGGGTCATAGCCCTTGGCCAGACGGATATAGATGGGATGCGGCCAGTCCACGGATACGCGCATGAACCGCTCCATCTCCTCGGCGTCGGCCGGGGCCACGATGGTCATGTTGGGCAGGGCCCGCATCAGGGCGATGTCCTCCACGGCCAGATGGGTGGAACCGAGCGGCGCGTAAACCAGCCCGCCGCCGTTGCCGATCAGGCGCACCGGCAGGTCGTGCAGGCACAGGTCCATGGCGATCTGCTCCAGCGCACGCCGGACGAAGAAGGTGGCGATGGTGTTGACGTAGGGGGTACGGCCTTCGAGCGCCATGCCGGCAGCCATGCCGACCACGTTCTGCTCGCTGATGCCCTCCACGAAGAACTGGCCGGGCAGTTCCTCCTTGAAGGCGTCCAGGGTCTTGAACCCGAGGTCGGACCCGATAAAGACGACGTCCTCATTCTCCTTGGCGAGAACGTGAACCATATCAAGACATTTCTTGCGCATGAGTTATCCTTCCAGGCACTGCCGCATGGCGGCGATATCTTCGGCGGGGAGCTTGCTCTTGTGATGCCAGGCCAGGTTGTTCTCGGCAAAGGCCACGCCCTTGCCCTTGACCGTGTGGCAGATGACCGCCAACGGCTTGCCGGGCTGCGCGGCATCCAGAGCCAAGACCTTGCCCAACGCGTCCACGTCGTGGCCGTTGACCTCCACGCAATTGAAGCCGAAGGACTCCCACTTGGCGGCGAACGGTTCCAATTCCTGAACCTCGCTGGTCTCGCCGTAGGACTGATACTTGTTGTAGTCGACCATGGCGACCAGGTTGTCCAGGCCACGCTTTCCGGCGCACATGGCCGCTTCCCAGACCGACCCCTCGTCGCACTCGCCGTCGCCCATGATGACGAAGACGCGGTTGTCGCGGCCACGCACCTTGGCGTCCAGAGCCATGCCCACGCCCACGGGCAGGCCATGGCCGAGAGCACCGGTGGAGACCTCGATGCCGGGAATCTTGTTGGCGCTGGGATGGCCACCGAGCAGTCCGTCGCAGGCGCAGAACTCGCACAGGCGCGCTTCGGGGATGAAGCCCTTTTCGGCGAGCATGATATACTGGGCCAGACAGCCATGTCCCTTGCTCAGTATGCAACGGTCCCGGTCGGCCCAGGCGGGTTCGTCCGCCCGGTAGCGCAGTATGTCGTCGTAAAGCACGCGCATGATCTCAATGAGCGACATGGACGAACCGATGTGCCCGCGCTGGGCGCATTCGAGCATGTCCACGACCTTTCGGCGCAGGTCCATGGACCGCCCATCGAGGGGGGCGGCCATGGCTGCTTCGTGAATCTTCCTGACGTTTTCTTTCACGTCCGGTACCTATTTGGCCTGCAGATTCTGCATGCGCTTGATGTTGAAGTATTTGTCGTCGGTCATGGAATCCGGAATCAGACCGGCTTCAAAGGCGGCCTTGAGGTCCATGATGGCGTCCTCGATGGTGTGCTTGGGCACGAAACCGAGCTCGTTTTTGATCTTGTCGGAGTTGACGTGGTAGGAGCGGTTGTCATCGGTCGGGGTGACCACGATGTCCACGTCGGTGCCCAGGGTGGCCTTGACCTTCTCGGCGATCTCCATGACCTTGAAGTTCTCGTAGCCCACGTTGTAAATCTTGTTCTGGATCTTGGCGGTGTCCTGCTTGAGCATGAACAGGTAGACCTCGACCATGTCCTTGATATGCAGGTTCGGACGCTTCTGCTGGCCGCCGAAGACCGTGATCTTGCCGTTGTTGATGGCATGGTTGGTCAGGATGTTCACGGTCAGGTCGAGGCGCAGGCGCGGGGCGTAGCCGCAGACCGTGGACGGACGGATGGTGGTCACGGTGAACTCGTCGCTGGCAGCCTTGTTCAGGTAGTCCTCGCACATGGCCTTGTACTTGGAGTAGTCGGTCAGCGGCTCCAGGGGCAGATCCTCGGTGACCTCGGGATCATCCTTGATGCCGTAGACAGAAGAGCTGGAAGCGTAGATGAACCGCTTCACGCCGGATTCCTTGGCGATGTCCACCAGGGGCAGGAAGGCGTCGTAGTTGATGGTCTTGGCCAGGTTCGGGTCCAGGTCGTAGGACGGATCGTTGGAGATGCAGGCCAGATGGATGACCGCGTCGGAACCGGGGATGGTTTCCTTGAGCAGGTCGGCATCACGCAGGTCGCCCTTGATCATGGTCAGGTTCGACTTGTCCTCGACTCCGTCGAAAACGTCCTCGCCGTACCAGTAGATATCGTGCGCCCGGACCTTGTACCCTTCCTTAAGCAGGGCCGGAATCAGCAGCGAGCCGACATAGCCGCCGGCGCCGGTTACAAATATGGTCTTGATATCAGACATGTTCTTTTCTCCCATGAGGTGATTCTATTTAAGCGCCGGGTCGGCGCATGACGTTGCTGATGCCTATTGATGCCGCAAAAGCCGATTTCGCTCCTGCAGCGGAAATATCGTTCACCATGGCCTAATGCATTGCCGCGTTTACGGCAAGTTTCTCACCCAGCTTTCGTGCTGTCACCGCTTCGAGGCCGAACCGCCGTTAACGCTTGCAAAAGAGGTCGATCAGATGGTGCAACACGGCCCCATGCCCGGATTCGGCCATTCCGTAGGTTGCGGCGGGCAGGTAAAAGTTGAGATCGCCCAGGGCGCGCATGCGGTTGTCGGGAGACATGGCCGTCACGGTCACTGTCTTGCCGGAAAGCGCGGAGGCTTTTTCCACGGCGGCCACGGCGTTGGGGGAGTTGCCCGAGCTGCTGATGGCGATGAGCACCTCGCCCTCTACCATGCGCTGGCCCAGAGGGTAGGCAAAGGTCTGGTCGTAACCGAGGTCATTGCCCGTGGCGGTGACCAGCGAGCAGTCGGTAAAGACCTCGGTGGGGACCTCGGCGTTCTTGGCAAGATCGGTGGAGAAATGGCTGGCCATGGAGGCGCTGGCCCCATTGCCCACAAAGTAGATGCGCCGCCTGTCCTCGCGGCAGGCGATGATCCAGTCGCGCAGCAGGGCATACCCGGCGTCCACGTCGAGGACAGCGCCCGAACCGTCGGTAACTACCAATTGTTCCAGCGCTTCCGTCAGTTCCCGTAGGGATGTCGTCCAACCCATGCGTATTTTCCCGGTCAGCCTTGGGTTACGGCGGTCCACAACTGTGGGACCGTCTGTGCGTGTGATGCCCGTACATAGAAGCTTTCCCCACCATCGTCAACGGTGCGCACGAGCATGGTCTTCCAGGGCCGGAAGTAATAGTCCGCGCTCCCCCTGGGGGCTTCGGCCGAGACATCCTCGGGCAGATCGCGAAGATCACAGACCAGAGAGGTGAACCGCTTTATTTCGCGTCCTTCCTGAGAGGCCACGTTGCGGACCATGGAAAGCGCCTTGAGGTAGACCTCCGGAGCCATGATGGCGCTGCCGAAGTTCATGACCACTCCGCCCTCGATGTTTTCGAGAACCGAGGTGTAGTAGAGGAAATCCGTGTAGGAAGCCTTGCCCCAGGCCGCCCCGTCGCAGTTGGGGTGTTCGTGGATGATGTCCGAACCGATGCCCACATGAACCGTGAACGGGATGCCCAGGCGATAGGCCGTGGCGAACAGGCTGGTTTCCTTGTGAGGGAAATATCCTTCGTGGATGGCTTTGCCGATGGCCTCGCCCGCGCCCATGTCCTGCTTGACGCCCTGGCTGATGATCTCGTTGAGCCGGCCGGTTTCCTGCCACAAACCGAACTGTCCGTTGCGGATATACTTGGCCACGCTCTCCGTGGTCTGGCCGATGAGTGCGAATTCGAAATCATGAATGGCGCAGGCACCGTTGCCCGCCAGGCAGGAGATGTATCCCTGCTCCATGAGGTCGATGATGAATCGCTGTACCCCGGCGCGAATGACGTGGGCACCCATCATAAGGATAACGGACGCACCGCTCTCCCTGGCCTGACGAATGCGTTCGGCGACGGCCGCGAGCTTGGCGTCCACATCATCTTCCGGAGCGAGATCCCTGAGCACATCGAGAGTGAGATCGTGCTGCCGCTGTTCCAGAGGCAGGACCTTGAGCCGGGATCGATCGAATTTGCGAGCCATGCTGCTGCGCCCCATTACTTTAAAAGGGAAGTGACGTGTTTCATGATGGCCTGTTTGGTCACGGACTTCTGATTGCCCACGATGCCCACGGCAATGGCCCCGGCCACGTTGCCGAGGAAAGCCACGATCTCGGGGGAGACGTCGCGCAACGCGGCCACCAGAGAGGCCACGGAGAAGAATGCGTCGCCGGAACCGATCTTGTCCACCACCTTGTGTGCGAAAGCGGGTACGAGCACGCCCACACCGCCGTCGGTCTGGACGTAGGACCCCTTCTTGCCCCGGGTGATGGCGACCATGGAGGCCCCGAGCCGCTGGCGCAGATCGTCGGTCATGGGGATGACGCCGGTAACCTTGTCCCGTGCGTCCAGACGAAGCTCGGGCTCGGCCAGGCTGATGAAGTCGCAGCGCCCGTAGGCGGAGATGGTGTGGAACCCGCGATTGCCCGCGTTGGCCTGGGTATTGACCGCGAGGTACTTGGACTTGGTCAGGGTCTCCCGGGTCTCGACACTGATGGCCCCGTGGCCGAAATCGGCCGCCACCACTACGTCGCTGTCCCTGGAAACGTCCCTGATCCGGGTCCGAAACTCGGTGTCCCGTTCGGTATCCAGGCCCGAATCGTCCATGTGGTAAATCTCGAACAGCTTGACCATGGAGTAGCCCTCGATATATCGGCGCTTGCGCAGAGTAGGGGCATTCTCCTGATAGGCGAAATGCGGGGTCACGTTGGGGTTGAGCTGCTCTCGGATGAAGTCCTCCTGGGTGTCGGTTTCGCCGAGCACGGTGAACATGTCCACGCGCTCCACCAGATTGGACAGGTGGTTGGCGATAGCCAGAACCCCGCCCGCGAACACGTCGCCGCCGGAATGGCTGAAGGCCATGACCGGCTCTTTGGAGGAGGCGCCCAGGGGCGAGCAGTACTGGTAGTCGTCCAGGATGGTGTCACCGACCACCGTGACCTTGAGCCCGGCCACACGATCAAGGACATCCTCCACATCCTTGATGGAGAACCTGGAGCGGAACATCTCCAGGTACTCCTGCACATCGTCGGAGAAGGACGACATGAACCTGTTGATCAGGTTGGTGGAGGAGAAAACGATCTCCTGGGTCAGGCGCAGCTCGGAACCGATCTCCTTGCAGACGTCCGCCTCCAGGCGAAGCTTGCCGGTGGGGTCCGCGTCGATGGATTTGAAATCCGAACCCTTCACGTACACGTCCGGCCGGAGCTTGCGCAGAAGTTCCTCGGCCGTGGGCCACTCATTGACAGCGACGTAGTCGACCACATCTTGGGAAGCCACGCCTTCGGCGCGGAGCTGCTCCCCGAAGGCGGGCCGATGCGGCCCCTTGTCCACGAAGCGGTCCGGGGACACGGTCACGACCAGCACGTCGCCCCAGCTGGCGGCCTGGCGAAAATAACGGATATGGCCGATGTGCAGGAGATCGAACACGCCGTGGCAGTGCACGACCTTCTTCCCTTGCTTCTTCAGTTCGGCAACGAGCTCAACAAGCTCATCAATGGATTTGATTTTCTGCTCGATAGACATGAAATCTCACTATATGCTCATGGGGTCATGCGTCAACAAACGCGAACTTCCTGCGTCGCGAGCCCTTGCGCAACCCGCACGCTATACAGGGGAACTGCGCCTCTGACAAGGCGGTTGTCCGGAACCCGGGCGCTCCCAGTCCTCACCAAGGTAGTCATGAATGAAACTACGCTGACAACAAACCCTGACAGGAACAACACACCTAAAAAAACATAAAGAGGACCGGTCAGCCCGGCGTAGACAGGCCCCGAGTCGATGCTTGTGCCTGGAATGAAACCAGTGTATGTCTGCGCCCAGACCACGGACGGCCCTGCGGCTGTTTACGGAACCAACCGCAATGAAAGATATTTCCAATCTGCATCCCAACAAGATTCTGGTCTGCCAACTCAGGCAGATCGGCGACGTGCTCTTGTCCACGCCGTCCATACAACTCCTTAAAGAGCGCTTTCCCGAAGCGGAGATCCACCTGCTGACTGAGAAGAAGTGCCTTTCCGTGGTGGAAAACAATCCCCACATCGCCCACGTCTGGGCCATTGACAAAAAGAAGCTCAAGAACCCGTTCCAGGCCCTGCTCTGGTACCGCAAGGTGGGCCGCACCGGCTATGACCTGATCGTGGACTTTCAGCGGTTGCCCCGTTGCCGATACGTGATCATGTTCTCGAAAGCGAAGGTCAAGCTGACCCAGCACACCTCCTGGTACAACCGGATTTTCTACACCCACTTCAGCGACGTCATCTATGGCTACGCGGCCATGCTCAAGGCCTCCATCCTCCGCCCCCTGGGGGTCAACTGGGACGGCGAGCTGCCCAAGCTATACCTGACCGACGAAGAGCGGAGCTGGGCCGAGGAGTTCCTTCGCACCGAAGGCATGGAACAAGGCCGCTTCGTGACCATCGATCCGTCCCACCGCCGGATTACCCGCAAATGGCCGGAGCGCCACTTCGCCGGGCTGATCAAGCTCATGCGCGAGAAGCACCCCGAGCTTAAGTTCTTCATCCTCTACGGCCCCGGCGAAATCGAAGTGGCCCGCAAGGTGGCCGAACTGGCTGGCGAGGGCGTGATCGTTTCCGAGCACATGCTGACCCTGCGCGAGATGGCCGCGGTCCAGGAAAAGGCCGCCCTGCACGTAGGCAACTGCTCGGCCCCCCGGCATTTCGCCGTGGCTGTGGACACTCCGTCCCTGGCCATCCACGGGGCCACCGGATTCGGCTGGTGTCCCAAGTCCGAACGCCACTCGAGCGTGGA
This sequence comes from uncultured Pseudodesulfovibrio sp., assembly GCF_963662885.1. Classification (NCBI taxonomy): domain Bacteria; kingdom Pseudomonadati; phylum Thermodesulfobacteriota; class Desulfovibrionia; order Desulfovibrionales; family Desulfovibrionaceae; genus Pseudodesulfovibrio; species uncultured Pseudodesulfovibrio sp. The sequence continues at coordinate 646,794 of NZ_OY760065.1, forward strand.
CAAAGGACTGCCCTGCCGCTCCTGCAACAAGAACTCCTGCGATACCCTGGAGTGTCTGGAGACCTTCCTCCCCGAGGAATGCCTGGACGAGGCCCTGCGCCTGCTCGCCTTCAAGCTCAGGTGAGCGCCCGCGCCGCCCGAGCCTTTCCCGCTGTGCCATGCCTTGCCATAGGCATGGACAGGATATATACAGTGGAGCATCTTCATTCGCCATTTTCACGGCCAAGGCCGTTGGAGCACCATGCATCTCAATAATAAAAAAATACTGGTCACCGGGTCGGACGGCTTCATCGGTTCCCACCTGGTTGAATACCTGATCCGGCAGGGCTATTCGGTCCGCGCCTTTGTCCTGTACAACTCCTTCAACTCCTGGGGCTGGCTCGACGAGTCACCCAAGGAGATTCAGGACTCCCTCGAGATTTTCGCCGGCGACATCCGCGACCCCAACGGGGTGCGGGAAGCCATGAAGGGCTGCGACGTGGTTCTGCATCTGGCTGCGCTCATCGCCATCCCCTATTCCTACCACTCCCCGGACACGTATGTGGACACCAACGTCAAGGGAACCCTGAACGTGGTCCAGGCGGCCCGTGATCTGGGCGTGGAACGATGCGTGGTCACCTCCACCAGCGAGGTCTACGGCACGGCGCGGTTCGTACCCATCACCGAGGACCACCCGCTGCAGGGCCAGTCGCCCTATTCGGCCACCAAGATCGGGGCGGACCAGATCGCCATGAGCTTCTACAATGCCTTCGAGACCCCGGTGTCGATCATCCGTCCCTTCAACACCTACGGTCCCCGGCAGTCCGCCCGGGCTGTCATCCCCACGGTCATCACCCAGATCGGCAACGGAGCCCGTGAGATCAAGCTCGGGGCGCTGACTCCCACACGGGACTTCAACTTCGTGTCCGACACGGTGCGCGGCTTCGAGGCCGTGGCCCAGGCCGACGCCTGCGTGGGCGAGGTGGTCAACGTGGGCAGCGGATTCGAGGTGTCCATCGGCGATACGGCCAAGGCCATCGCCGAGGTCATGGGCGCGGACATCGAGATCGTCTGCGAACAGGAGCGCATCCGGCCTTCCAAGAGCGAGGTGGAGCGATTGTTCGCGGGCAATGAAAAGGCCAAATGCCTGTGCGGCTGGGAACCTGAATTCGGCGGACTCGACGGCTTCAAACGCGGCCTCAAGCTGACGGCCGAATGGTTCGCGGACCCGGACAACTTACGGCGATACAAGGCCGACATATACAATATCTAGGATAGATCGTGGACAACATCATCCAATTCATACGGCAGCTCTACAGCGAGCCGGAGGCCTTCATTCCCCTGCACGCTCCGGTCTTTACCGGACGGGAAAAGGAATACCTGGCCAACTGCATAGACACCACCTTCGTATCCAGCGTTGGCGAGTACGTGACCCGGTTCGAGGAGATGACCCGCGACTTCACCGGGGCGAAGCGAGCCGTGGCAGTGGTCAACGGCACCTGCGGCCTGACCGCCGCCCTGGAACTCGTGGGCGTGGCCCACGGCGATCTCGTCCTGACCCAGGGGCTGACCTTTGTGGCCACCGCCAATGCCATCTCCACCACAGGTGCTATCCCGGTCTTTCTGGACTCCGACCCGGACACACTGGGCATGAGCCCCACGGCCCTGGAAGCCTGGCTGGAAGCGCATCCTGAAGAAATCCCGCACATCAAGGCGTGTGTACCGGTCCATATTCTGGGACATGCCTGCCGCATCCGTGAAATCTGCGACATCTGCGCGGCGCACGGTATCCCCGTGGTCGAAGACGCGGCCGAAGGATTGGGCTCCTTTCTGGACGGACAGCACCTGGGAACCTTCGGCAAGCTCGGCGTGCTCAGCTATAACGGCAACAAGACCATCACTACAGGCGGTGGGGGCATGATCCTGGCCGGGGACGAAGAGCTGGGCGGACACGTCAAGCATATGACCGCCACGGCCAAGGTCCCGCACCGCTGGGAATTCCGCCATGACGCCGTGGCCTGGAACTACCGCATGCCCAACATCAACGCGGCGCTCGGCTGTGCCCAGATGGAAAAGATCGACGAAATCCTGGCCGACAAGCGCGCCGTAGCCGCTGCTTACCGGGACTTTTTCGCTCAAGTGGACGGAATCGATTTCATGGACGCCCCTCAGGGATGTCTGTCGAACTACTGGCTGAACACCGTGCTCTTCGAGAGCAGGGAGCGACGTGACGAATTCCTGGCCAGGAGCAACGACGCGGGCGTCATGACCCGCCCTCTTTGGGCGCTCATGGCCGACCTGCCCATGTACTCGAAAAACGCCAACGACGGACTGAAGAACGCCCGCAATCTGGCCGAGCGGGCCGTAAACCTGCCCAGTGGGCCGAGGCTCTAAACATGACTGGACGGCGCGAACCAATCTTCATCATCGCCGAGGCGGGGGTGAACCACAACGGCGACATGGAGCTGGCCAAGCGGCTCATCGACCTGGCCGCCGAGGCCGGGGCCGACGCCGTCAAATTCCAGACCTTCCGAGCCGAAGAGATCGTCACCGGTTCCGCGCAAAAGGCCGCCTACCAGAAAGAGACATCCGGAGCCGGGGAATCCCAGTTCGACATGCTCAAGAAACTCGAACTGGACGTGGACGCCCACGCCCTGCTCATGGACCACTGCCGCTGCAAATCCATTGCCTTTCTGTCCACCCCGTTCGACACGCAGAGCCTGGATATGCTCATCGACATGGGGGTACCCGTGATCAAGATCCCGTCGGGAGAGATCACCAACCTGCCTTATCTGCGCAAGGTGGGGGCCAAGAGACTTCCGGTCATTCTTTCCACGGGCATGACCACGCTTGACGAAGTCCGGGACGCCGTGGCCGTCCTGACCGAATCGGGCACCCCGGCCGCGCGGATTACCGTGCTCCACTGCAACACCCAGTACCCGACCCCCCTGGCCGACGCCAACCTGCGGGCCATGGCTACGCTGGCCGAGACCCTGCCGGAGTGCCGCGTGGGTTACTCGGACCACACGCCGGGCATCACCTGCGCCGTGGCCGCCGCAGCCATGGGCGCAACGGTGATTGAAAAACATTTTACCCTGGACAAGACCATGCCGGGCCCCGACCATGCCGCATCCATGGCCCCGGAGGAACTGACCGCCATGGTCCGGTCCGTGCGAGAAGTCGAGCAGGCATTGGGCGACGGCGTTAAACAGCCCAGCCCTTCCGAGCGCGCCAACATCGATATTGCCAGACGTTTCCTGGTGGCGGCCAAACCCATACAGGCGGGTGAACAATTCTCCGAGGCCAATCTGGCCGCCCAACGAACCGGCTGCGGCGGCATCTCGCCCATGCGTTGGGACGAAGTCGTGGGCATGACCGCCAAACGGGACTTTAACCCTGGCGAGGGCATCGAGCTGTGAAGATCTGTGTATTTACCGGCACCCGCGCCGAATACGGCCTGCTCACCCCGCTTCTGAAACGGCTTCAGGCCGATGTGGACACGGAGCTGACCCTCCTGGTCTCGGGCTCCCACCTTTCCGAGCGCCACGGCCATACCGTGGCCGCCATCCGGACTGACGGGTTCCCCATTGGCGCCGAGGTCCCCCTCCCGCTTACCGACGATTCCCGTCTCGGTGTGGCCCTGGCCATGGGCGAGGCCGTGACCGGCTGCGCCCGTGCACTGGACGGCATCAATCCGGACATGCTGGTACTCCTGGGCGACCGCTGGGAGTGTCTGGCCTGCGCCACGGCCGCAAGCCTTGTCGGCATACCCGTGGTCCACATCCACGGCGGGGAAACCACCGAAGGTGCCGTGGATGAGCAATTCCGCCATGCGATCACCAAGCTGTCACGGCTCCATTTCACTTCCTGCGAACCCTACCGGAAACGGGTCATCCAGCTGGGCGAAGCACCGGACACCGTTTTCAACGTGGGCGCACTGGGCGTGGAGAATATCAAGACCGTGCCTCTCATGGACCGGGAAGCCCTGGAAGCGAGCCTGGACTTTTCCCTGGGCGACAAATTTCTGCTGGTAACCTACCACCCGGCCACGCTGGCCGCCGATGGTGTGGCCGAAACCGAAGGATTCTTCGCCGGACTTGAGGCCGTGCTGGCAGAAGACGAATCCCTGAAAGCGGTGATCACCGGGGCCAACGCCGATCCGGGCGGTTCATTGGTCGACGCGCGCGCCACCAAGCTGCATGACGCATTTCCCGACCGCACCCTGGTCATCCCGTCCCTAGGACTTGTCCGCTACCTGTCGGCCATGAGTCTCTGCTCGGCCGTGGCGGGCAACTCGTCATCCGGCATACTGGAGGCCCCCAGCCTCAACGTACCCACAGTCAACGTGGGCGACCGTCAGAAGGGACGAGAGCAAGCGGTGTCGGTATTCGACTGCGCGTCCGACGCCGAATCCGTGGCCCGGACCCTGCGCCACGCCTTGTCGCCTCAGGGAGGGGACATTGCCAAGCAGGCGCGTAACCCGTATGAAAAATACGGCACCAGCCAGCGCATGCTGGACATCCTGAAACTGGGTGCGCCCCAAGGGGCCAAACCCTTCTTCGACATCGACTACCGCCTGTCCAAGGACTAGAGGTACCTATGAATACATGGAAAAATGCCGTCATTCCGCTCTCTGCCACCATCCGGGATGCGGCAGAGGCCCTGAACCGCATCAACCTGCAGATCGTTCTGCTGACCGAGGCGGACGGCAAGCTCAAGGGCGTCATCACCGACGGTGACATCCGACGCGGCCTGCTGGTCGGCAAGACACTGGAATCTCCGGCCGTGGAGATCATGGAGACCAAGTTTTTCTCGGCCAGCCCGGACGAGGATCAGGCCTCCCTGCTGGCTACCATGCGTGAACGGGAAATCCGCCAGGTCCCCCTGTTGGACGAAAAAGGCCGGGTGGCCGGTTTACGCACCCTGCTCGATGTCATCACTCCGAAACGCCGTGACAACTGGGTTGTACTCATGGCGGGAGGCCTGGGCCAGCGTCTTCGCCCCCTGACCGAAGACTGCCCCAAGCCGCTGCTGAACGTGGGCAACAAACCCCTGCTCAAGACCATTCTGGACCAGTTCGCGGAGTACGGCTTCGGCAAGTTCTACATCTCGGTGAATTACCGCGCCGACATGGTCGAGGAATATTTCGGCGACGGTTCGAAGCATGGCGTGGAAATACGCTACCTGCGCGAGGACAAGCAGCTCGGCACGGCCGGTGCCGTCGGCCTCATCCCGGAAGCGCCCGATGCGCCGGTTTTCGTCATGAACGGTGACCTGCTGACCAAGGTGGACTTCCCCGGCATGCTCGCCTTCCACCGCGAACAGGAGGCCAAGGCGACCATGGCCGTGCGACGCTTCGACATCCAGGTCCCCTATGGCGTGGTCAAGGTCAAGGACCACCACATCACCAAACTGGAAGAAAAGCCGACCCACAAGTTTTTCGTCAATGCGGGCATCTACGTGCTGGAACCGGACGTGGCGGCCGCCATCCCGAAAAACGAATACCTGGACATGCCTACCCTGTTCGGCAAGCTCATGGACCAGGGCGAGACCACTGCGGCCTTCCCCATTCACGAATACTGGATGGACATCGGCCGCAAGCAGGATTTCGATCAGGCCAACTGCGACTACGACATGCATTTCCGCATGCGAGAAGAAGGCTGCTGATCCATGAATGCCCTGATAATCGGCTACGGCTCCATCGGCGCGCGCCATGCGCGCCTGCTAGAGTCCATGGGACACAAGGTCGCCTGCGTGACACGAAACAAGGAATGCCCTTTCCCGACATTCCCCGACATTCAAGCCGCGCTTGAAGAAACCAAGCCCTGGTTGGCCGTGGTCTGCACGGCCACGGTCGAACACGCCGCGAACCTTAAAAGCCTGCTCAAGGCCGGGTTCAAAGGCCGCATCCTGGTGGAAAAACCTCTTTTTGAGAGAGTCTGCGAGATAGAGCCCGAACCGGGTGACAACGTGTTCGTCGCCTACAATCTGCGCTTTCATCCGCTGGTCACCCGAACCCGCGAACTGCTTGCAGGCCACAAGATTCTGAGCGCGCGCTTCGCCGTCGGGCAATACCTGCCGGATTGGCGACCGGGTCAGGACTACACCAAAAGCTACTCGGCCAGCCGGGCCAGAGGCGGTGGCGTGTTGCGCGACTTGTCTCATGAGCTGGATCTGGCCCAGTTCCTCCTGGGAAACTGGAAGCGTGTCACGGCCATGGGCGGCCATTACAGCGACCTTGTCATCGACTCTGACGACCAGTTCGCCGTGCTCATGGAGACCGAACGCTGCCCCGTTGTCGGCGTGCACATGGATTATCTCAGCCGGTCTCCCCACCGAGGCTTCGACATTACCTGCGCGGACATGACCCTGCGGGCCGACTTTCTGGCGGGCATGCTCACCGTGGACGGCACGGTGGAGGAGTTCCCGGTGGAACGGGACACCACCTACCGACGCGAGCTGGAGGCAATGGCCATGGGCGATCCCACGCCGTGCACCTATGCACAGGGAGCGGCCCTGGTCGAACTGATCGAGGCGCTTGAACAATGCGCCGAACAACAGGTATGGGTGTCCGCATCATGAAACGCTACGGATTCATTTTCGCCCGGGGCGGCTCCAAGGGAGTACCCGGCAAGAACATTCGCCCGTTAAACGGGATACCGCTCATCGCTCACGCCATCCGTGCTGGCCGGGACAGTGGCCAGCTTGACCGGATCATCGTGTCCACGGACGACCAGAAGATCGCGGATGCGGCAAAGGAATATGGAGCCGAGGTTCCGTTCATGCGCCCGGCAGAACTGGCCCGTGACGACGCGCCCGAATGGCTGGCCTGGCGTCATGCGGTTGATGCGGTGGACGACTTCGACCTGTTTGTGTCCCTGCCGTGCACTGCGCCGCTGCGCATCGCCAGCGACGTACGGGACTGCATCGAGCTCTTCGAGCGGGGCGGCTGCGACATGGTCGTCACGGCACGGCCCGCCGAGCGCCATCCCTCCTTCAACATGGTCACCATGACCGACGACGGATACGCTGCCATCGCCATGCCCCCAAGCGAGAGCATCACCCGCCGCCAGGACGCACCGCCTATCTTTGACCTGACTACGGTCTGCTACGTGACCACACCGAATTTCATCAAGAAACACGAAGGGGTGTTTCAGGGAAAGGTCAAGGCGGTCGTCATTCCGCCGGAACGCGCCCTGGACATCGATACAGAGCAGGACTTCGCCTTTGCGCAGTTCCTGATGGAGCGGAACCAATGAAGAGCATAGAGGAACTGATGGACCTGACAGGCCGGACCGCCCTGGTTACCGGCGGAGCCGGATACATTGGGCAGGCGTTCTGTGACGCCCTGGCCGAATCCGGGGCGAAGGTCGCTGTGCTGGACATGGACGCGGATCGCGTAAATGAGACCGCCACGCGCCTGGCCGAGCAATGGTCGGTAGAGACCATGGGCGTGACCTTGAACCTGGCCGACGAAAAGACCGTTGTGGCGACACCGGGCAAGGTGGCCGCCAAGCTTGGCAGCCTGGACATCCTGGTAAACTGCGCCGCCTTTGTCGGCACCTCCAAGCTGACCGGCTGGGGTGTTCCCTTCGAAGAACAGTCAGTGGACACCTGGCGCGCGGCGCTCGAGACCAACCTGACCGCGCCCTTTGCTCTGATCCAGGCCGCAACGCCGTGGCTTCGGGAATCCGGTCGCGGCTCCATCGTCAACATCGGTTCCACCTATGGCGTGGTCGGCCCGGACATGTCCCTGTACGACGACACCAAGATGGGCAACCCGGCGGCCTATGGAGCCTCCAAGGGCGGCCTCATCCAGCTGACCCGTTACCTTTCCACCGTGCTGGCTCCGGATGTGCGGGTCAACTCCATCTGCCCCGGCGGCGTGGCCCGCGGCCAGGACCCGAAATTCGTCGCCCGCTACGAGGCCCGCACCCCCATGGGACGCATGGCCACCGAAGAGGACATGAAGGGTGCCCTGCTCTATCTTGCCAGCGATCTTTCCGCCTACGTCACCGGCCAGAACCTGATGGTCGACGGCGGCTGGACCGCTTGGTAACCTTTTAATCTGAAAGCCGAATTATCCGCTTGTTGACTGGCGGATAGCGGCTTGGTAGTTACCTACTCCCATGAACATACGCGTTATCCCGAGGCTGGACATCAAGGGTCCGAACCTGGTCAAAGGTGTCCACCTGGAAGGGCTGCGCGTCCTCGGTAAACCCGAGGACTTCGCGCACAAATATTACATGAACGGGGCCGACGAGCTCATCTATATGGACCTGGTCGCTTCCCTGTACGGCCGGAGCAACCTCAGAGAGATCGTCAGCAGGACTGCCAGCAACATCTTCATCCCCCTGACGGTGGGAGGCGGCATCCGCAGCGTGGACGACATCCGCGAGCTGCTTCGGGCCGGAGCGGACAAGGTGGCGATCAATACCGCCCTCTTCGAAAAGCCCGAACTGATTACGGAAGGTGCCAAGACCTTCGGCTCGCAGTGCATCGTGATCTCCATTGAGGCAAAGCGGATGCCTGACGGCAGTTACACCTGCCTCCACACCAACGCCCGTGAGAACTCCGGCCGCGAGGTCGTGGAGTGGGTAAAGGAAGCCGTGGACCGGGGGGCCGGAGAAATACTGCTAACCAGCGAGGACAACGAAGGCACCGGGCAAGGCTACGACCTCGAGCTGCTTGAAATGGTCAATGCGGCAGTCAATGTCCCTGTCATTGCCTCCGGTGGGGCTGGCAGCCTGGACCATCTGGTCGAAGGCGCCAAAGCCATCGGCACCGGCGCGGTCAGCGCTGCGTCCATGTTCCATTACAATCGCCTCGAAGAGCTCAAGGATACGGGTCGGTTTGCCAGCGAGGGCAACACGTCCTTCATCGAACAATCCCGGACCAAGACCATCGCCTACCTTGAAGGCAAAATCACTTGCCACTCTGTCGCCGACGCCAAGGAAGCCCTGGTCGCGGCGGGCAGCAAATGCCGCATGGACCGCCCTGCCGAGGTCTTGCAATGCAACAGTACAGCCTCCCAAGAGGTAGTGGTGGTTGATTATGGCATCGGGAACCTCTTCAACCTTTGCCGGGCCATTCGGTGCCTGACCGGCGTGGAGCCGGTGGTTACCGCCGACAAGGACGTTATCGCCAAGGCCGAAAAGGTCATCCTGCCCGGCGTAGGGGCCTTTGGCGACGGCATGCACAACCTTCGTGAAAGGGGCTTGGTCGAGGTGTTGCGGGAAAGGGGCAAAGAGAACCGCCCCACGCTGGGCATCTGTCTGGGCATGCAACTTCTGCTTTCCAAAAGCCACGAATTCGGTGATCATGAAGGCCTGGGCCTGATTCCCGGTTCCGTTGACCACATGTTCAACGGCGAACCGAACGAAGAGGTCCCGGTTCCCCATATCGGTTGGGCGGCCCTCAACACGGGCGGCCGGAGTTGGGAAGGAACCGAGTTCAAGAGTATTTCCGACGGTGCGTCGGCCTATTTCGTCCATACATACGTGGCCAACCCCGAAGACCAGGCCCATGTGCTGAGCGTTACCAGCTATGGTCCGACGCAGTTCGTTTCAGCCGTGAAAAAGGGCAATATCTGCGGTTGCCAATTCCATCCGGAACTCAGCGGTCCCGATGGGCTATCCATCCTCAAGGCATTTATAGAGTAAGAGAAGTACAAGATGAAACCACTTTTCAAGAAACAGCCGTCCGGGTTCCCCATTGCGGACAATCAGCTTCCCAACCTCCCGCGCGAGGTTACATTCTGCACCAATTGCGTGACGTCCAACCAGCGTCCCCGCATCACCTTTGATGAAGAGGGCGTCTGCTCCGCCTGCCGCTACGCGGAAATCAAGGAGACGCTGAACTGGGATGAACGGGAACAGGAGCTGGTTGAACTGCTGAACCGACACCGTTCAAAAGACGGCAGCTATGACTGCATCGTCCCTTCCAGCGGAGGAAAGGATTCGGCCTACGTGGCCTACATGCTCAAGCACCAGTACGACATGCACCCGCTGACCGTTACCTGGACGCCGTTCATGTACACGGACATCGGCCGCCGCAATTACGAGCAGTTTGTGCATTCCGGCTACGACAACCTTTTCTGCATGCCTGACGGCATCATCCACCGGAAGCTTTCGCGCATCGCCTTGGAATGCAATGGCGACGCATGGGATCCCTTCGCCTGGGGACAGAAGGCCTTTGCCATGCAAATCGCCCACCGCTTCAACATCCCGCTGGTCTTCTACGGAGAGAACGGCGAATTGGAGTACGGCGGCAGCCTTCATGCCCTGAACAAGGCCTGCGAGGACATTCGCGACTGGAAGGACCTTTACTTCCGGGGCAACGGCGTGGACGAGCTTGCCGAAATCGGCAAGGAGTGCGGAGTGTTCGAAAAAGACGAACTGCTCCCCCACTCTCTCGACATCTACAAGGCCCCCTCGCCCGAAACCGTTGAAAAGCTCGGCCTGGAAATGCACTGGTTCTCCTATTACAAGAAGTGGATTCCCCAGGAGAACTACTACTGCGCTGTCGAGCATTCCGGTTTCGAGACCAATCCCGAACGCAGCGAGGGGACATACACCAAGTACGCCAGCCTCGACGACAAGACCGACGGATTTCACTTCTGGTTCGGCTACCTCAAGTTCGGCATGGGCAGAACCACTCGCGACGCCTCCATGGAAGTGCGAAGCAAACACATCACCCGCGATGAAGCCGTGGCTCTGGTGCACCGTTACGACGGTGAATTCCCGCAAAAGTACTTCACGGAATTCCTGGACTACCTGGATATGGATGTCGCCCATTTCTGGCAAATCGCAGACCACTTCCGTACTCCCCACCTTTGGGAAAAAGACGGTACCGAGTGGAAACTCAAATATATGGTCGAAGACCTATAGCCCGATACGCCTGAACCATGCTGTGCGCCATTCCGCTCGAAATTGCCGTCAGGGAACTGAACGGCATGCTATACCAGTCTCTGCATCTGGCCGCCAAAGGCATGCCCACCCTGATCGGCGAACGCATGGTCAACGAATATGTGGTGGGCTGCGGCAGGCCGGTGCTCTACTTTGACAGCGATCAGTCGGTGGGGATCAACGAAGCCATCCTCAAGGACAACGGCGTCGTCTTCAACGTCAATCCCGAAGGGATGCATATTGCCCAGGAACAACAGACCCTGGACAACTTCACCCGTATCGCCCACTGCGTCTCTCTCATCTGCACCTGGGGAGATCACCAGGTCCAGGACCTGAAATCCGTTTTCCCGGAAGAGGTCCACGACCGTATTTTGGCGACGGGATACCCGCCCTTCGATCTGGTCCAGCCCAGGTTCAAGCCCCTGCACGAGAACCCGGCCATCATTGAAAAACACGGCCGGGACTACGTGCTCATCAACACCAGCTTTGCCTATGCCAACAACATCATGGGCTTTGATCGGTACATGAAGATGCTCTCCAAAATGGAGGAGTGGAAAATCTATGCCGATCCTGAATACCGGGCCATCCAGCAGGGCATTCATGACCATCAGAAACTGATGCTTGATGCGGTGATAGACCTCGCGAAGAAACTCTCGGCCTATTTCCCAGATCGGCACATAGTCATACGCCCGCACCCCGGAGAAGACAGTTCCTTCTATTCCGACAACCTGGCCGGGCTCGAAAATGTCTTTGTGGAAAAGAGCGGCACCGCGCGGGAATGGATCGCCTCGGCAGGCTTCGTCATCCATCACGACTGCACTACCGGAATGGAGGCCCTGCTCATGGGCTGCCCGGTCATTCAATACCGGCCCCATTACAACAAACGCGCCATGGCTCCCATAATGCCTTCCCTGGGAGTCAAGACCGTTACCCCGGAAGAAGTGGCCGATGTCATCCGCTCCGGCGATATGCCCGAACAAATGCGCAAGGAGCAACTTGAGATTCTCGCTCCCTACCTTGCCAACAACACCGAGAGTGCGGCGCAGGCCATAGCCGGGCTGGCCGAAACATACGGAAAGGGCCATGAAACATGGCTACCCGAGCCCTTGGGGATGTGGGAGAACGCCAAGTGCTGGCGTAAGTACGCAAGCAAGCTTATCCGTGCGCGCCAACCAGGCAGGAACGGACGCAAGGTGCGCTACGCACTCAACAAATTCCCCAGAATATCTTTGGAAAAAGTCAACGGGATACTGGAAGAGCTCAGACGGTGTGAACCGGATTTACCGCAGGTCTCGGTGCGGCAACTCTGCCTGAACACCTTCCTCATTTCGCCCCGCGATTGATGGCCCGGCGCTAGTCGTCCTTTTTGTCGTCCTGCCGGTTCTTGAAGGTGATGGACGCGAGACAACCGGCCAGCCCACCAAGAGCCACAGCCTTGCCCGGAGCCATCAGGTCCGTGAAGCTGAAGAGATAGCCGATGGCCGCGCCGGCAATGATGCCCTTTGCCAGGACATCGATCCATTGCATGAAATCCCTTCCGTCGTCATCCATGAGACACTCCGTGACTGGTCTGATGTTATCGGTTGCCGTACGCGATCAATACCATTATCATCCGCGGGCGAACGGTGGCATCTGACCACAAAACATGGTGGAAGACAAGGAATACCGGGCTCTTCTGCCCAAGTGGCCGACCCGCTCTTTTTTATGGTTTTACACTTGACTTTGATTCTCAACATCACTATCAAGTGGATGTCCGGCAACGCTGCCGGATCAAACTTTGGGGGAAATCACATGTTTGACACCGTCATCGTAGTGGCCATCGTCGCCATAGCGGCCTTTTTCGTGGGCCGTAGATTATACCGGTCATTCACCGCCAAGCAGTCCGGCTGCGGATGTGGCGGCTGCGGACAGTCCTGCGGATGCTCCGACATAGCAGACAGCCCGGGCAAGAATAACTGCTGCGGTTCCAGGTAATTTTTTTTTGACCAACCGTTGAGAACAATTCTCAACAAAATCTTTTCGAGGATCACCAAGATGGCTCAAGACATGTGTTTACGCAAAGCCAAGGTCAACCAGAAACTGAAAATCAGAACGGTCAGCGCCGATGGCGAACTTGGCCGACGCATCCGCGACCTGGGGCTGATTCCCGGCACCGAGGTCACGGTCATCGGCAAGGCCCCTTTGCGCGACCCCGTGGCTCTCAGGCTCCGCGACTTCACCCTGACCTTGCGCAACAGCGAGGCTGACCATATTACCGTCACCCCACTGGAGGACTAAACACATGGGTACATACACCATCGGCATCGCAGGCAACCCGAACTGCGGTAAAACCACCATGTTCAACGCCCTGACCGGGGCGCGCCAACACGTGGCCAACTGGCCCGGCGTGACCGTCGAAAAGAAAATCGGCCACATCAACGCCGGTTCCGATTCCGTGGAACTCGTTGATCTGCCGGGGACCTACTCCCTGACCGCCTACACCCAGGAAGAGCTGGTCGCCCGGAACTTCCTGGTGGATGACCGCCCCCAGGCGATCATAGACATCATGAACGCCGATGCCCTGGAACGAAACCTGTATCTGGCCGTTCAGATCATGGAACTTGGCGTCCCGCTCATTCTCGGCCTGAACATGATGGACGAGGTGCGTAAATCCGGCAAACAGATCGACAGCGCGCGCCTGGAAGAATTGTCCGGATGCGCCGTGGTCGAGACCGTGGCCCGTTCCGGAAAAGGGGCACAGGAACTGCTGCGCTCCACCCTGGAAGTTGCCGAGAAACAGACCGGCGACTGGAAGCCCCTGAACATCTCCTACGGCCCGGATCTGGACCCGGTCCTGAACGAGATGGAAAAAATGATCAGCGAGGCCGGATTCCTGACCGACAAGGTCCCCGCCCGCTGGACCGGCATCAAATATCTGGAGCGTGACGAAGACGTCATCATAAAGGGGCGCATGGCCAACACCATGCTGTCCGAGAAGCTCGAAGTCATGGCCCGCGAAGTGGCCGAGCACACCCAGAAGACGCTGAACATGCGTCCCGACGCGCTCATCGCCGACTACCGCTACGGCTTCATCGCTTCCATGATCAAGGACGTGGTCACCTACCCCGCCTCCAGCGAGGACCGCATCAGCCGCTCCGACAAGATGGACAAGGTCCTGACCCATAGGGTCCTGGGGCCGCTGATCATGCTTGGGATCGTCTACCTCATTTATGAAATCACCTTTGCCGTGGGAGAAATTCCCATGGGCTGGCTGGAATCCCTTTTCGGTCTGCTGGGCGATACGGCCACCAACGTGCTGCCCGAAGGCCACCTGCAATCGCTCATCGTCTCAGGTATCATCGACGGCGTAGGCGGCGTGCTCGGCTTCGTCCCCCTGATCATGTTCATGTTCCTGATGATCTCCGCTCTGGAGGACTCCGGCTACATCGCCCGCATGGCCTACATGCTCGACCGCATCTTCAAGGTCTTCGGCCTGCACGGCACCTCGGTGCTGCCGTTCATCGTGTCCGGCGGCATCGCCGGCGGCTGCGCCGTTCCCGGTGTCATGGCCACCCGCACCCTGCGCTCGCCCAAGGAAAAACTGGCCACCCTGTTCGTCGCCCCCTACATGACCTGCGGTGCCAAGGTGCCCGTCTTCCTCATGCTGGCCGCCGCCTTCTTCCCCGAGAACTCGGCCACGATCATGCTGGTCATCACCCTGTCCGCCTGGGCCATGGCCCTGCTTGTTGCCCGACTTCTGCGCTCCACGGTCATCAAGGGCGAATCCACACCGTTCGTCATGGAGCTGCCCCCCTACCGCATGCCCACGCTTCGCGGTGTGCTCATCCACACCTGGGAACGCACCTGGGAATATGCCAAGAAGGCCGGTACCGTGATCCTGGGCATCTCCATCCTGCTCTGGGCCATGATGACCTTCCCGGAGTTGCCCGCCGACCGTCTGGCCCAGTACGAGGCCCAGCGCGCCGCGGCCCAGACCGAAGAACAGGTCACGACTATCGACAACGCCGAGGCCGAGGAAGCCGTCCGCAACACCATCGCCGGCCGTATCGGCACCGCTCTGGAGCCGATCACCGAACTGGCTGGCTTCAACTGGCGGGTGAACATCGCCCTGACCGGCGGCTTCGCGGCCAAGGAAGTCATCGTCTCCACCCTGGGTACGGCTTACTCCCTGGGCGAAGTGGACGCCGAAGAGGCCCAGCCCCTGTCCGACCGCTTAGTCGCGGACCCGGCCTTCACCACGGCAACGGCCATCGCCCTGATCATCTTCACTATGCTCTACGCGCCCTGCTTCGTCACCGTGGTGACCATGGCACGCGAATCGAGCTGGCGCTGGGCAGCCTTCAGCGTGGTCGGGTCCACCGGCCTGGCCTTTGTCATGGCAATTCTCGCCTACAACGTATCCAAGGCTTTCCTGTAACGGGTTAACCAAACAGACCGCACCAAAGGGAGTCCTCCGGGACTCCCTTTTTTATTGCCTTCAATATAGATCGTGCTATTGGTGTAAGTAATTTTTCATAACACGGCCGGACAAAACAGGAGGCGACATGATGAGAAAAACCATTTCTCCTTCATTGTGGCTGGTCATCGGCGCACTCATCCTCGGAGGATGTATGGGCGCGGGCAAGATGACCCGGGATCAGTCCCAGCAGGTGGCGAAAAATTGGTTCAGCGTCATCAGGGGCGCACAGGTCTTCCCCATCAATCCGCTCAGAGAAGACCTGGCACCGGGCGATCTTTACCTCGTGAACCAGACCATAGAGGAGCAAAGCAACGAGGAGGCGAAAAAAGGCTATCTCCCGCTCGATCACCGCATGGCCCGCCTTTGCTATGACGGCGATCTGAAAAACACCGACAAGACCCTGCACAACTGCGTCCAACCAACCACTCCGAAAAAGGCGGGCATGCCCGGATTTTCCTTCACCGTCGATCGCAGGTCCGGGTTCCAGCTCAACCTGCCCATTGACGGAATCCCCTTCGGATTGGGCATGGTCAACTCGAACAAGGCGGTGGTGACGGTCTCAATTTCCGACGTTACGGTGAGCGAAATCTACACGATCGAACTGTACCGGGCCTTGAAGGATTGGTCCCTGCAGCCGGAAAACCGGAAGTATCTCAGTATGCAGGCCAGAGTCGCCAAACATCCTGTGATGCTCCGGGCCATTTCGGCGGTCTACTATACCGGAGGGGTCAACGTTTCGATTCAGGGACTCGACAACGGCGGCGCTTCAGCCGCGATCGGCGGGGGTGTCCTGGACGAGGACAACCCGGTGGAGGTGGAAAAAATCTCCCTGGAAAACCTGGATGCGAGCGATACGAAGAACAGCGCCATCAACCTCATCAAACAGCTGAGTACCATCAAGGCCGTCAAAACACTTCCCGGTGGCAGCGCCCAATACATGAAGACATCGGAGAACACCGTGTCCATGAAGGACGAATTCAAACCTCCGCTGGCCATCGGCTATGTCGGCATAGATGTCCTGGTCAACCTTGATGGGTCAATCGGATCGCCACTGATTTTCTTCAACAATCAGGAAGGACTCTATGTCACCGAAATGACCAGCGGAGACAAAAAGGAGCTGAGCGCCTTCGTCAAGGCATCCCGTAAACTCACACAGGAACAGCAGCAGGGAATTGCCCAGTCGCTCGTCGCCTTCGTCGACAGCCGAGACCTTGAATGGAAGCGCGACACCGAACAGTTCTGGACCGACCTGATCGACTTCACCATACCGTTGGACAAGGCTGAATACGATGTTCTTCTCCAAGAATTCCAATCTATTTATCTGAAGGAGGTCAACCGATGACCTGGATCAAAATGGAGGAAATTCCGGCCCACTGTGCCAAGAAAAACGTCACGGACTGGCCTGACAGCGACCTCGGAGAGTTCGTCAATCGCCTGCTGGATTCCAGCGACAACGTCCTGGTCATCTTTGACAAGGACGGCGAACGGTATGTTTTCAATGGTCCCAAACCGCCACAGACAGACGCATAAACGGCCAAAAAGAATCGACCGGGCGGCCTGGAAATCCCCCAGAGTCGCCCGGATAAAAGGCCTTCACCTTTCCGACCAATTGACCTAGAGTCCGCCTCAACTCGGACAGGTCAATATGCAGTTCATCCCTACCGTTTTTCAGCTCATCAAAAATATCTTCCGCGAGACCGTGGACGCTTGCCTGCAATTGTTCAAGGTCATGATTCCGATACTCATCCTGGTCAAGATCCTCCAGGAATTCGGACTGATCAAGTACCTGGCATGGCCGCTGGAACCGGTCATGGGCCTACTCGGACTGCCCGCGGAAATGGGACTCGTCTGGGCCACCACCCTGATCAACAACATATACACCGGCATGATCGTTCTGGGCTCATTCACCGGTAACGCCGCCCCCATGACCGGGGCCCAGGCGACGGTACTGGGGGTGCTCATGCTCCTGGCACACGGGCTGCCCATCGAGACCGCCATTGCCGACCGTACCGGTGCCCGGTTCCCGTTCCAATGTTTCATGCGCCTGGCCGGAGCCTTTGTTCTGGCCTGGCTGCTGCACGTGATCTACTCGACCACCGGCACGCTGACCGGTCCGGCCCCCATGCTCTTTCAGAACGACGCATCCGCGGGGACCGGTTCCATCGCGGCATGGGCTCTGGGCCAGGTCCGCAACCTGGGTTCCATCTTCTGCATCATCTTCACCCTGATCACCATCATGCGCGTACTCCAGGCCATTGGAGTCATCGACCTGATGAACCGCATTCTACGGCCCGTGCTCAATTTTATCGGCATCGGCCCCAAGGCCTCGGCCATCACCGTCATCGGCCTGACCATGGGACTTTCCTACGGCGGCGGGCTGATCATCAACGAGGCACGCAACGGGAAGCTGAGCAAGGAGGATATCTTCTACTCCCTGACCTTCATGGGCTTGTGCCACTCGCTCATCGAAGATACCCTGCTGATCATACTTATCGGCGGGCACCTGAGCGGCGTGCTCTGGGGACGGCTTATTTTCGCCGTGCTGGCCATGGCCGTCATTGTCCAGATAGTCCGCCGCATACCCGAACGGGCCAGGACAGCCTGCCTGTGGACTGAAAAATAACCTTCAAAGGAGATCCATATGTCCGACATTCAGCTCATCCACACCGACAAGGCCCCGGCCGCCGTGGGCCCCTATTCCCAGGCCACGGCCGTTAACGGCACCCTGTACGTTTCCGGCCAGCTCGGCATTGTCCCGTCCGAAGGCAAGCTGGCAGAAGGCTTCAAGGCCCAGACCCGCCAGGCCCTGGAAAATCTCAAGGCGATCCTCGAAGAGGCTGGTTCCTCCCTGAACAAGGTCATGGCCGTGGACGTGTTCATCATGGACATGGACCGTTTCGCCGACCTGAACGCGATCTACGCCGAGTACTTCTCCGACCACAAACCCGCGCGCGCCGCCGTGCAGGTGGCCGCACTGCCTCTGGGCGGGCTGGTCGAATTCAAATGCGTGGCCGTGATCGACTAATCGCCCCAAACGCGTAACAAAACTCTACTTGACAGCTTCGACGCAAAACGGATACTTGCAACACATGCACAGCAACACCGCCCGTTTCTTTTTCTTTTTTAGCTTTATCAGGAACGCCTGCGGTCTTGGTGTGCGCTAGTCATAAGTAAAAAAACACAACCAAGAGGCCGCGGGCAAAGTCCGCGGCCTCTTTCTTTTTGGGCCGCGCCGCAGCCGCCAGCAACAAGGAGCACCGTCATGCATCTCGGAAAAGCCATTCGGATGGAACGCATCATGAACCGCAACAACGGCCGGACCATCGTTGTCCCTCTGGACCACGGCGTTACCGTGGGCCCCATCTATGGCATCGTGGACCTTCGCGAGACCGTTGACCAGGTAGCCGAGGGCGGAGCCAACGCCGTGCTCATGCACAAGGGCATCCCCCGCTGTTCCCACCGCGCGGGCGGCAAGGACATCGGCCTTATCATCCACCTTTCCGCCTCCACCTCCCTTTCCCCGCACCCCAACGCCAAGACCATGGTCGGCTCTGTCACCGACGCCATCAAGCTCGGCGCGGACGCCGTGTCCATTCACGTCAACCTCGGCGACGAGACCGAACCGCAGATGCTCTCCGATCTGGGCGCGCTCTGCTCCGAAGCGAATGAATGGGGCATGCCCGTACTGGCCATGATGTACGCGCGCGGCCCCAAGATCAAAGATGAATACGATCCGCAGGTTGTGGCCCACTGCGCCCGCGTGGGCGTGGAACTCGGCGCGGACATCGTCAAGGTCAACTACACCGGCGACACCGAATCCTTCGCGCGCGTTGTCGAAGGCTGCTGCGTCCCCGTGGTCATCGCCGGCGGCCCAAGACTTGAAAGCGAACGCGACCTGGTTCAGATGGTTCACGATTCCATCCAGGCGGGCGGCAGCGGCCTGTCCGTAGGACGCAACATCTTCCAGCATCCCAACCCGGCCAAGATCGTGGCCGCCCTCAACAAGGTAGTCCACGAAGACTGGACCGTCGACGCCGCCATGGAACTGCTGTAAAGCCTCCGGCTGTCGGAGAAAGTGGAGAGGGAAACCCGCTGAACAGGGTTGCCCCTCTCCACTTCCACCGAACCCCGCCCCCTCTTCTTTCCTGCGCTTTCAGCAACACTGAGCGCGTCCGTGTGTGATGGCGTTTTTTGCCGCTTTACCTGGGGCTGTTCGGGTGCGAAGATACGCACGGAAGAACAGGCCCGCACGCAAACGTATGGGCTTGGCCGAGAACAACAAGATGTTTTGGAGAGTGTCGAACCCTTTGCTCAAGGGTTCATGAGCGGTCTGAGATGACCCGCAGACGAGACGCTTCTTTACTGCTAGCTGTCGAATTCGACCCGGACGGTGTCCAGGTAGCGGGCCAGGGTGTCCATATGTTTTTCCAGGGCGTCCGGATCGCGGTTGAGAGCTGCCTGCTCTATCTCGTGACCAATCCTGCCCATGCCCTTGAATCCATACCCGCTGCCCGTGCCGCGTGCCGTATGCCCCAGGCGGACCAGGGTCTCGAAATCGCCTACGTGCAGCGCGTTGCGCATCTGTTCGAGATCCTGTCGAGAGACATCAAAAAACCGATCCAGCAATTCTTCCAGATCGGACGGTATCCGCTCGACCTCCGGGTACTCGGGCATGGGGTGTATCCCTGGTGCAGGCATCTGCACCTAGTTGAACATGTGAAAAAACGAACGTATGATTCAGGCGGACTTTAAGGATAGTCTTAATACTGTCAAATAAAAGATTCATAACAACGATATGACACGGATAATCATTCTCCTGCTGATGGCCTGCATGGCTGGGTCCTGCTCACGGTATGACGCGGTGCGCATCGCCCGGGCCGCGGCAACAGGCAATCCGGCGGCGGCAGCCGAAGCTCTGGCCCGGGACAAGGCCATCAGCTATGCCACCAACCCGGCAGCCATCGGCAACGACCTGAAGAATTTCAAAGAACTCCTGGAAACCTTCGTCAAGGCGGTGACCGGAGTCTGGGGCGAGGATGACGCGCGGCTGCCCGCGCCCAAGCAGTACGTCAAATACACCGACAACTACCTCTCCCGAGCCAGTGTGGACTTCGACACCGGCGTGATCGTAGTCGAAACCGTGGCCGACAAGGAACCGCTCAAAAGCCTCCGCAACGCCATCATTACCACCCTGCTTACCCCTGGCGATCCGCGCGCCGTAGACCTGTACTCGGCCAAGACCATCAAGCTCGGAGATACCCCGTTCCTGCTCGGCGAGGTCAAGGACGCGGACGGCAAGAACATCCGCTGGGAGTGGCGTGCAGGCCGGTACGCCGATCATCTCATCGAACACGATCTCACGACGCGCTCGGTCAAGGGCAAGACCGCCCGGTCCGTGACCTTCCACATGGTCAAGGACCACCTCTCGGTGCGCGCGGCAAAATATCGTGAACTGGTGCAGGGTACTGCCAGCCGCTTTGAAATCAGCCCGAATCTGGTTTACGCGATCATGATGGTGGAATCGGACTTCAACCCGTTTGCCGTCAGTTCGGCCTCGGCCGTGGGACTGATGCAGGTGGTTCCTTCCACGGCGGGCAGCGACGTGTACCGGTTCCTCCACGGCAAGACCGGGCAGCCCTCGCGCAAGGATCTGTTCGAACCGCCGACCAATATCACCTATGGGACGGCCTACCTGCATCTGCTCGACAGCCGATTTCTGGGTGACATCGCCAATCCCGTTTCAAGAGAATACTGCGTCATCGCCGGGTACAACGGCGGGGCTGGCGGTGTGCTCAAGACCTTTGACCGGGACAAGGGGCGTGCCGCCCGAAAGATCAACGCCCTGCAACCTGCCGAGGTGTATGACAAGCTGCGAAAGGACCTTCCTTTTGCCGAAACACGGCGCTATCTTGGCAAGGTTCTTGAAGCCAAGAAGCAGTTCGTCAACTTCTAGTCATAACGCACCATGAACCCGCAGGAACTGATCTCGTCCATCTCGGCCCAGCTCGACCGGCTCACCGCCCTCCTCTTTCCCGGTATGTCACCGGAGGACCTTCGCATGGGCGGGGCCGTTCTGCTCGGGCTGATGGCCCTGATCCTGCTGCTTATCGCGCTGCGACTGCTCCGCCGTCCGGCGCACAACTCCCCGTCAACGCGAACCGGCATTCCGCGCACCCTGCAACAGAAAGGCGTGGTCGTGGACGTGCTGGCCGGACCGGATGATGAATCCGTAGTCGTCCGCTGCGTGATCACTGCGGTGAAATCCAACAAGATCCAGTGCGAAATCATCGAGCGGCTGGACGTTATCCGGACCAGACCGGGCAACGAACTGGTCTGCGTGTTCGCCCCCATGAAGACGCGCGACGGACGGATCAACTCCTTCACGGCGACCCTGATCGAGTCGGACCGCGACGGACAAAGGACCGACAGGCTGGTCCTGGCCGGACCGAACGACTACGCACTCATCCCGCGCCGCAAACACCAACGCAAGCGGGTGGCCGACCAGCAGTTCATCAGGGTCAAGCTGTGGACCGCTTCACCGCAGACCTCGGAGCTGGCTTTCGAGGACGCCGCCCCGCAGATCGGCGTCAACTCGTTCGCCTCGGACAAGCCGGAGCAGAGCGCCAATGCGGTCATCAACATATCGGGCGGAGGGCTCGGGCTATCCGTGCTGAACCGGCTCATCCCCGAGACCTGCACAGTGGCCACGCCCGTGGTCATCAACCTGTTCATGTTCAATTTCCGGGAAAAGACCTTCAAGCCTTACTGGTATGCGGGCGAAATCCGCACACTCGAAGAGGCCCGTCCCGGGTTCACCCGCGTGGGCATCGAATTCACGGCCACGGCCAGAGCGGATCGCAACTCGGGCCGTCTCGACTGGATCAATCTGTAGAAGGGAAAAGGCGGGTTAGCCGCCAACGACCTCGTCGCGCACCCAGCGCTCGAACTCATCAATCTTTTTGGGCAGGTTGAAGGTGGACCGGCAGGTCTCAAGGCTCGCCTCCTTGAGCGCGTCAAGTTGCGTACGGTCCATATCCAGGAGTTTGGCCAGGACAACGCGAACGGCTTCGGCACCGCTCTCGGTGGGCAGCATCAGCCAGTCGAAGGCGTCGGGCCATATCTCACGCACGCCGCCGATGTCCCGTGTCACCGGAATGAGCCCGGCGGACATGGCTTCAAGGAGCGCGTTGGGCATACCTTCGCTCATGGACGGCAGCAGAAAAATGTCGGACTCGGCCAGATGGCTTGCCACATCCACGGAAAAGCCGTGCCAGACCAGATCACCCCGTTCGGCCAGGGCCGCATGCCGCTCACGCAGCGTCTCCAGATATTTGCCCGTGCCCACCACATCATAACGGAAGGACCCTGCCGGAAAACTCTCCAGGGCTTCCAGGACGAATTCGTGCCCCTTTTCCTGATTCACCTGACTGGTTGAAACCAGCCGGAGCGGGCCGGTCCGCACCGGAGTGATACGCTCGGCAGGACGCTTGGCATTGTGGATGACCTTGATGCGCTCCTCGGGAAAATACGGCATGTAGCGGCGGATGCCTGCAGCCACGCTTCGGCTCGGACAAAGCATCCACGGCCGAATGGTCTTGAGCAGGAAGGCCACCCCTTTGTCGTCTTCCATGTCGCGCGGCATGCCCACCCGCTGAATCACGGGAATACCCAGCAGTTTGGCGGCCATGCCGCCGATGTTCATGTCCTTCTTGATATTGCAGATGACCACATCGGGTCGATTGCGCGAAAAGGCCGCCATCAGGCGAACAATGGACACGGGGTTGAAGTCGAACCCGAACCCCGCCTTGTGCGCGTCCACGCCCTCCTCGCGAAGGCGGTCAAGGAACACGTCCTGGCGGACATGAGCGCTGACATGGTGCCCGCGGGCCAGGAGCTCTCTGGCATAGTCCACGGTCCACGTTTTGACCCCGCCCCATTTGCGGGTGGAATTGACGAAGGCGATGTGCATGCGGTTGTCCGTTGTTCGTTCTGTTTCGCGAAAGTTGGGCTTACGGGCTGCCCCCAAAAGGCCACCAGTGAAATCGCCCAAATCCGCAACAGAGTCAAACCATTCGTCACAAGGCGCAGCCGACGCAAAAAAAAGCCCCGACCATATGGTTGGGGCTTTGCAAACATCATTTCCGGAAGATCAGCCTTTTTTATTAAGAAACCGTTCCCTGGCCAGTCGAGGCATGTTTCCCGCCCCGAAGCTGTAGCCCGAGATGCGCTTGTTCTGGCGCTTCATACTGGTCAAATTCTGTTTCAGGGACTGCTTGAGCCTTCGAGCCTCGCCCGTGATTTGGTCGTGTAAGGACTTCATTTCCACGAGCTTGTCGGCCAGCTGCTTCAGGTTGTCCCCGGACAGACCGTTCACGGCCTCTTCGAGAAGCTGCTCACGGGACTGAGCCAACCGTTCGGCCTCGTACACATCCCCGGCCACAAGGAAATCAAGCTCCCTGCGGCCGATGTCGATGGCCTGGTCCAGAATACGGCTACGCCGGGCCATATCTACTTCTTTGCCTTGCGGATATCGTCGCGCAGGGACTTGATGACCGTCTTCCATTTTTCCACCGCGGGCAGGAATTCATATTCAAGCAGGTCGGCCAGAAGAATCCAGTCCTCATTCTCGAGCACGGAACCCATTTCGGTGAACATCGCGTTGAGTTCCTCGGCGCTCTCCAGATAGGACTGATGGTCCTTGAGAGAGTATTCATCCCGCAGGATGCCGATCATGTTCAAGAAGTTCCGTATGACGTCGATGAGATCCTGATAGGTTTCCAGGGCCTCGGCGTCGTCGGCCTGACGGAACAGGGCCGCCACGCGCTTGCCGCCCTCGCTCATGAGGTTGACGACCTTATAAAGCTCCAGGGTGATCTCGACGGCCATGTCGTCGGTGGCCATGGTCACGATCTCCACGGACTCGACTTCGGACATGTCAATGTCCTCGGCCTGGTGGGGATATATCTCGGTAAAGGGCTCCTGGTTGACCATGACGTCGGTCACGATGCGATCTTCCAGGTGGCCTTCCTCGACCACTTTGGTAAAGACCTGTTCCAGGTTCTCGAAATTCTGGGCCCCAATATCATATTGTTTTCCATCGATGATGATCATGCTGACCTTCTCCTCCGTGAGTAGATAAAATTTGCCGTTTTTTCCGGTGCAACCCGGATAATTCAAGATTCATGCCGGTCAGGCCAGGTCGTCCGATAGCGCGGTCAGCAGCCCCAGGTGACGCTCGGCCACGGAAAGGAGCGAGGCGAGGTCTTCCCCCTGGCGTTGGCTCTCGAACATCCACAACAACGCCAATATATTCAAGCGATTGTTGGATGACAAGATATTCTGCACTCTCTGCCATGATGCCAGGAACTTGGCCTTGGCCTGCGGCCGGGGATTCACGCGCAGCAACGCGCCCTGCTGGGAAAGCAGGAACAGCATGTCCCGTGCACTCGTCAAAGTTTTGGATAATTCTTCACGCATGGCCTTACCGAGCCGCTGCCCCAACCCGGTGGGCGAGGATAGGGTCCGGCCATCAAGAAAGGCGGAAAAATGCGCCCGCTGCAGAGCGATCCATATGGCCCTGTCAGAGCCGTCGTGGCCGGACAGGGATTCGAGCTCCATAAACCCGTCCGCACCGGTCGCTGTGCGCCAGATTCGCGAACCAACCACCCTCTTCGGGGGATCGCCTCCAAGCAACGCCCTCGCGCTGACGTACATGGCCTCAGGCGTCACGGCCCTGCGGCAGTCTTCGTCATGAGGGCAAATCGTGCCAAACGCGCACGGATGACAATCCATATCGGGTTCCAGGCAGATGTTGCCCGCCCTGTAAGGACCGGTGTCCCAGGGCTGGGCCGTGGCCAGGAAAACCGCGCAGACCGGTACGCCCAATCCGGCAGCAAGGTGCATGGTTCCGGTATCGTTGGTCAATAGGACCCGGCAACGGCTCAGCACCGCGGTCAACTCGGTGAGCGAGGTCTTGCCCATACAGTCGATGAACGGGAAGGCGATGTCCTCGGCGAATCGCGCGCCCAGTTCGGCCTCGTTGACAGTCCCGAGAAGAACCGGAACCAGGCCGTCGTGTTCATACAATCTGCGGGCGGTCTCCCGAAAATATTCAACGGGCCAGCGGCGTCGATTCTCGCTGGCACCCATTTGCAGGGCCGCAAAGCCCTGCCCCGCCCCGTCCTTTCCGGACAGCAAGTTATCGGCGCGGTCAAGCGCTTCCTTGCTCGGTGCAGCCAGGGCCAGCTCATTTCCCTCACTGTCGAGCCCGGCGGCTCGACGGAAAAGATCGCAAACGTTGAACGGGCTGGCTCCCCGGTTGGCCCCGGCCAGTTGCAGAAACGCGGCCCATGAGGATGTGTCCGCGTTGAAACCGAACTCGTCCACAGTGAATCCCGTGGTCGTGCCGCCCTCGGGAGTAAGCCCATAGGCCAGAAGCCGTGAGGATAGCGACGGCGTCAGGTTGACCGTCTCACCGGGCAGAAAGTCTTCGAACACGGCCCGGCGAAACTCGTCCAGATCGCGAACAGGCAGTCGCCAATCCTGGTCAAGACCGGCGAGGAGCCCGGCCCCATGAAAGGAGAATACCCTGTCCACGCCGGTCAGTAACTGAGCCGCCGAAGCGAAGTTGGACAGACAGACCAGCCCCACCTGGTGGCCCCGGCTCTTGAACCCCGTGATCACAGGCTGGGTCTGGATAAGATCGCCGAAGCGGGTCAGATTGATTATCAGGACGTTCACGTACCAGGATCCTTACATATAGGTATATGGGCCGTCGGAAAACCGCCGGACCGCGGGATTATTGCAAAAATGGAGCCGATTCAGAGACCGGAACCGGCCTGGACCAAACGCACGAGCTTTTCGACCGCCTGGATGGCAGCCTTGAGCCGCAACCGCTCCCCCTGTCCAAGGGCCGCTGGGTTGACGTAATTATGCGGGGGGAGACCGGTACGGTCGCACTCCAGGCCGATATCAAGCCGTTTGCGCTGGAGATATTCCCAACCATCCATCAGGAAACGGGCGTGGTGTTCGCTGATGTGCCCGGCCTCGCCCAATGCGCGGATCCGGTCGCAGGTGTTGTGCGGACGCACCCCGTATTTGAGAGCCAGGATACGCGCACTGTTGGTCAGATGGGCCAGGACACAATTCTTGATGTTCAAGAAGCCGTGCCACGTCCCCTCGCGCTCCGTGATGAACGCCCCGAACAACGTCAGGGGCAACCGGTAGTCCGTCAGTTCCCGGACCAGCAGGGACAAGGCGATAGGCTTGGTGCGCACGTATTCCCACAGCCGCTCGCGCATGCGCCTGACTTCATCCCCGGCGCCGTACACGGCCCGAAAGTCCAGAATCAGCCCGGACTGCCAAGGTCCCTTCTCGGCCGGATTGGACAACCAGCCGGCGAGCCGGTTGAGCCACGCGTCGAAGTCCCCCCGCCATTCCGCGTTGCTGACCATGACCCCGCCCTCGCAGAGGGAGAGTCCTGCCCCATCCAGGGCTATGACGATGGACTGGGTGCAGTCTTCCACCTCGTCCTCGTCCACTTCGACCGGTATGAGCAGTCCGTTGTCCTGATCCGACCCCGGAACCATCTCCTCCCGGCCGCCGGAGCCGAACTCCATGAAGGTACACTGCGCAAGCCAGGGGTACTCCGCCGCGTGAGCCTCGAGGACGGCAGTGACCACATCCCGGTTGAAACGGGTCAGCCGCTTGCACGTCCGCTCGGCCGACGCGCCCTGATCGAGCCATTCCTGGACCAGATCGAGCCGGGTACGGCGGATGCCCGCCAGCTTTCCCTCACGGGCCATGACTCGCAGTTCGTCCAAAAGGCCGTCCGGGACGCCTCTTTTACCGTTCACGGACCGTTCACCGTTCAAATTCATGCTCAAACTCATGTTTAACAACCGAATTGCCGACCGTTGACCGGAAAAAACCGCCCGTTCGCCGCCCGGGCAAGGGACACGGGGTCCGCGACCGCCCGGCTTCGACCGCTTACCTGAAAACGGATGCTTCCTTTGATTTCCCTACTGTAAAAGGACTCCAACGGCAAACTTTCAACAGTATTGGGGGTAACAAATGGACCAGATCGAAAGGATTCGCAAACGGCAGCTCAGCATTGCGCTCGGCGTGGGCATTCCCTACTTCGCCTTCGTCATCGGCATTTTCCTGCTCGTTTATCTGGCAGGGGCATGGGTAACCGGAACCAGCATCCTGGGATTCCCCCTGCACTACTGGCTGGTAGCCATCGCCATCTACCCGATCACCTGGGGCCTGTTCATCTGGTACGTGGGCAAAGCCAACGAAATTGAGGATGAAATCGCCGAAACCATCGACCCCTCGGCCCCCATGGACACCATGGAAGCCAGGGAAGGAGCGTAATCATGGAACTCGGATATCAGATACCGGTCACAGCCCTGCTGCTCATCGGGGCCATGCTGACCTTCACCGTGGTCACCACCTTCATGTTCCGAAGTCAAAAAACGTCGGCTGACTATTATCTGGCCGGACGCAAGGTCAATTCCTTCATCAACGCTTCGGCCATTTCCTCCGACTACCTTTCCGCCGCCTCGTTCCTGGGAGTGGCGGGTGTGGCCTTCCTGTTCGGGTTCGACGGTATCATCTACGCCCTTGGCTTCTTCGTGGGCTACATCGCCCTGCTTCTCTTCCTGGCAAGCCCGCTGCGCAAGTTCGGGCGCTACACCGTGCCCGACTTCGTGTCCGAGCGGTTCCACTCCAAAACCGCCCGCATCCTCGGCGTGATCGGCGTGCTCTTCATCTCGCTCTTCTACATGGCCCCGCAGATGCTCGGCGCGGGCAAGGTCATGGGACTCCTGCTCAACCTTGAGTACTCCACTTCGATCATCATTATCGCCTGCATCATCACCTTCTACGTCACCGTGGGAGGCATGAAGGCCACCACCGTCAACCAGCTGGTCCAGTTCTGGATCCTCTTCGGGGCCATGTTCCTGCTGGCCTTCATTCCCTTCATGATCAAGGGACTGACCTACACCGACGTGGTCAAATTCCTGGCTGAATTCAAGGGCAACACGCCCATCACCGGCAAGGAGTTCGACGGCGCCGCCTACACCAGTCCGGCCTACTGGCTGACCAGCCTCAAGGACACCCTGTCCCTGTTGCTCGCGCTCATGTTCGGCACCGCGGGTCTGCCGCACATCCTCGTGCGCTTCTACACCGCCCCGGACGGCAAGGCCGCGCGCAGGACCGTTATCTACGTGCTCTTCCTCATCGGCATGTTCTACATCCTGAGCCCCTACGTGGGTCACGTCATCCGCTACGTGTTCCTGCAGGGCGAGGCGCTTGGCGTGTCTCCACACCTGATGCAGTGGCTGGCAGACAACGGCAAGAACCTGGCCGTACCCGTGGCGGGGTCCTATTTCGGCGGGCAGATCCTGCTCGGCATCGTGGTGGCTGGTGCCTTTGCCGCCATCCTGTCCACCGTGGCCGGGTTGATCATCGCCTCGGCCGGTGCCATCGGCCACGATCTCGTGGTCAACGTCTTCAACCCGAACATGCCCGAACGTTCCCGCGTCACGGTCGCCCGCGTGGCTTCCATCGCCGTGGGCCTGCTCGGCATCCCGCTGGGCTTCTGGGCCGAATCCATGCAGATCGCCGTGCTCGTTGGCCTGGCCTTTGCCATCGCGGCTTCCACCTTCTTCCCGGTTCTGGTCATGGGCGTCTGGTGGCCCAAGATGACCAAGGGCGGCGCCTGCGCCGGACTGGTCACCGGCATCGTCGGTTCGTTCTTCATGATCCTGGGCAAGGACATGCTGCCGCACTTCCTGCAGTACAAGAACCCCGGCGGATTCGTCATGATCCTGACCTTCATCGCCATCTATGCCGTGTCCAAGATGGAATACGCCGCCAAGGGCGAAGAGGCCCTCCCCCACGACACCATGGAAGTCATGACCCTGCTCCACGGCCCCGAAAGAGCATAACGCCCATACATCCCACTCCTCATAAAGGACGGCGTCGAGAATTCTCGGCGCCGTCCTGTATTGTTTGAGATACCCTCGGCGGAGCCCTGGAACCTGGCGTCTCCGACGGCTTAAGAACCTCTTGGAAGAGGTTCTTAAGAATCTCCAGAACTTTTTGTAGCCGCTTCGCGGGGGCCGTACGGACGCGATCTGCCGTGCCTTTTTTCTCCCGCAGAACCACATCCGCACAAATCACAATTAAGGCACGCCTTTCCTCCACTTCCTACACGCGCGCATGCACATACAAAAAGTTTAGGAAAGGAGAGGGGATGGGGAGCCGAGGGAAGGGGAAAGGGGCCCCCGTTTCTCAAAGGGTTCCCCTCTCCCCTTCCCCCGGCCGCCGGAGTCGCACCTCACAGCTTTCCTTGACAGCATCAAGGGGGATACCTACTTAAGGACCCACCACAACTTCCAAGGAGAGCAACATGAGTTATGACATTCGGCTGGTCAAACTGGTCAGCGGCGAGATGGTTGTCGGCAACTATGTCGGCAGCGACATAGAGGAACCCGCCATCCTGCAGGCCATGCCCACCCAGCAAGGTACCCAGATGGTCCTGCTGCCCTATGGATATCCCTTTGATCAGGAAATGCAGGGCAAGATCGCCCAGAGCCACGTGCTGTTCGAATACCAGAACTGCCCGGAAGAGCTGAAGACTAAATACATCGAAGCCAAGACCAACATCTCCCTGTCCAGCGGCGGACTCGACCTGTCCGGCATGGGCGGCGCAGGCGGTGGCCTGGATCTCGGCTAGCCGCGCCACGCGAAACCTGTTATTTCAAACGGGGCTGGTTCACGCGAGCCAACCCCGTTTTTTCCGTTCCCCGAACCCATAGAGATAATGAAAGAACTTCTGCCCATCCTCCCCCGTCCCTCGCGCTATATCGGAAGCGAATGGGGCGCCGTGTTCAAGGACCCGTCCACCGTGACCGTTCGGTGCGCCCTCGCCTTTCCCGACATGTACGAGGTGGGCATGTCCTACCTCGGCCAGAAGATATTGTCCGAGGCCCTGAACGCCCAGCCCACTTTCTGGGCCGAGCGGGTATTTACGCCGGACGAGGAGGCAGGAAACATCCTGCGCGAGCATAATGTTCCGCTGGCTACCCTGGAGTCCGATACTCCATTGAAAGAGATGGATATCGTTGGCTTCAGCCTGACCCACGAGCTCTGCTACACCAACATTCTGTACATGCTCGACCTGGCCGGTATCCCGCTGCGCAGCGCGGACCGGGATGAATCCATGCCGCTCATAGTGGCTGGCGGCGGCGCGGCCTTCAACGCTGAGCCGGTGGCCCCGTTCTTCGACGCCATGGTCCTGGGTGACGGAGAGGAGGCCATGGTCGCGCTCCTGGCCGCCGTGGAGCGGGCAAAAGAGAATGGACTTTCCAAGGCGGAGTTGCTGGATTCCCTAACAGAAATTCCGGGCCTGTATGTGCCGTCCCTGTTCGAAGACCAGGGACCGGGCAAGCCGTTGAAGCCCCTCAAGGACGGATACGAAACCGTGGAAAAGGCCGTGGTGGACGATCTGGACCGCGCACCGTTCCCCAAGGGGCAGGTCATTCCCTTCGGGGCCATCCACGACCGGCTGACCATGGAGATCGCCCGAGGCTGCACGCGCGGTTGCCGGTTCTGCCAGGCGGGCATGATCTACCGCCCGGTTCGCGAGCGCTCGCTGGACGGTTTGAACAACATCCTGAACGACGGCCTGGCCGAGACCGGATATGAAGAAACTTCCATGCTTTCGCTGTCCACCGGCGACTTTTCCGGCCTGGACACCCTTTTCACCCGCAGCTTCGACAAGTGCGCGGCCGAACAGATCGCCATTTCCCTGCCTTCTCTGAGAGTCGGGTCCCTGTCCGCGCCGATCATGGAACGCATATCGTCCATCCGGCGCACGGGCGCGACCATCGCCCCTGAGGCGGGCAGTCAGCGCTTGCGCGACGTCATCAACAAGGGCGTTGACGAGGCCGGACTCATCGAGCACGTCCGCCTGCTCTTCGACAACGGCTGGCAAGGGGTGAAACTCTATTTCATGATCGGCCTGCCCACCGAGACCGACGAAGACCTGGACGCCATCCTCGACCTCTGCCTCAAAGTGCGCGACGCGGCCGGACGGCACATAAAACGGCTGCAGGTCACGGCTGCGGTTTCGCCCTTCGTACCCAAGCCGCACACCCCGTTCCAATGGGAGCCGCAAATTCCGCTGGATGAAATCTATCGTCGCATCGACCACCTGCGGTCCATCTTCCGGCCCCACAAACGTATTTCCATCAAATACCATGAGCCCGAGATGACCTCGCTGGAAGGCGTCTTCTCACGTGGCGACCGCCGCCTTGCCGAGGTAATCGAGCGGGCCTACGAAAAGGGAGCGCTCTTTTCCAGTTGGAAGGACCATCTGCGCCTTGAGCCTTATCGTGAGGCCATGGACGAAGCCGGTCTCGACTGGAACGAATACACCGGTCCGCGTGATCCGGAAGGCCCGCTGCCCTGGGACCATCTGTCCAGCGGGCTGACCAAGCGGTTCCTGCTCAAGGAACGTGAACGGGCCCTTGCCGAAAAGATCACCGACGACTGCCGCTATGGGGCCTGCCGCAACTGTGGCGTCTGCGAGTTCGATGGCAGGGTTTCCACCTTGAAGGGTCAGGCCGCGGACAAGGACATCCGTCCCCGGCTGGTCTTTCCCCAGCGGGATCAGGAAGGGGAACAGCCGCCCTACTCCGTGGAGAAGCCCGATCTGACGGGCAAGGCCGCCCATTATCGGGTGTGGTACGAGAAGACCGGTCCGGCCGCCTTCCTCAGCCAGTTGGAACTGCAGGCCGTATTCGAGCGGGCCTTCCGCCGGGCAAAGCTGCCCATGGCCTTTTCCGCCGGATTCCACCCCATGCCGAGATTGTCGTTCGGCAAAGCTCTGCCCGTGGGCGTAGAAAGCGAGAGTGAATGGATCAACGTGTTTCTGCGCGAGGATTTCGGCCCTGACGAAGTGGTCGAACGCCTTGGACGGAATATGCCCAAAGGGCTCGCCATCCGCAGCGCGCAGAGTCTGTCCATGGGCCGCAAGCAGTCTCAGGCCGTGGAAGAGGTGTTTACGTTGCGCTTTGCCGGCGACAACGACCGGCGGCTTGAACAGTGGCGATCGTTCATGGCTCAAGAGCATCATTTCATCGAGAAGAAGACCAAGAAAGGCAAACCCAAGCAGGTGGACCTGCGCCCCATGGTGCGCGAGGCCATCGAGACGGAGGACGGCCTGACCCTGGTTATGGACTGGCGAGAACAGTACATGAGCCCGCTGGCCCTGTGCAACACCGTCATGGAAGACGCCAGTCTGCTCGACTTCCACCTGACCAAGACCGAACAACGTTTCGATCCCGAGTCTGACGGCGACGCCTAGTCGAACCAGCCGCCGCCCGCGCCGATGGTCACGGAGACCTGCCGGTAGGTCGTTGCATCGCCCCCGGCCACGGGGACCATTCTGACGAGCACGTCTGTCACGCCCTCCTCCTGGGCCGTGAACAGATAGCGCGCTCGCGGCTCGCCGTCGTCGTCATATTCAAGGAACCGTTCCATGCGCAGCATCTCGGGGTCGAACGCCGCCCCGGTGATCTTGAACCCCTTGCCGACCGGGCTGGCCACGTCCAGAGCGAACACATCGTTTTTATTCACACCCAAAGTAGTGCTGTAATCGTCGTCTAAAACAATTGTTTCGACGGGCGATAACCCGCCATTGACCGAAGAAGTACCGGAGCAAGCGCTCAAGGCCAGAATAAAAAACGGGCATAAAGCGAAAAAACAAACTTTTTTGAACAAGATTCGCCTCCACGAGTTCGTCGTCAAATTCATTACGCTATTGTTAAAGTCTGACGAAGCGTGTATGAATATTTCGTTTTCGTCCTGTGAAACTACGCTGTCCCCGGGGTTGTCCGCAACCCCTGTGAAAAACGGTTTCACCGGGCTGCGCCCCTTGGGGCGCAAGAGAGGTATGGAACGCGCCAGCTCTGGTGCAATCTGTTTAATTTATGGAGGAATAACCTATGAAAGTGTCGACGTTCAAAACCGCCGGCAAATTCTCCCTGCTCGTTCTCTCTCTGCTGGTAGCCGCCCTCATGCTGGTCGGCTGCGGCGGCGAAGAGAAGAAAGAGGCAGCCGAGAAAGCCGCCCCCGCTGCCCCTGAAAAAGTCACCCTCAAGCTCGCCATGGATGCCGATCCGGTATCCCTCGATCCTCATGTCCAGCTGTCCGGCGGTATGCTGCAGTTCTCCCACCTGGTCTTCGATCCTCTGATTCGCTACGACAAGGACATGAATTTCGTGCCCCGTCTGGCTGAAAGCTGGGAACGCATCGACGACCTGACCATGCGCTTCCATCTGCGCAAGGGCGTCAAGTTCCATTCCGGCAACGAATTCACCGCCAAAGACGTGGTCTTCACCCTCGAGCGCCTGAAGAAGTCCGACGACTTCAAGGGCCTGTTCGAGCCTTTCTCCGGCGCCGTGGCCGTGGACGATTACACCGTGGACCTGGTCACCAAGAAGCCTTACGGCCTGGTGCTGAACATGGCCACCTACGTCTTCCCCATGGACAGCCAGTTCTACACCGGCACCGACGACAAGGGCAAAGCCAAGGACGCCATCGTCAAGACCGACTACTCCTTTGCCAACGAGAACGAGTCCGGCACCGGTCCCTTCGTGGTCACCAGCCGTGAGCAGGGCGTGAAGACCGTCTTCACCCGCTTCAAGGACTACTGGAACAAGGACACCGGCAACGTCGAGGAGATCATCCTTTCCCCGATCAAGAATGACGCCACCCGCACCGCCGCGCTCATGTCCGGCGACGTGGACTTCGTCATGCCCGTGCCTCCGCAGGATCTGGACCGCATCAAGTCCACCGACGGTCTGCAGCTGGTCACCATGTCCGGCTCGCGCATCATCACCTTCCAGCTGAACGGAAAGCGCAACCCGGCCTTCGCCGATCCCAAGGTCCGCCTGGCCATGGCTTACGCCTATGACAACCAGGGCGTGGTCGAGAAGATCATGAACGGTTTCGCCACCGCGGCCGGCCAGATGTCCCCCAAGGGTTACGTCGGTCACGTCGATGCCCTGGTGCCCCGCTATGACCTCGACAAGGCCAAGGCTCTGATGGCCGAATCCGGCTTCCCCAACGGTTTCGAGGCGACCATGATCGCCCCCAACAACCGCTACGTGAACGACGAGAAGATCTCCGAAGCCTTCGTTTCCATGATGTCCAAGATCGGCATCAAGATCTCCTTGAAGACCATGCCCAAGGCCCAGTACTGGGATCAGTTCGACGCCATGGTTGCCGACATCCAGATGATCGGCTGGCACTCCGACACCGAGGACTCCGGCAACTTCTACGAGTTCCTGTCCATGTGCCGCAACTCCGAGACCGGCTACGGCCAGTACAACTCCGGCAACTACTGCAACGCCAAGGTTGACGAGCTGACCCTGGCCGCTCAGACCGAGACCGATCCGGCCAAGCGCGCCGCCGACCTGCAGGAAGTCGAGCAGATCCAGTACGACGAAGCCGGCTTCATCCCGCTGCACTGGCAGAACCTGTCCTGGGCTTCCAAGTCCAACATGAACACCGAAGACATCGTGAACGTCATGAACTTCCCGTACTTCGGCGATCTGGTTATCAAGTAGCTGTCCGTCGACTTGCATTAACCGTTAAATAGCAATAAAGGGGGAACCCCGGTTAGCCGGGGTTCCCCTTTCATACAAAATGCGGCCCTATGGCCTGTAACGTTGCGGTCCATCCCCCAACCCGGTGCACAATCCCGTGGCCGGAGAACATAAACGTCAACGAGTCAACATGTTTGCATTCACCGTAAAACGAATCCTGCAAGCCGTGATCGTCATGCTGATCATCAGCTTCATCGGATTCGCCATCAAGCACAACTTCGGCGACCCGATTCGCGACCTGGTGGGTCAACGGGTCACAGCGGCCGAACGGGCGCAAATCCGAGAGCGCCTCGGCCTCAATGACCCCTTCCCGGTCCAATATGTACGCTTTTTACGAGACGCCCTGCACGGCGATCTGGGCCAGAGCTATTTCTTCAAGAAACCGGCCACCGAAGTCATCGTCAAGAAGGCCCCGGCCACCCTGGAGCTGGTTTTCTGTGCCGCGCTGATCATCGTGGTCCTGTCCATACCGCTGGGTATCTACTCGGCCATCCGGCCCAAGAGCCTCTTCTCGCGGATCGTCATGGGCGGGTCCATCGTCGGCGTATCCATGCCCGTCTTCCTGACGGCAATCCTACTCATCTACATCTTTTCCGTGGAGCTGCACTGGCTGCCCTCCTACGGCCGAGGAGAGACCGTGCTCCTGTTCGGCTGGTGGGACACCGGTATGCTCACGGTGGACGGCCTCAAGCATCTGATCATGCCTTCCATCGCCCTTTCCTCCATCATGCTTCCCCTGTTCATCCGGCTCATCCGCTCCGAGATGATGGAAGTTCTGGAGAGCGAATACGTCAAGTTCGCCTGGGCCAAGGGCATCAAACCCTGGCGCGTCTGGATCGTCCACGCCTTCAAGAACACCCTGCTCCCGGTCATCACCGTTGGCGGCGTACAGCTCGGCATCATGGTGGCCTTCACCATCCTGACCGAGACCGTGTTCCAGTGGCAGGGCATGGGGTCCATGTTCATCGAGTCGGTTGAACGATCCGACACCTCGCTCATGGTCGCTTATCTCGTTTTCGTTGGTATCGTGTTCGTGCTCGTGAACACACTGGTGGACATCATCTACGGCCTGGTCAATCCCACGGTCCGCGTGGCAGGGAGGCAGTAGCATGAGAACCCGCTGGCAACGATTCAAAGACTCCTACATGCTCTACAGCTTCCTGCGCGACCCCATGGCCGTGACCTGCTTCGCCATTCTGGCGGTGCTGTTCTTCACCGCCTTTGCCGCGCCGATCATCGCTCCCCATGATCCGTACAACACCAAGACCATCGACATCATGAACGCGCAGATTCCGCCCGTCTGGGAACACGGCGGCAATGCGGACTTCCTGCTCGGCACTGATGCCCAGGGCCGCGACATGCTCTCGACCATGCTCTACGGCATGCGCGTGTCCATCATCATCGGCGTGGGCGCGGTCTGTCTCCAGGCCTTCCTCGGTATCGTGGTGGGGCTGCTCTCCGGATACATCAAACGGCTGGACAACATTCTCATGCGCATAGCGGACGTCCAGCTGTCGTTCTCCACTTACATGGTGGCCATCTTCATCGGCGCCATCGTCCAGGCCGCCTTCGGCGTGGCCGGATACGACGAGGTGGCCGTGCCACTGATCATCGTCATCATCGGTTTGGCCGAGTGGCCGCAGTACGCCCGTACCGTGCGTGCCTCGGTGCTGGCCGAAAGAAAGAAGGAATACGTGGAAGCGGCCCGGGTCATCGGCCTGTCCAAGACCCGGATCATGTGGCGGCATATCCTGCCCAACACCCTTTCCCCGGTCCTCGTCATCTCCACGGTCCAGGTGGCCAACGCCATCATGAGCGAGGCTGCCCTCTCCTTCCTGGGGCTGGGCATGCCCGTGACCAAACCTTCGCTGGGGTCCCTGATCACCGCCGGATTCGAGTACATATTCTCCGGTTCCTGGTGGATCACCATCTTCCCCGGCTTCCTGCTGGTCACTCTGATCCTGGTCATCAATCTCCTGGGCGACTGGGTCCGGGACTTCCTCAACCCCAAACTCTACAAGGGGTAAGGCGTGGAAAAACTCATAGATATACAAAACCTGCGTGTGGACTTCGCCCTGCGCTCCGGCACTGTCCGGGCCGTACGCGACGTCAGCCTGGTCATCAATAAAGGCGAACGCCTCGGCATTGTCGGCGAGTCCGGCGCGGGCAAATCCGTGCTCGGCTTCTCGCTCATCAACCTCATCTCCAAACCCGGCAGAATCACCGGCGGCCAGATACTCTTCGACGGCCGGGACCTGACCAAGCTCAACGCGGACCAGATGCGCCATATCCGGGGCAACGACATCTCCATGATCTTCCAGGATCCGATGATGACGCTCAACCCGGTCCTGACCATCGGCACCCAGATGAAGGAAACCATCCTGGCGCACATGAAGGTCTCGGACAAGGAAGCCGAGGCCATCTGTCTGGACAAGCTGCGCAAGGTCTACATCCCCTCCC
The DNA here is from genome assembly GCF_963662885.1 of uncultured Pseudodesulfovibrio sp. Lineage (NCBI taxonomy): Bacteria > Pseudomonadati > Thermodesulfobacteriota > Desulfovibrionia > Desulfovibrionales > Desulfovibrionaceae > Pseudodesulfovibrio > uncultured Pseudodesulfovibrio sp. Next base: position 684,281 of record NZ_OY760065.1, read on the forward strand.
CGGAGAAACGGCTCAAGCAGTACCCGCACGAGTTCTCGGGCGGCATGCGCCAGCGCATCGTCATCGCCATCTCGCTGTTGACCAGCCCCAAGCTGATCATTGCGGACGAGCCCACCACCGCCCTCGACGTGACCATCCAGGCCGAGATCATGGATCTGCTCCTGGAACTCTGCGAGAAGGAGAACATGGGCCTGATCCTGATCACCCACGATCTGGCCGTTGTCTCCGAGGTCACCCAGCGCATCGCCGTGCTCTACGCCGGCAAGGTGGTTGAACTGGGCAAGGCCGACCAGCTGATCTCCAACCCGCAGCATCCCTACACCAAGGGACTTATCCAGGCCCTGCCGCAGATGGCGGGAGGCGAGAGGCGGCTCAACCAGATTCCCGGCATGATGCCCTCCCTGCTGAACATGCCCAAGGGCTGTCCCTTCGAGCCGCGCTGCACCGTGTGCACCGAGCGCTGCAAGACCGAGATCCCCAAACTCAGCGAAGTCGCATGCGGCACCCAGGTCGCCTGTTTCGAATGCGAAGGAGGCAAGTAGCCATGAGTGCCATCCTCGAAGTCAAGGACATCGACAAACACTTCGACATATCCGGCTCGGTCATCGACCAGATTCGGTTCACCGGCGGCAAACTCAGCCGCAAGAAGACCGTGGTCAAGGCGGTCAACAGCGTCTCCCTGGAAGTCCAGGCGGGCGAAACCCTGAGCGTGGTCGGCGAGTCCGGCTGTGGCAAATCCACCCTGGCCCGCACGGTCATGGGGCTGTATCGCCCCAACAAGGGTGAGATTCACTACCGCGGCGCACGCATCGACAACCTCAGCTCCACCAAGATGCTCCCTTACCGGACCAAGATGCAGATGGTCTTCCAGGACCCGTACGCATCGCTCAACCCGCGCATGACCGTGCGCCAGATCCTGGAGGAGCCGGTCCGCTTCCACAACCCGGACATGACCCGCGACGAAGTCCGCGACCGCGTGGCCGAGGTCATGCTTCAGGTGGGCGTGGACCCGGTATGGGCCACCAACTTCCCGCATGAGTTCTCGGGCGGCCAGCGCCAGCGTATCTCCATCGCCCGCGCCCTGGTTCTCGACCCGGAATTCATTGCGGCCGACGAACCCATCGCCGCGCTCGACGTGTCCATTCAGGCCCAGATCCTCAACCTGCTCATGGACGCCCAGGAACAGCGCGGACTGACCTATCTGTTCATCAGCCACGACCTGAGCGTTGTCGAACACATCTCCAGCCGCGTGCTGGTCATGTATCTCGGATGCGTCTGCGAGCTGGCCACGGCCAAGGAGCTGTTCACCAGCCCCAAGCATCCCTATACCCAGGCCCTGCTGTCCGCCATTCCCCGGCTCGGCGGCAAGGCCGGAGGACACGTCAAGCTGTCCGGCGACGTGCCCACCCCCATCAACCTGCCCACCGGTTGTGTCTTCCATGGCCGGTGTCAACACGCCAACGAACGCTGCACCAGGGAAATTCCCAAGCAGCGGACGTTGGATAACGGCACCGTGGTCGCCTGCCACGGCGTTGAAGAAGGCCGTATATAGGCCTCCGGCTGCCGGGGGAAGGGGAGAAGGAAACCCTTTGAAAAGGGTTGTCCCTATCCCCTTCCCCCCGTCTCCATCACCCTCTCCTTTCCCAAACTTTGGGTGACGCATCGCGGGATCGCCAGCTATGAGTCGTTAAATAAAAAAAACGGCGTACCTTCTCGGGTACGCCGTTTTCTTATCTATCGTATTGAGGCTGGTTAGATGATGCCATGCTCCTTGAGCTCGCTGATCACCTTGTGCCGGTCCAGGGGCTTGACGATGTAGACGCTCGCCCGGGCGTTGAAGAACGCCTTGTCGATGCTGGTGTCGTCCACCATGCAGGTGATCATGGCCAGTTTGAAGCTGTCGGCCTCGGCCACGCCGTCCTCCTGCTCTTTCGCGCGCATCAGCTCCGACGCCTGATGGCCGTCCATGCCAGGCATGAGAATGTCCATCAGGACCACGTCGAACGGCTGGCCGTTATCCCGTGCTTCGACAAACATCTCCACCGCACGATCGCCGGTCGAGGCCGTGGCGCACTCCCCATAAGGGGCCAGGATAACCTGCAGAAAGAGGTGTATGCTCTCGTCATCGTCGACGATCAGGAACCGCACGCCGCCTCCAGCGCTTGTCATGTTTCCGGTCTAGAGGTCGATACCGTACTTCTTGATGGACGCCATGCCGCCGTGGATGTTGGTCACATCCTTGTAGCCCTTCGCATCGAGCATGATCTGCGCCTCGTAGGAACGGGCCCCGGTGTTGCAGACCAGCACGATGGGCCGGTCTTTGGGGATCTCGTCCAGGCGGTCGTAAATCTCGCCCTGCGGGACATTGTGCCAGAACTCGGGATTGCGCTCCATGAACGGCTCGGCATCGCCCTTCTCCCGGCAGTCCAGGAAAAAGCAGGCGTCCTTTTCACGGTTGTCCCACAACTCCTTGAAACCGGCAGGCCCCACGCCCCGGTTGATACCGGCAAGAGCGTTGTCCGCGAGGTTGGCCAGGGTATTCAGGATATCCATGGCCGCGGCAAACGGCGGGGAATAGGCCAGCTCCATGTTGGACACGTCGTCAATGGTCGGAGACGACTTGAGGATGGCGGCCACCGCGTTGATACGGCCCACCATGGCATCGCCCGAGGAACCGAAGCCCTGTACGCCGAGCACGCGGCGGGTGGGCTTGTCCACGACCATTTCAAGAGTCATGAGCTCCTTGGTCGGATAGAAATGCGCCCTGTCCAACTGGATCAGCAGCACGGACATGGCGTCGAACCCGGCGGCCTTGGCGGAATCCAGGCTCAAACCGGTGCCCGCCATGGAGGTCTCGAACAGCTTGACCACGAACGAGCCTACCACGCCGTCGAACTTGGCCGCGCCGCCCGCCAGGTTGGTGCCGATGATGCGGCCCTGGCGATTCGCCATGGAGCCCAGCGGCAGAAAGGCGTCCTTGCCGGTGACCAGATTCGGGACGATGCAGCAGTCTCCGCCCGCATAGATGTCAGGGTCGTTGGTGCGCATGAACTCGTCCACGTACACGCCGCCGCGCTCATGCACGTTCAGGCCGGCGTCCTTTGCGATATCCGAGTTCGGGATTACGCCCGCAGAGATGATCACGGCGTCCGCCTCGAGCACGCGCTCGCTGGTGACCACGCGCTTGACCACGCCGTTCTCGCCCTCGATGGCCTTGACGGTCTCGCCGAAATAGAAGGTTACCCCGTTCTCCTCCATGTGCTTGCGGCCCATGGTGGCCAGGGTCGGGCTTACCAGGCGGGGCATGATCTGGTCCATGATCTCCACCACTGAAGTCTCCACGCCCCACATGTCGGCGAAGGCCTCGGCCATTTCCAGACCGATGAAGCCCGCGCCGATGATCACGGCGTTGCCCACCTGGCCCTTGGAGATGGCCTCGCGGATGCGGGTGGCGTCGCCGGGGTTGGCAACGTAGTTGACGCCCTTCAGATCCTCGCCGGGCAGGCCCAGCTTGCGCGGGGACGCGCCGGTGGCGATGACCAGCTTGTCATAGGAGATGGACTCCTTCTCGCCGGTCTGGACGTTCTCCACCTCAACGCATTTGTTTTCACGGTCGATGCGCATGGCCTTGGTCAGGATACGGGCATCAACACCCTTGACTTCCTTGAAGAACTTGGGGTCGCGCAGCATGTGGAAGCTGGTCGTGCACAGCTCCGACGCATCCGACACGTCGCCGGACACGTAATAAGGGATGCCGCAGCCGCCATAAGAGATCATGGACGACTGGTCAATCATGGTTACCTTGGATTCGGGCTCCAACCGTTTGAAACGACAGGCGGCCTTGGGCCCGAGCGCCACTCCGCCGATAATAACAATGTGCTGAGACATAAAACTCATCCTTGGTATCTTGAGCCGTGGACGTCCCTCACGCCCGCGGCGTTACTTCAGGAAAGAAGCGATGGACTTGCCGAGCCGCTTGATGCCTTCCTCAATACGGGCTTCGTCCGAATTGGAGAAGTTCAGGCGCAGGGTGTTCTCACCCGAACCGTCCACGAAGAACGGCCTGCCGGGCACAAAGGCCACCTTGTCCTTGATGGCCATGTCGAACAGATCCATGCTCGAACAGCCTTCGGGCATGGTCACCCACAGGAACATGCCGCCCTCGGGGCGGGTGATGGTCACTTCTTCCGGGAAATACTTGCCGATCATCTCCACCATACATTCGCGCTGGCGACCGTAACGCTCCTTGATCAGGGCAACGTGCGACTCGATGTCGTTGGTCTCGAGATAACGGCGCATGATCGCCTGGGCCACGGTGGACGTGTGCAGGTCGGCCGCCTGTTTGGCGATGACCAGCTTGTCGTAGATGTCCTTCTGCGGGGCGACCACCCAGCCGATGCGGAAGCCCGGCGCGGCGATCTTGGAGAACGAACCGCACAGCAGCCCTTTCTTCTCACAGAAGGAAAAGACGCTGGGGAGATCTTCGCCCAGAAACCGCAACTCACCGTAGGGGTCGTCTTCGACGAAAAGCGCATCGTAACGGTCGGCCAGGGCCGCAACAGCCTTGCGCTTCTCCAGAGAGTAGCTCACGCCGGACGGGTTCTGGAAGTTGGGCACCGCGTAGAAACACTTGGCTCCGTCCTTGAACGCAGCCTCCAGTTCCTCGAGATTCGGACCGTCATCCTCCAGGGAGATGGTGACGAATTCCGGCTCGAACAGGGAAAAGGCCTGAATGGCTCCGAGATAGCCGGGCCGCTCGATGACGACCTTGCTCTCCTTGTCCATGAAGACCTTGGCGCAGATGTCGAGAATCTGCTGGGAACCGGTGGTCACCAAAATGGTGTCCGGGTCCACGGTCAGACCGCGCTTCAGGTATCGCTCGGCAATGATGGCCCGCAATCCTGCATCGCCCTCGGTGGTCGAATACTGCAGGGCGCTGGCCCCGATGTCCTTGAAGACCTCGTGGGCAGCCGCATCCATGGCGGAGACGGGAAAGAGTTCGGGGTTGGGCAGACCGCCCGCAAAGGAAATGATTTCCGGATCAGCCGTGACTTTCAGAATCTCCCGAATGAAAGAGCGGTGAACCGTGCTCATCCTCCGGGCAAAATTTTGGGACATGATTTTCTCCTTCAAGCCACTTGGGATACTCTGAAAGGCGTTCCCTTGCAAGAGGGTGCGCGGCTCGGCGGTCCATCTTTTCAGGATACAAAAGAAGAGGACCGGGGATCAATCCGGTCCTCAGGGGGCAAGAAGAGGAGAATATGCATGTACCATGCGGTCCGACCATCACCCTTTGGCTGGAAACGCTCCGGCCGGGGATGACGGCTTATGCAAATTAAAGATAACTATTACCAGAAAAGAGTCAAGGCCGATGTACCTAAAAACCCAGACAATACGGCGAACCGGGCAACCGGCACATGGAATGAATATTGCTTACCAAGGGGGGATTTGCTAGTAAAAGGCGGTCACAAGGATACCATGAAACGAATACTCTCCATTACGCTTTTCCTCATCATGAGCCTGAGCGCCGCGCCGTCCGCGCGTGCCGGGGATTTCATCGCCATGGGAGCGCCCTACCCGCCCTACTGCGTGAGCAGCGGCCTGACCGTCAAAGGGATGGCTGTATCCACCCTGACCACCATTATGGATATGTGCGGCACTCCCCTGGAAGACAGCGAAATCAGGCTGACTCCATGGGCATACGGCTACGAGAGCGCGGCCCGACAGACGCAGCGTATCCTCCTCAACGCCCAGCGAAACGTCCGGACCGAACACCTTTACAAATGGGTCGGCCCGGTGACCACGGCTCGCATCGTGCTCATCGGTCGCAAGCGGGACAAGCTCTTTATCCCCACCAGGGAACAACTCAAGGATTACCGTATCGCCACCGTGCGCTGGAGCAGGCCGGAAAAGACCCTTCTTTCGGGCGGGATGAACGAGGAGAGCCTGTTGCGCAGCCCAAGCCATGTCCAGGCCCTGCGCAGACTCGACAACGGAGAGGCGGACCTGTTCGCGTCCACGGAACTCGGGGCGGCGACGCAGTTGGCGGGCATGGGGCTCGATCCGGAAGACTTCACCGTATACTTCACTTTCGACGAGGAGTCCCTTTATTTCGCCTTCAGCCGCGATACCGACGACCAGCTGATCCACAGGCTCAACAGGGCACTACAGGAGATCAAGGCTACGGGCCCGCAGGGACGCAGCCGTTTCGACATGATGTTCGCCGACTAGGCGACAAGAGATGACACCGTCGAGAGAAAAGCTATAAAGCCATCCAAATCAAGTAGATATGGAACAAAGAAGAAGGGGCCGCGAGGCCCCTTTTATTTTATTCCTTATCCGGAGACCAATTCGGGTCGCGATATTTGTCGGGATTGTAAAGCCGCCAATCAGAACCGTCATCGTACTTTTCATCCGCACCGGGGTACGGAGTGTAGATGTTCTCATTCTTCTTGGCCTCTTCGTGATTTTCCACATTTTCGAAATACGCATGTTCCATGATAAACCTCTGATATCCTGGACTTAAACCTCCCCGACGCGGTCTGCAAATCGGGGCGGAACGCACTGCGTTCCGCCCCTTTCGTGAATCAATTAATCGGCAGTGTCAAGTTTCGGTTTGACGTATAATTCACCGCCATGGCAGTCGTTGATGACCAGCAGCGGGAAATCCTTGACTTTCATTTCGCGTACGGCTTCGGGTCCCAGTTCCTCGAATGCGATGACCGTGGACTCCACGATGGAATTGGAGAGCAGCGCGCCGGCACCGCCGGTGGCCCCGAAGTAGACGCCCTTGTATTCCTTCATGGCCGCCTTGACTTCATCCGAGCGTTTGCCCTTGCCGATGGACGCTTTCATGCCCAGCGAATGGAGCCTGGGCGCATACGTGTCCATGCGGTAGGAAGTGGTCGGTCCGGCCGAGCCGATGGGACGGCCCGGAGGCGCCGGGCTCGGTCCGACATAGTAGATGGCCGACCCTTCCAGCTCGAAAGGCAGGTCCTTGCCCGCGTCCAGCAGTTCCACCAGTTTCTTGTGGGCCGCGTCGCGCGCGGAATAGATGATCCCGGTCAGGAATACCACGTCCCCCGGCCTTGAGCTGTTTCGATATCCTCGTCCGTCAACGGCGTGTTCAGCTTGTATTCAGCCATTACAGTACGACCTCCTCGTGGCGCTGGGAATGACACTGGACATTGACCGCCAACGGCAGGCTGGCCAGGT